>DATFRA010000332.1:0-7240 GCA_035263705.1 Allostellaceae bacterium
GTATCGAGGCCGGCATCGGGCTCGGTGACGGCGAAGCAGGCCTTCACCTCGCCGCGAATCAGTGGCGCTAGGAAGCGCTGCTTCTGCTCCTCCGTGCCGAACACGACGACGGGATTGAGCCCGAAGATGTTGATGTGGATCGCCGAGGCGCCGCTGAAACCGGCGCCCGACTGGGCGACGGCCTGCATCATCACGGCGGCCTCGGAAATCCCGAGCCCGCTGCCGCCATAGGCCTCCGGCATCGCGATGCCAAGCCATCCGCCCTCGGCGACCGCGCGGTAGAACTCCTCCGGGAACCGACCGTCGCTGTCGCGCTCGAGCCAGTAGGCGTCGCCGAATCCAGCACAGAGGCGCTCAATCGCCTCGTGGATCCGAGCGTGCTCGGCCGAAGCGGCGGCGTTCAAGGCGTCAGCGCCCGGTGAAGCGCGGCGGCCGCTTCTCGAGAAAGGCCGCGACGCCTTCGCGATAATCCTCGCCGAGCCCGGCCTCGCGCTGCAGGTCGCGCTCGAGATCGAGCTGCGTGTCGAGGTCGTTCGTGCTCGACCGGTTGAGTGCGCGCTTGGTGAGGCCGAGCGCGCGCGTCGGCCCTTGCGCAAGGCGCTGCGCGAGGGCGCGCGCCTCCGTCATGAGGGTGTCATCGGGCACGGCCTTCCAGATCAGGCCCCAGTCGGCCGCCTGCCGGGCCGGCACGGCCTCGCCCGTCAAGGCCATGGCCACCGCGCGAGCGGGGCCCACGAGCCGCGGCAGGAACCAGGTGTTGCCGGCATCCGGCACCAGGCCGATCCGGCTGAAAGCCTCGATGAAGCTCGCGGCGTGCCCGGCGATCACGATGTCGCAGGCGAGCGCCAGGCCGGCGCCGGCCCCGGCCGCCACGCCATTGACCGCGGCGACGATCGGCTTCTCGAGGTTGCGCAAGCGCCGGATCAGCGGGTTGTAGTAGCGCTCGAGGCCCTGGCCAAGGTCGCGTCGCGGCTCTCCGGGCACGGGCTTGCGCTCGCTGAGGTCCTGCCCGGCGCAAAAGCCGCGGCCGGCACCCGTGATCAGCAGGGCGCGGACCGCTGAGTCGCCGCCGGCGCGGTCCAATGCCGCCGCTAGTTCCTCATGCAGCGCGGCGGTGAAGGCATTGAGCCGCTCGGGCCGATTGAGCGTCAGCATCGCCACGCCATCGGTGACCGTGACCAGGAGGGGTGTCTCTGCCATGGCGCGCCGAGGGGCTCGTTCCTCTGCCGGGTTGGGCGGCCACGCTAGGGGCGCGATCGGGACCTTGTCAACGCGCGGAAACTCGCACATTTTCAAGGCGATTCGTCCCAATACAGGCGTTAAGCCGGTGTTAATCCCACCACGCCCAGCATTGGGCAGCTAGAACCCGAGGGTCCTCGCGTGCCAGATCCAGTACGGCCGGACGAGGCAAGCCGCCTCGCCGCGCTTCGGCGGTACGCCATCCTGGATACCCCGCCCGACGAAGCCTTCGACCGCGTCGCTCGCCTCGCCGCGTCCCTGTTTCAGGCGCCCATCGCATTGGTCTCGTTCCTCGACGCTGACCGGGCGTGGTTCAAGTCGCACATCGGCGTCGATATCACCGAGATCCCTCGCGACCAGACGCTCTGTACGCGCACGGTGCTCAGCGACGCGGTGACCTTGGTCCCAAACGCCCTCGAAGATCCGGTCTTCGCGAGCAATCAGTCCGTGGTAGGCGAGATCGGCGTGCGCTTCTACGCGGGCGCACCCTTGATCACGCGAGACGGCCACCGGATCGGGGTGCTCTGCGTCGTCGACCGCAGGCCGAGGACGGAATTCGGCCCCGAGGACCAGAACCGGCTCGCGACCCTCGCGCGGCTGGTGATGAACGAGCTCGAGCTCAAGCGTGAGCTCGCGGTACGGGCCGAGGTTGAGCGCGACCTCGCGCTCGCCAATGAGCTGATGAGCGCTATCGCCGAGGCCCCAGGCGTCACGCCCGCGTTGGAGGCCGCGCTCGGGATCATCCGCGAGGCCGTGGATGCAAGCTCTGCGCGCTGCTGGGTTCTCGAGACGCGCACGGAGAGCCGCCGCCTTCTCGCCGCGCAGAACTACGGCGAGCCGCACAGCTCGGAACAGCACGCTGTCGGACCCTCTGCGCACAAGCTCTCGAACAGCGTGGTTGGCGAGGTCCTGACGACGCGCAGCCGCAAGATCGTGCCCGACCTCGCCACGCTCGATCTCGAGCGGTATCCGCTGATCTCAGCATCGATCCGTCAGGGCTATCGCTCTCTGATCTGCGTTCCGATCGAGCAGGACGGCCGGATGTTCGCGATGAACTTTCTCTTCCGGCACAGGCTCGAAGACGCGGACGCCGTGGCGGAGCGCATCGAAGGGCTGGTGCGCAAGACCCGGCCGATCCTGCACCGGAAGATCGTGGAGGAGCAGATCTCGCTTTTGGAGTCGGTGGTGCTCAATGCCAACGACGGCGTGATGATCACGCAAGCCGAGCCCGGCGGCGATCAGAAAGGTCCGCGGATCATCTACGTGAACCCAGCCTTCACGCGGCTGACGGGCTACCCGCCCGACGAGCTGCGCGGCCGTGCGCCGGACCTGCTCTGGGGCGCATCCAGCGGGTTGGGTGTCGTCGAGCGACTGCGGCGCGCGCTTGCCGACGGAACACCGGCCGAGCTCGAGATGGATCACCGCCGGAAGGACGGCCGCACTTTATGGGTCGACGTGAGCGTGGTCCCGATACGGGACGAGGCCACAGGTCCGGTGCGATGCATCGGCATCCTTCGTGATGCGACCCAGCGGCGGCGCCTCCAGGAGACCTTGGTCGAGCGGGAGAGGACGTTCCGGCTACTGTTCGAGTCGAATCCGATCCCCATGTGGGTGCGTGACATCGACACCCACGAATGCCTGGAGGTGAACCGGGCGGCGGTCGATCAATACGGCTACAGCCGGGAGCAGTTTCTGGCGCTACCGATGAGCGAGCTGCTGATTGACTACCGCGAGCTCGGATATGCCGATCCGGCGACCGCGCGAATGCTCGGCAGCTTCCCGAACCGGCGCCACCGCAAGGCGGATGGCTCGATCATCGTGGCCGACGTGGTCTCGGAGTTTCTCGAGTTCGGCGGCCGGCGGGCGTTGCTGGTGGCAGCGATCGACATGACGGAGCAGCGGCGAGCGGAGCGGGAGATTCGGAACGCCAAGGAGGTGGCCGAGGCCGCGAGCCAGGCCAAGTCCGAGCTGCTCGCCAACATGAGCCACGAGCTCCGGACGCCGCTAAACGCGATCATCGGCTTCTCCGAGATCATGCAGAACGGGCTGTTCGGGCCGCTGGGTTCGAAGAAGTACGACGCCTATGTGCTCGATATCCGCGACAGCGCCAGCCACCTACTGCAGGTGATCACCGATATCCTCGACGTCGCCAAGATCGAGGCGAATTCGTTCCGGCTGGACGAGACCATTTTCCACCCCGCGGAGGTGATCACCTCGGCGATCCGCCTGATGAAGCCGCGCGCGGATGCCGCGCTGGTCCGAATCGAGTTCGACAATCCAGCGCGCGGCATCCGGGTCACCGCGGACGAGGTCGCGCTGAAGCGCGTGGTGCTCAATCTGCTCTCGAACGCGGTCAAGTTCTCGGGATCGGGGTCTACGGTTACCGTGCGTAGCGAGGTGCTCGCCGACGGACGCCTTCGCGTATCGATCGAGGATCACGGCATCGGGATGGCTCCGGACGAGGTGCCGCTCGCCCTGACCCCGTTCCGTCAGATCAACAGCGGGCTGCAGCGGCGTTACGAGGGGACCGGTCTCGGATTGCCGATCGCCAAGCAGCTCGTCGAGCTGCATGGCGGCGAGTTCATCATCGAGAGCGCACCCGGCGTCGGTACGACGGTCAGCATCCTGCTGGCGCAAAACCGCATCGTCCTGGCGACGAAACTACCCTCGGTGCAATCCGGCTGACCGCCATCGGCGGGCTGCCGTCCCGCCGGAAGAAAACCCGGTGCGGGGGCTCCCGCTTCGATCTCGGCCATTCGAGGGGTCTGCTGGTCGTCCGGGAACAGCGACCCCTCGAGGCCGAACCGAGCGGGCTGCCTCCGCAGCCGGCGCAGACGTCGAGCCTATAGCGCGCTTGGGCCGACGCACCATAATACTCGCCGCGCATTTGGCTGATTTTCCCGCAAATCGCGGCAGCGATCCGATGCGAGCCGATTAGGCTCTACGAGCGCCCGTAGACGGGGACCACGGCCCCGCGCGTCACCCGGTTCTCAGTGCTGGCGAGGAACACGATGGTCGCCGCGACCTCCTCCACCTTGGGCCAGAGATCGTGTTTCGCCTTGGGCAGGGCGGCTCGATTGGCGGGCGTGTCGAGGATTGAGGGCGCCACCGCATTGACGAGGATGCCGTCCTTGGCGAGCTCCTCGCCGAGCGCCTCGGTCAAGGCCGCGACCGCCGCCTTGCTCGCGGCATAGGCGCTCATGCCCGCACCCGTTCGCGGCTCGAGCGCAGGCCGCGCCGCCACATTCACGATGCGTCCGCCACCGCCCGCGCGCATGGCGATCACGGCAGCGCGGCAGCAGAGGTAGCAGCTCACGAAGTTCATCTCGAGCTGACGCAGGAGCGCGGCACGGTCGGTCTCGGCGATGCCGCCCGTGGCGAAGCCGCCGGCGAGATGGATCGAGGCCCAGAGCTCGGGCACGCCCGCATAGAGACGCACGACCTCGGCCTCGCTCGCGAGGTCCACGGGTCCGCTGAGATGGACGCGGGGTTCGGCGCGATGCGGAAAACGCTCCGCCTCGGCCGCATGCAGATAAGGCACGTGGAGTTCGGCGCCCGCGCTGAGCAGCGTCCCGGTCACGGCGAGGCCGAGCGCGCCGGTGCCGCCCGTCACCATCACGTGACGTCCCTGGAAGTCCATTACCTCGGCTCCTTTGCGGCCATTCTGCCGCTGGCGCCAGCTCCGGTATAGGTGGCAAATCCGCCCTCGAATCTCTTCCGTCGCTCCCTCAAGAACCCTTGTCTCTCAACCAGTTAGGAGAGGGTTTCCCAATCTGAGTCAATCCGTCGCCATCGGCAAATCCGCGCATAAGCAGCGCCCCAATAAGGATGCTTCTGCACCCTGACCCGAAGGCGCATGATTCGTCGGCGTTGGGGGAAGGGGTACCCACCGTGATGATCGACTGGACGCGGCTCGCGCTCGGTGCCGAGGTCGGCTTCGGAATCGGTGCGCTCATTCTCCTGGTATGGCTTGCTACGCGCTGGCTGCTGCGCGGACGGCTGGGCGGCATATCCTGGCCGCAGATCGCGATCTCCCTCGCGATCGTCGCGGCATCGACCGGCGCCTACGCTGTGTTCAGCTACCGGCACCACCTGGAGGGGCCGTCGTCCGCCGAGCCTGCCACTGCTGCAGTCCTTCCGACCGCCGGAGACGCAGCAGCGCCGCCCTCCGACCAGGCCCTCGCGACCCCGCCGGCACCCTCTTCGTTCCCCGCGCATGCGCAGGTCGATGGGGGCGACATCAAGCTGAAATTCGATCCGCCCGAAGGGTATTGCCTCTATCCCACTGACCTCATGTCGGTGGTGCTGGCGGTGCACAAACAGACCAACCGCGACAACGTCGTGCACACCGCCTTCGGTGACTGCGACCAGCTGCGCGGCCATGCCGGGACCGGCGCGCGGATCCGCGATTTCGGCCTGGTGATGACGCCGGTCACCATGGTCGGAAAGCCCATCAACCGCGCCGGCCTCGACGAGCTCGCGCGCGAAACCGTCGATCCCACCCATGTCAAAGAAAGCGTGGCGCAGCGCCTGCGCGAGGCGATCGCGCGCCTCGACATGCAATCCTTCTCTTCGGTCGGCGTGCTCGATCGCGACAACGGCTCGGTCTACCTGGGCTTTCTCTCCAAGCTGCAGTCAGGCGACGAGACCTTCACCCAGGCCTGCGTGATGGCGCTGACGGTGGTGCGCGGCCGCCTGGTGTCGCTCTACCTTTACAGCGACTACACCAAGAACCCCCGCAACACGCTGCAGGCCTTGCTCACCAAGACCAAGGCCAGCGTCGATGCCTTCGCCGGCCTCAACAAATAGGCTCTCTGCGCAATCCCCTTCATCCCGCCGCTCTCCCTCGGTAAGGTTCCGCCGACGCGGATTTCTTGGGGAGGGCAGCGCATGGCCGAGCTGGTGCTGAGGGGCGGGCGGGTGATCGATCCCAGCCAGAACCTGGACGGGACCGCCGACGTGGTGTTCGCGGACGGCAAGGTGAAAGCGGTCGGGCGCGACGCACCGCACGGCCGCGATGCCGAGATCCGCGACGCTAAGGGCCTCGTCGTGACGCCGGGCCTCATCGACCTGCACACCCACGTCTACTGGGGCGGCACCGCCGTCGGCGTCGACGCGACCCATCTCGCGCGCCGCAGCGGCACCACCACCTTCGTCGACGCCGGTACCGCGGGTCCCGGTAACTTCCTGGGCTTCCGCAGGCACGTCATCGAGACCGCGCCAGTGCGGATTTTGCCCTACCTCAACGTCTCCTTCGCGGGCATCTACGCCTTCAGCGCGAGCGTGATGGTCGGCGAATGCGCGGACCTCCGCCTGCTCGACCTGCGCGAATGCCGCAGGGTCGCGGAGCAGAACCGCGATCTCGTGGTCGGGATCAAGGTGCGCGTCGGCAACAAGGCTGGCGGCAACTCGGGCGTGGCGCCGCTCGACATGGCGCTCGAAGTCGCGGGGTCGCTGGGTCTCCCCGTCATGTGCCACCTCGATTTCCCGCCGCCGAGCCGGCTCGAGGTGGTGAGCCGGCTCCGCAAGGGCGATGTGCTCACCCATTGCTTCCGGCCCTTCCCCAATGCGCCCGCCAAGCCCGAGGGTGGCGTGCGCGAGGAGATCGTCGCAGCGCGCGAGCGCGGCGTCATCTTCGATATCGGCCATGGTCAAGGTTCCTTCGGTTTCGGCACCGCGCGCGCCATGCTGGCCGCGGGATTCCTCCCCGACGTCATCAGCAGCGACGTGCACAGCCTGAGCATCGACGGCCCGGCCTTCGATCTCTTGCACACGCTCTCGAAATTCCTGGTGTTGGGCGTGCCGCTCCCGCAAGTGATCAAGGCCGCGACCTCGGCGCCCGCCGCCGCGATCGGCCGGGCCGATCTCGGCACCTTCAAGCCCGGGTCCGTCGGCGATGCCACGCTCATCTCGATCGAGGAGGGCGACTTCACCTATCACGACGTGCTTGCCGAGCCGCTCAAGGGCAACAGGAAGCTCGAGGCACGTGGCGTGGTGCTCG
>DATFRA010000333.1:0-22523 GCA_035263705.1 Allostellaceae bacterium
CCGCCCCATGGCGGCGACTGGCGGCACGCCCTCGAGGGCGAGACCGGGCTCGACCCCGCGGCGGTCAAGGCGGCGGCCGATTACGCCGAGGCACACGAGGTGGCGTGGTCGCGCGACGTCGAGGCGGAGCTCATCAAGAGCTTCTCGGAGCCGCCGCCCTGGAACGAGATCATCGGGCCCGTGGGGCCGCGCGGCGGACCCAACGGGGTCGTGCTTCACCGCGGCATGATTGTTGCGGAATGGGGCGACACCGCGCGCGCCGATATGAGCTTCAGCATCGTGAAGTGCTACATGAGCCTGGTCGCGGGGCTCGCGGTCGAGCGCGGGCTCATTCCCGATATCGATCAGGCCGTCGCCAAGCTCGTCGACGACGGCGGCTTCGCCTCGCCACACAATGCCAAGATCACCTGGCGGCAGCTCCTCAATCACACCTCGGAGTGGGAAGGCACGCTCTGGGACAAGCCCGATCTCATCGACCGCAACCGCGACCTCGCCAACGAGGCGAGCGCCCAGAAGGGCACGGCGCGCGCGCTTCGGGAGCCCGGCACCTATTGGGAATACAACGACATCCGCGTGAACCGGCTGGCGCTCTCACTGTTGCGGTGTTTCCGTCGGCCGCTGCCGGATGTGTTCCGCGAGGCGATCACGGGACCCATCGGCTGCTCCGACACATGGGCCTGGCACGGCTACCGCAATTCCTTCGTCGAGATCGCCGGCCAGCGCATGCAGTCGGTGGCGGGCGGCGGACATTGGGGCGGCGGCCTCTTCATGCACGCGCGCGATCACGCGCGGATCGGGCTCTTGATGCTGCGGAAGGGACGCTGGGGGGACCGGCAGCTCGTGCCGGAAAGTTGGATCGCGCAATCGATCGCGCCGACGAAACTCAATCCGCACTATGGCTTCATGTGGGCGCTCAACACCGGACGCGAGACCTATCCGAGCGCGCCCGCGGAGGCCTATGGCGCCAGCGGCTCCGGCGGCAATCTCGTCTGGATCGATCCCGCGCACGATCTCGTCGCCGTGATTTGCTGGACGAACCCTGCCGCGATAGATGGATTCTTCGCGAAGCTCGGAAACGCCTTCTGATTACCGCAAGGCCGTCGCCTGCATTGCCGGCAGGCCGGAGATGCGATGCATCCAGGACCCGAGCCGCGGGCGGCCGTTCGTGAGATCGCCCGGACCCCTCTTGCGCGCGGTATCGAGGGTCACCGCAAGGATCAATTGGGCCATGTTGGGCGCGCCGTGCATTGGCGAGTCGGACACTCTCGACTCAAAAAAGTCTGCCATGCGCTCGCTGCGCGCAACCTCGTGCGCGAGGACGGTGGGCGAGCGCTCGCTCTCGGGCCGATACATCTCGCGCACCCACACGGAGATCCCGTCGCACATACTGCGCGCGCTGGCCTCCAGCCGGCGATAGGCCCAATCGGAATCACGAAGCGGATCGTGCAGCCGCGGCTTGCCGTCGAGCCCGTCGAGGTAGGCGCAGATAACCTGGCTGTCCTCCATGCCAACGCCAGCGTCGTCGACGAGATAGGGCACGCGTCCCGAGGGGTTGATCTGATAGTAGGGGCTGCCGGGCGTGCGCGTTTTGGCCTCGACGATCTCGACTCGGTTCGAGAGCCCCTTCTCCACAACCACGATACGTGCCAGCCGCGCGTATGGCGACGTGAGCGTGACGTAGAGCTTCATCGGCGAGGGATCACCCCCGTGGTGCGCGGTCTCCCGGCGCTCGCGCGCTCAGCACCAGCGACGCCAGCAACGGTGGAAGCCGAAGCCAACCCCAACCCCAACGAACGGGCCCGGATAGTAATAGGGGTAGGCCGCGTAATAGGGGTAGGGATAGGGCGCGTAGGCGTATGCCGGATACGGATAGGCGCCCGCCGCGTAGGGAGCCGGCGCCGGATTTGAGGCGACCTGATCGCCGCGCGAGGTCATGCACTGGGAATAGCTGATGTCGTAACCGCGCTGCACCGAGGCCGCGGAGTAGTTGGCGGCGCCGGCGCCGGAGGCCGAGCCCAGCAGCAAGCCGCTGCCCGCGCCAATCGCGGCGCCGGCTGCCGGGTTGCCCGCGGCGGCGCCGATCGCGGCCCCGGCGGCGGCGCCCAGCAGGGTGCCGGCGACGGCGCTGTTGGCGAAGCTCTGGTTGGCGGCATCAGTCGGCGAGACGCCGCCCAGCGTCTGGGCCGCGTACTGCCGGCAAGCGGCATCATCCTGCTGGAAGGCTTCCAGGCTCTTGTCCTTGCCGGGGAGCGCCGCGACGGTCGGTCCGTCGGGTGGTCCCACGGCGCAGGCGCCGACCGCCAAAGCTCCCAGTAGGGCCGCAAGTCGAAGGGTGGAAGACATGGCTGATTCCCCTGTCACTGATGGAGCGCCGCGCCCTTCAGGGTCGCGCCCCCCGCGCCCGAGCCAACCAAGCACATAATACGCCCCGGCAGCCCGGAAACATCCCCCGATTGATGTGGAGATCTGTGGATGATCCTGACTTCCGCGTCACCTCCTCCCCATGCCAAGCTGAGCCGGGACTTGGGAGAGGCGGTGGATGGCGAAAGGCACCGGAAGGAAGCTCCGCGGCAACCGCAACCTGAAGCGCCTCGCGCGCATCCCACAGACCAAGCAGAAAGACGAGGTCCGGCGCTCCCTTCGCTACGGCCTCGAGGCGGCCCAGTCCGTCAGGGACCGCACGATCTCCTGCTTCAGCCGGGGCCACCAGCCCGCCTTCGCGGGCATTAACACCTTCATGAAGGCGCCCTACTGCGAGGATGTGCGCAAGGTCGGCCAATACGAGGCTGCCTTCGTCGGCGTCCCCTTCGACACCGCGACGACCTTTCGGCCGGGCGCCCGCTTCGGGCCACAGGCGGTGCGGCGCATCTCCGCGCTCTATGACGGCTACTCCATCGACGGCGCCGTCGATATCTACGAGGAGCTCGACTTCTGCGATGTCGGCGACGTCTTCGTCATCCCCGGCAACATCGAGAAGACCTTCGATCAGGTCACCAAGGCGATCTCGCACATCTACACCGCGGGCGCCTTTCCGGTGATCTGCGGCGGCGACCACAGCCTCGGATTCCCGAACGTGCGCGGTATCGCGCCCCACATCGACGGCAACGTCGGCATCATCCACATCGACCGCCACCTGGATATCCAGGAGAAGGACATGGACGAGCGGATGCACACGACGCCCTGGTATTGGGCGACCCACGAGCCGACCTCCACCACGCACCGCGACCACAGCCACATGCACGACGTGGGCTTGCCGAACTGCGATCCCGCGAACCTCGTGCAGATGGGGATCGGCGGCTGGTACGGCTCGCGTCCCGGCGCCATCGTGGCGAAGCGCCGCGGCACCAGCGTCATGACCATGACCGACATCACCGAACTCGGTCCCGCCAAGGCCGCGGAGATGGCGCTCGAGCTCGCCTGGAAGGGCTGCAAGGCGGTCTATCTCTCCTTCGATATCGATTCGATCGATCCCGGCTTCGCGCCCGGCACGGGCTCGCCGGAGCCAGGCGGCCTGCTGCCGCGCGAGGCACTCGAGATCGTGCGCCTGATCGCGCGGGAGGGGCTCTGCGGCATGGAGGTGGTCGAGGTGGCGCCGCCCTACGACGTCAACGACAATACGGCGCAGCTCGCCTGCCGCGTCATCCTGGACGCGCTCGGCACCATGGTGGTCGAGAGCAAGCTCGGGCACAGAGTGCGGCCGGCGAAGCGAGGTCCCGCAGCATCGAAAGGCCGCGCCCAAAGGGGAAAATCGTAAGGCGCCAGGCGAGCTCGGTCGCGATCCGGACTGTTCCTGCCTCTATGCGGCGAAGGCGGAAACCTCGCGCAGCTCGTTCGGCCGCAAAGGTCCGCGGAATTGGTGCAGGATCTGCCGGAGCCAGCTTCCGGCATAGCGTGCACGCTGCCGATCGAAGGCGGCCGGCAGCTTCCGCCAGTCGAGATCGGGCCTGGCGTGGTGAACGCCGTGCAGGTTCTGGTTCATCACCAGCCACTGGAGCGCCGCGGGAAGGCTCGTGTTGCGGGCGGAGCGACCCGACTCGATGGCGGTGCCGTAATGCGCGGCGTTGTCGAGGATGGAGAGCGCCATCCAGCGGAGCGCGAGGCTCGCTGCGAAGACCGGCCAGGCGTCGCCCCAAGCCCAAAGCGCCGCCGCTCCCAGCGCGGCGATTGCCAGAAGATCGGCCGCGATACGCCCACGTCGCTCGGCACTGGTGAAGATGCGCAATACGGCCGAACGGATCTTCGCGAGCTCCGGATCGTCGCTGTCCTGCTTGATGAGACGCCGCATGACGGCGTCCGGCACCAGCACGCCCAGGGCCGAAAGCACCGAGATCACCGCGTGGCCGCCAAGCAGCTTGGCGAAATAGACGAACCCACCGGCCAGGCGCGACCGGCCTGGCACCAGCACCTCCGGCCGGTCCAGGGCGTGCCGGTTGGCGTCGTGGTGTATGAGATGGCCGAACCGGACGAGATCCCAGGACATGAAGAGAAACCAGACGAGCGCACGCCCGGCGGCTCGGTTGCGCCCCGCCCCCCGGTTCAGCCTGGCGTGGAAGGATTCATGCGCGAGCCCCCAATGGAGCGGCGTCGCGACGACGATCGCAACCAGCAGCACAGAGTTGAGGGGTGCACGAAAGAGCAGCGGCAGCGCACCGAACTGCAGAAACGACAGCACCATCACCAGGACGAAGAGGGCGGTATTCTCCGCGTCGCGGGGTTGATCCGTCGTCGCGCGGATATCGCTTGATTCGATCATTTTGCTACTCCTTGCCCCGTAGGCTCGCGGTGGCAGGAGGGGTGGCGATGCCCGGTTTCGAATCGATCCGGACGAGCGTCACTCTGCCGGTCGAGTGCGCGTGGACGAGCCTCACGGGCGTCCCCCTGTGATCGAAGTAGAGGTGCTGCTCGGCCTCACCGCGAATCCGGAAATGCCGCACGAGCGTCCGATCGATCGCCGAGCCCAACGGCTCGTCGCCGAGATCGACGACCTCGATGACCGACAGCTCGCCACTCTCGGGGGACATGACGGTGGACGCGCGGGCGAAGCGAAGCGACCAGGGAATCTCGGGCTGGGTATCGGGCGGCGCATGGGCGCGGCGCTCGGGCGTCTCGACCACGATGCCCGAGCCGTCGAAGTCCGCCCACACCGCGTGGGCCTTTCCATTTGTCGTGATCACGCTGGCGAAGTGCAGCAGTTGGCCGTCCCACCAAACCTCGCGACATTCTCCGGTAACCCGGCGAATCGTGAGCCCGAGCACGGTCGCTCGGATGTCTATGCTGGTTCTGACTTGGGTCTCGATACCCACACGACGAATGTCGATGGTGACGGTTCCGACATCGCCGAATATCTGATGCTCGACCGCGAACACGAGGGTCTGCCCGTCGTCTTGGGCCCGCGCCGGCAGCGACGCGAATGCCCAAAGTACGAAGACGATTGCCAAAGTGCGCATGACGGTCCTTCCTTGCGATGCAGCGAGAGCTGTCATGAGATGCCGCGCACCCTGATGCCGGTCCGGATGACCACCATCAGCAGCCGCGAGAGCAGTTCCATGTCCTTCGGCATGTGGCGCCGCCGGATATCCAGCAGCAGCGCTGCGCGAACCTCGTTGCTGCTGTTCCAGACCTCGTGCGGATATGTATCGTCCCAAAGAAGGCACTCGCCGTCGGGGATCCGATACTCCGTGTCCGCTATCTTCAGCACCGCGGCGGGCGTGCCGTTGTCCGACTTGGGCATGGATAGGCTCAAGTGGAAACGCAGCACACCTCGAAACGGACCGCGATGCAGCGGGATGTGCTTGCCCGGCGCCAGGTACGAGATCAATGCAGACACGACATCGGGAGCGGATGAGACGAGCGCGGCAAGGGTCGGGCACTTCGCCACGTTTCGCGAAATTTCGACGCCGTATGCCTTCAGCATGAACGCTCGCCAATCGCGACCGTCATTGGCGGAAAGATCGGCCTGCTCCGGCATGATCTCGTGAGCCCGCGGCACGCCCTGCAAGTGCATCGCCACGGCGCGCGCTTCGTCGCGGATCCTCGGCCAGGAGTCGACGAATCTGCTGGCATCGGGAAAGTACGACTGTGTATCGAGCACCGGCGGCCCTTCGATGCGCCGGTCGTAGATCCGACGGATGACATTCGCCGCTCGATCGTATGCCTGGATCATGGCACCGGCTCCGCTTGCTCGTGCCAGCGGTGAAGCGACCACGCCCACTCGGCAGCCGAGGCTGCGATATGGGGAAAGCCCAGGAGCGCGGCGAGCGTCGCAACCAGGGTGACCGGACCGACGATCAGCAGGACCTGTATGGAATCGATCTCCACCACGTCACGCAGCAGCCACAGCATGCCCGACGACGCGAGAACCGCCGCCATGTTGAGGAAGTTGTTGGTGGAGATCAGGTGTCCGCGCTCGGCGCCGCCCGTTTGCTTCTGGAGCGCGCCGTAGAGAGGCACGATGATGAGCCCGCCGGCGAAACCCACGAACAGCATGGCGCTCGCAGTCGCCGCATAGGACACCGCGGCCGCGCTGAGAGCCATGATCCCGAAGCCGGCGCCCGCGGCGCCGAATGGAACCAGTCCGATCTCGACACGGCCGCGAGACAGATGACCCGCGGAGATGCTACCGAGTCCGATACCCAAGCCCGCGAAGACCCCGAGCAGGCTCGTCGACCCGTCGTCGAGCCCCATCGTCTCTTTGCCGACGAGCAGCATGTCCAGCAGGACCAGGGCGCCGACGAATTCAGAAAAGCAGAGCCCGGCGACGGCAGACATCAGCTTCGGGCAGCTGGCTAGGCGGCGCACGCCGGCCGCGACCTCGCCCCAGGGATTGAGGCGGAACCTCTTGTCGGCGGCGGGACGCGGAACTGCCGAGATGCGACGGCTGGCGGCATAGCCGACGGTGGCGATGGCGAGCATAAGAGTACCGAGGACCGCCGGCCGGTCGCCCCACCAGAGCAACACCATGCCACCCAGGGCCGTGCCGAGAATCACGGCAGCGTAACGGCTCATCTCGAGCAGGCCGTTGGCGCGCGGCCAGGCGGCCTCGGGCAGTATCTCCGGCACGATGCCGTACTTGGCGGGGCTGAAGAATGTCGCCTGCGCGCCCAGCAGGAACAGCACCGGCAGCAGCAGCTCGATGCGCCCGCCGATCAGTGCGACGAGCGCCAGCGCCATGATCGCGATCTCGCAGGCTTTTACGGCGATCAGTACCCGACGTTTGTCGAAGGCGTCTGCGACATGGCCCGCATATCCCGAGAACATCAGATAGGGCGCCAAAAAGACGGCTCCCGTGAGCGAGAGATAGCCGCCGGTGTGGCCGACCGCGGCTGCATCGATCGCGAGAAGGGAGACGACAATTTTGAACACATTGTCGTTGAAGGCGCCCAGCAACTGGGCGAGCAACAACGCTCGGAATCCGCGGTCGCGAAGCAGGCTGTTGGGTGGCGGCGCTTGCATGGGCATCTCTCCTCTAACGGCACGCGGAGTGTGCGGCGAGCCCGAGCGGCTGGCCGGCAACGTGTTTGGTGGGCGTTTCCATCTCGACCGCGACGCGTACGGTCGTACCGTCGCTTGGCCAAGGGGCCATCAAGCCCTCATTCGTCGTGATCAGTGCCGTGCCGAGGCGACGGCAGCGGAGGCGCATCGTGCGTAGTGTCGCGACGAATTCGAGACCGGTCGCGAGATCGACCCGCCCGGGCCGGAGCGTAACGGGCCGTATGGAAAGATGCCTCGGCCGACCGTTGTGCAGCTCGACGAGAAAAACAAACGACCGATCGATACGAACACCCGGAAATACCCAGTAGTCGTCGAGGAAGTTCCCGGTGTCATAGAGGATGAGTCCGTCGCGCCAGCGCTCGATTCCTTGAATCAGATGCGCCGAATGGCCGTGCACGATGTCGACGCCGAGCTCGACGGCGGCGTGCGCGAAACGGCGGAAACGCGATGGCGGCCAAGTACGGAGATTGGGGCCCCAATGGATGCTTAGAACGACAGTTTGGGCGCCGACACGGCGAAGCTCTGCGACCTGGAGCGCAACGAGGCCGAGGGCAACATTGCGGTCGTCGATCCGAATAACGTTGGTGCCGGGCCGCCGCGGTCCGGCGGCGAACTCTGGCATGGTGTCGGTCATACCAATGACCCCGATGCGCGCGCCGGCCGCGTCGAACAGCGTGGGGCGAACCGCGCCCGCTAGATCTAGGCCCGCGCCGACATGCGCGATGCCGCCGGCGGTCAGACGCTCGAGCGTTTCTGAGAGCCCGCGCGTCCCGTAGTCGAGCGCATGATTGTTGGCGACGTTGACGCAGCGGATGTTGCCCGCCCTCAGCACGTTCACGGCGTGGGGCGCGGCGCGATACCGGAATGCTTTCCAGGTCTCGCGCCATTCGGTAGTTGCTTCCGTGATCGGGCTTTCGAGATTGGCGATCACCGCATCTGCCGAGCGGAGGACGGGCAATACGTTGCCCCAGAACGCGGCCGGTTCCTGTGAAGCGAGCATCGCGCTCACGCCGCGGCCAAGCATGACGTCGCCGACGAGCGCCAAGGTCCCTGAGCCATTCGTCATGACTGCTGCTCGACCTCGATCGGTCGCGGCAGGGTCGGCTCCGGCGATTGGCCCATGTGAGAGGGTCGATGTACGTGGCCCGTCGGGACGCGGCCGCCCCGGAGCGCTGAACCACGTGATGCCGTCTGCATTGCCCGTCCTCCCGGCGACCATGTAAGGCGCGACCATGGTCGCCGGTTCTGCCGCAAGAGCAGAGTTCAGCGGTGTGGCGCCGGCGGGTTTTGATGTCTTGCGGAGGTATCGCTCTGGACGAGGAGTCTCGCCTTTACCTGCGGCAATCGCCTTTTATCGGACGATTGTTTAGCCACTGCGTTTGACGAGCGTGACGTCGTCGTCGTTTATCAGACGGCGGCGCGGGATCGCGCGCGGCGGACGGTCGCGCCGATCAGGGTCCACGAGAAGTACATCAGCATTACCGGGCACTACCGGTATTTATCGGGATTTACCCGCTCCGCGGCTCACAACCTGCAGTAGCCTGTCATCATGTGGTACGATCCGATCCAGACCAGGAATGGGGGACTGAGCCTGGTGAAGGAAAAAGGTGAAGGCCGAACCGATCGTCAGATCGGTGCGGCGCTCGATCAGGAGACGGTCGGCCGATTGCGCGACGCCGTCGTCTGGATGCAGAAGAATCGCGGGCTGCGACTGAAGGACGTGGCGGTTGGATGCGACGCCGCGGAGCACACGGTGCGCAACTTCGCATACGGCAAAGCGGCGCGCCCCGACAATACGTTTCTGGGCCGGCTCTACCAATATCTCGCCAATTATCGGGGCATGATTCCCAGCGATATCGTGTGGAAGGTGGATGACGCTCTTGGTGCGTCCTCAAATCGCCGCACCATCGTGCCGCTCTATTACGAAATGATTCGCGCGCAGATTCAGCTTGATGAGAACGATCTGCTGCGGGTTTATGAGCGCTACGTGGGCTACTATCTGTGCTTCTCGCGCTCGGCGCGCAGCGATCGTCTGGTCGTTTCCTGGCTCCACCTGCGGGCGCTCAATCCGACGGCGCGATTGGCCGCCGGTGGCGTGCCGATGCCGCGCTTCACGCTCTATAGCCGCTATCCCGACCGCTTCGACGCCGGAAACGGCGACGACTACGTGTCAGCCGGCTACGTCATCACGCGGCACGGCAACATATTTTTCACCGGCCAACGCGATGGAGAGCTGCGCTATATGATCCTGGAGGAGCCGTCGGCTCGAAAATTCACGTATCTCGAGGGGCTATACCTCGGTACTGCGGTCGACGATGGAGCGCCCTTCGCCTCGCGAGTCATGTGCCAGTATCTCGGTCTGCGGGTGTCGCGCGCCGCGTGGACGCGGCAGATCGGACTGTTTACGTCCGAGGAATTGCATCAGCATTTCGGTAATGCCGATGTCATCGAGCGCGTATTGGGTACGGAGGGCATGGGTCTGAATAGACGCGCCGATTAGCCGACGCGTCCCGCGCGAGCCAGGCCGAAGCGCTCCGCTGCCCTCGCCCTCGCCTTCGCGGCCTCCGCCTCGCGGTCGCGCGGCGGTGCCGTAGTCACGAGATGGTCGAGGAGCTCGTGAGCGGCCTCCGCCACCCGATCGACCGCGCGGTCGAACGCCGCCTCGTTCGCCTTGGAGGGCCGAGTGAAGCCGCTGAGCTTGCGCACGAACTGCAGTGCCGAGGCGCGGATCTCCTCCTCCGTCGCCGGCGGTTTGAAATTATGCAGCGTCCTGATGTTGCGGCACATGAGACACCTTCCACGCGCTGAGAGCGCGCAAGCTCGCACGCGCGTGCCGCCGCGATCAAGCACGACGCCTGCGACGCGTCGGACTTTGACGCTCGCTCCGGCTCTCCTTTAGACTGCCGTAGATAATCCAAAGCAGGGGGCGCCTTTGGGCTTCCCCTTGATTTTGCAAGGGGAAACGCCCGTGTCCACCAAGGAAAGCTCCGTCGTCCGAGTGAGCGAGGAGGAAGCGCTTCGCTTCCACTCCGAGGGCCAGCCAGGAAAGCTCGCGGTCGCCGCCACGAAGGCGCTCGCGACGCAGCTCGATCTCTCGCTCGCCTACTCGCCGGGCGTTGCGTTTCCCTGCCTCCACATCGAGAAGAACCCGTCGCTCGCCTACGACTACACCTCCAAGGGCAACCTGGTAGCGGTTATCTCCAACGGCACGGCGGTGCTCGGCCTCGGTGATTTGGGCGCGCTCGCGGCGAAGCCGGTGATGGAAGGCAAGGCTGTGCTGTTCAAGCGCTTCGCGGGGATCGACGGCATCGACCTGGAGATCGACACCAAGGATGTCGATGCCTTCGTCAATTGCGTGCGCTACCTCCATCCGGCCTTTGGCGGCATCAACCTCGAGGACATCAAGGCGCCCGAGTGCTTCATCATCGAGCAGCGCCTGCGCGAGCTCCTCGACATCCCCGTCTTCCACGACGACCAGCACGGCACCGCCATAATCGCGACGGCGGCGCTGATCAATGCGCTGCACCTCACCGGCCGCGATCTCAAGTCGATCAAACTGGTGGTCAACGGCGCGGGCGCCGCCTCGATCGCCTGCGTCGAGCTCTTGAAGACCATGGGCCTGCCCCACGACAACGCGGTCCTCTGCGACACCAAGGGCGTCATCCACCAGGGCCGCACCGAGGGCATGAATCAGTGGAAGTCGGCCCACGCCGTGGAGACCAAGAAGCGCACGCTCGCCCAGGCCCTCGAGGGCGCCGACGTGTTCTTCGGCCTCTCGGTCAAGGGCGCGGTGTCGCCGGCGATGGTGAAGGCGATGGCGCCCAAGCCGATGATCGCCGCCATGGCCAATCCCGATCCCGAGATCACGCCCGAGGAGGTGAAGGCGGTGCGCTCGGACGCCATCATCTGCACGGGCCGTTCGGACTACCCGAACCAGATCAACAACGTGCTGGGCTTCCCCTATATCTTCCGCGGCGCCCTCGACGTGCGTGCCTCCACCATCAACGACGCCATGAAGATCGCCGCCGCCAAGGCGCTCGCGATGCTCGCGCGCGAGGACGTGCCCGACGAGGTAGCCGCCGCTTATTCCGGCAACCGGCTCAAATACGGACCCGACTACATCGTGCCGACACCCTTCGATCCGCGCCTCATCTGGGCGGTGCCGTCGGCGGTGGCGAAGGCCGCGATGGAGAGCGGGGTCGCACGCCGGCCGATCAAGGACACGAGCGCCTACCGGACGAGCCTCCGCGGCCGGCTCGATCCGACCGCGGCGAGCCTGCAGCGCATCTTCGACCAGGTGCGCGCCAATCCCAAGCGCGTGGTGTTCGCCGAGGGCGAGGAAGAAGGCGTGATTCGCGCGGCGCTCGCCTTCCGCGCCAGCGGCTACGGCACCCCCGTGCTGATCGGCCGCGAGGAGCGCATCCGCGAGACTCTCGCGCATATGGGGCTGCAGGCGCCGCCCGACCTCGAGATGCACAACGCGCGCCTCTCGAAGTCGAACAAGGCCTATGCCGATTTCCTCTACAGGCGGCTGCAGCGAAAGGGCGCGCTGCAACGCGATTGCCAGCGCCTCGTGAACCAGGATCGCAACGTGTTCGCGGCGTGCATGGTCGCCTGCGGCGACGCCGATGCGCTCGTCACCGGCGCCACGCGCAACTACTTCGAGACGGTCGAGCAGGTGAAGCGCGTGCTCGGCACCAAGCCGGGACAGCGCGTCTGCGGCCTCGCGATGCTGATCACCAAGGGCAAGGTTGTGTTCATCGCCGACACCACCGCGCACCCCTATCCGAACGCCGACGAGATCGCGGACATCGCGATCCAGTCGGCGGCCAAGGCGCGGCAGATGGGCCAGGAGCCGCGGGTCGCTTTGCTCTCGTTCTCGAATTTCGGCAATCCACCCCGCGAGGAAGTGCGCCGCGTGCGCGACGCGGTGACGCTGCTCGACCAGCGCAATCTCGATTTCGAGTATGATGGCGAGATGAGCGCCGACGTGGCCTTGGACTTCCGCTTGATGCGCGATCGCTATCCCTTCTGCCGGCTGAGCGCGCCCGCGAATGTGCTGGTGATGCCGGGCCTCAATTCGGCCAATCTCGCCTCGCAGCTCATGGAGCAGCTGGGCGGCGGCGTCCATGTCGGGCCGCTCATCATGGGCCTCACCAAGCCCGCGCAGATCGTGGAGATGGGCTCGACGGTCTCCGACCTCGTCAACCTCGCGGCCTTGGCCGCCCACGAAGCGATCGGATGATCGCGACGGCCGCCCGACGATGACGCGGCGGGCGCCGCCTTTCACCCGCATTTTCCTGGGCTCGCTGCTGCTGACGCTGCCGGCGGCGGTGGTGCTGGGCGTCCTGGTCTGGAGCGGTGCGCTGACGGGCGCCTCCGCGGCGCTCGCGACCCTCGCGGTCTTCCTTGGCGTGGCGCTGGTTTCCGGCCCGTTGTTCTCGGGCCTCGCCCAGGTGAAGGCGGCGCTTCAGGCGCTGGCGCAAGGCGCCACGACGCTCCCGGACATCGTGACGCTGAGCCCGACCGCCCGTGAGCTCGGGCGCGACGTCGGCCGCTTTTCCCGCGCGCTCCGCGAGACCATCGCCGAGAGCGCGGAGGCGCGGGCGAGCGCCGAATCCGTGCTGTCGGCGCTCCCCGAGCCGCTTCTGCTGATAGACGCCGAGCGCCGCATCCTCAGCGCCAATCCCTCGGCGCTCGATCTGCTAGGACCGCGGCTTGCCGGCCGTGACCTCGGCGCGGCGCTCCGGGTGCCGCCCGTGCTGGAGGCGACCGACGCCGTCCTTAAGGGCGGGGGCGCCCGCACCGTCGAGGTGGACCTGCCGGGCTCGGTCGAGCGTCACTTGAGCGCCCAAGTGGGACCGCTCCGGCCCCCCACCTCCGAGGGCGCCGCGGCGGTCCTCACGCTCACCGATATCACCGCCAGCAAGCGCAGCGAGCGCATGCGGCAGGATTTTGTCGCGAACGCCAGTCACGAGCTGCGCACGCCGCTCGCGACGCTCCTGGGCTTCATCGAGACGATGCGCGGGCCGGCGCGTGAGGACGAGGCCGCGCGCGACCGGTTCCTCTCGATCATGGCGGAGCAGGCGAGCCGGATGGCGCGGCTGGTCGACGATCTGCTCTCGCTCTCGCGCATCGAGCTCATCGAGCACCTGGCGCCCAGGGAGCGCGTCGATCTCCGGCGCGTCCTGATGGCGGTCGCCGACAGCCTGGAGCAGCGGGCCGAGAAGCGGCAGATGCGGATCGATGTCGCCTTGCCGGACGCGCTCCCGGACGTGGTGGGCGACGCCGACGAGCTCGCCCAGGTGTTCCAGAACCTGATCGACAACGCGATCAAGTACGGCCGGTCCGGCACCGCCGTGGAGGTGAGCGCGAGCCTGTCGCCGAAACGGCTCGCGGCAGGCGCGGCGGCCGTGGTCGCGATCCGCGACCACGGCGAAGGCATCCTGACGGAACACATTCCGCGCCTCACCGAGCGATTCTACCGCGTTGATCCCGCCCGCTCGCGCGAGGTCGGCGGCACCGGCCTGGGCCTCGCGATCGTGAAGCACATCGTGAACCACCACAGAGGCTTGCTGGAGATCGAGAGCGAGCTCGGCGAGGGCTCGGTCTTCGCGGTTCACCTGCCGGTCGTCGAGCTTTTGGAGTCTCCGCGACCATAAGGCGTGCCGGGCCGCCATTCGTCACAAAACTGTAATCCTACCGTCATAACGTCGTCGCCAGCCGGAGACTATCGACGGCGGTGCGACTGGGCGGCGCTCTCCGCCGTTCCAATGGTCCCATCCAAATCGGAGGAGAACAGGCTCGTGAAGGCAAAAACCATCCTTATGCTGGGCGCGATGCTGGCCGGACTGGGCACGTTCGGCGGCGTCGCCAGCGCTACCGAAATCTCGGGGGCAGGCGCGACTTTCCCCTACCCCATCTATGCCAAATGGGCGGAGGCCTATAAGGCCAAGACCGGGGTCAGCATGAACTACCAGTCGATCGGCTCCGGCGGCGGCATTCAGCAGATCAAGAAGAAGACGGTGAACTTTGGCGCCACCGACGCCCCGTTGAAGGCGGCGGATCTCGACGAGGCTGGCTTGACCCAGTTCCCGATGATCATGGGCGGGATCGTGCCCGTGGTGAACCTTGCCGGGGTCACACCCGGTAAGATGAAGCTCACCGGCCCCGTGCTCGCCGAAATTTTCATGGGCAAGGTCGCCAAGTGGAACGATGCCGCGATCACCAAGCTCAATCCAGATCTCAAGCTCCCCGACCAGGCGATCGCGGTCGTGCACCGCTCCGATGGTTCCGGCACTACCTATAACTTTGCCGACTATCTCGCGAAGGTGAGCCCTGAGTGGAAGCAGAAGGTCGGTGTGAACACCTCGGTCGAGTGGCCCACTGGTCTTGGCGGCAAGGGCAACGAGGGCGTCGCCGCCGTTACGTCGCAGACGGCGGGCTCGATCGGCTACGTCGAGTACGCCTACGCGTTGCAGAACAAGATGACCTTCACGCTGATGGGCAACAAGGAAGGCGCCTTCGTCGCGCCCAGCGCGAAAAGCTTCCAGTCGGCGGCCGCGAATGCCGATTGGAAAGGCACGCCCGGGTACGGCCTGCTGCTCACGGACCAGCCCGGAAAGGAGAGTTGGCCGATCACCGCCTCGAGCTTCATCCTGGTCTACAAGAAGCAGGATGACATCGCGACCGCGAAGGCGGTGCTTGATTTCTTCGCCTGGTCCTATGCCAACGGGCAAAAGATGGCCGAGGAGCTCGACTACGTCCCGATGCCCGACGGCGTCGTGAAGCTGGTCGAGGATACCTGGAAGAACGATGTCAAGGGGTCCGACGGCAAGCCGGTGTGGACCGGCCCGGCCTCGTGATCTGACCTTCGAGGGGAGGGCCGCGACGGCCCTCCTCCCGTCTCTACTCTCCAACGAATGAGCCCAGGCTTGACCGAGATCGCGCTCACAGGCGCCGGAACGGGCGAGCGCCAGCGGACAGCGGACACCATCTTCCGGGGCGCTACCTGGTTCTTCGCCGTTTTCGTCCTGCTCATCCTGGCTGGCGTCATCGTCTCGCTC
The DNA here is from genome assembly GCA_035263705.1 of Allostellaceae bacterium. Taxonomy (GTDB): domain Bacteria; phylum Pseudomonadota; class Alphaproteobacteria; order ATCC43930; family CGMCC-115725; genus DASZHJ01. Next base: position 15,558 of record DATFRA010000333.1, read on the forward strand.
ATCGTGGGCGCGATACCGGCGCTCCAGGAATTCGGCTGGTCCTTCATCACCAGCAGCGCATGGAACCCCGTCACCGAGAAATTCGGCGCTCTGCCGGCGATCTACGGCACGCTGGTGACCTCGGCGATCGCCATGCTGATCGCCGTCCCGGTCTCCTTCGGCATCGCGATCTTCATCACCGAGCTCTGCCCGCCCTGGCTCAAGCGGCCGATCGGCACGCTGATCGAGCTGCTGGCCGCCATTCCCAGCATCATCTACGGCATCTGGGGCCTGTTCGTCTTTGCGCCGGTGCTCCAATCGACGCTGCAGCCGCTGCTCATCGGCACGCTCGGGAATATTCCGTGGATCGGCACACTGTTCGGCGGACCACCGCTCGGCATCGGCATTCTGACCGCGGGCCTCATCCTCGGGATCATGGTGCTCCCCTTCATCACCTCCGTGACGCGCGACGTCTTCGAGACCGTGCCGACGGTGCTGAAAGAATCCGCCTACGGGATCGGAGCCACAACCTGGGAGGTGATCTGGAACATCGTGCTGCCGACCACGCGGGTTGGCGTGATTGGCGGCATCATGTTGGGACTTGGCCGAGCCCTCGGCGAGACCATGGCGGTGACCTTCGTGATCGGAAATGCGCACCGCATCTCCGCCTCGCTCTTGCAGCCCGGCACCACGATCTCGGCGACGCTCGCGAACGAGTTCGCCGAGGCGACCGGCGATATTTATCCATCGTCCCTCGTGGCGCTCGGTTTAGTGCTCGCCTTCATCACGCTGCTCGTACTGACAGCGGCGAAGTTGATGCTGTTGCGGATGCAGCAGCAGGGGGGACGGTGAGCTCATGAGTCCGTATGCACGCCGTCGCGCCACCAACAGTATCGTGCTGACTTTGTCCATGGCCGCGACCATCTTCGGCCTGGTCTGGCTCGCCTTGATCCTCTGGACTCTGCTCAAGAACGGCATCGGCGCGATCAATGTCGATTTCTTCGTGCAGATGACGCCACCACCGGGGAGCCAGGGCGGGGTCCTCAATGCCATCTACGGCAGCTTGATCATGACGCTGGTCGCGACCGTGGCGGGCTCGCCCGTCGGCATCCTCGCGGGCACCTTCCTGGCGGAGTACGGCCGCGGCAATCCGATCGCGCCAGTCGTGCGTTTCATTAACGACATCCTCCTGAGCGCGCCGTCGATCATCATCGGCATGTTCGTGTATGAGCTGATGGTCGTGCGGATGGGGCATTTTTCCGCCTGGGCCGGTGCCGCGGCGCTCGCGATGATCGTGATTCCGGTGGTCGTGCGCACGACCGAGGATATGCTGAGCCTGGTACCCGGCAGCCTCCGCGAGGCGGCGTTCGCGCTCGGCACACCGAAGTGGAAGGTGATCGTGATGGTCACCTACCGGGCGGCGATCCAGGGCATGCTCACGGGTGTACTGCTCGCGGTGGCGCGGATCAGCGGCGAGACCGCGCCGTTGCTCTTCACCGTGATCAACAATCAGTTCTGGAGCACGAACATGAATGCTGAGATGGCGAACTTGCCCTACGTCATCTTCCAATTCGCGCTCAGTCCCTATAAGGACTGGCAGAGCCTCGCCTGGGGCGGCGCCCTGCTGATTACGGTCGCGATCCTCGTCCTTAATATCACCGCCCGTCTCCTCGCCAATCTCAAGAGTTTCGCCCGATGAGCCAGGAAGCCTCGCTAAACCCCGCTGGAACGGCGCCGCCGGTCCCGACCCACGCCGTCCCGAGAAAGACGATCGTCATGGAGCCACCGCAGACCGGGCGGTCGCCCGCGCCCGATCATGGCCCGGTAGCCACCCCGGCGGCGGCGCCCGCGCCCGTCGAGAAGATCGCGATCCGCAATCTGCGTTTCTATTACAAGAACTTCGAGGCGCTGAAAGGCATCAATCTCACCCTTTACGACAAGCGGGTGACGGCGTTCATCGGGCCGTCCGGCTGCGGCAAGTCGACCCTGCTGCGGGTCCTCAATCGCATCTATCAGCTCTACCCCGAGCAGCGCGCCACCGGCGAGATCATCGTCGACGGCCGCAATATCCTCGACCCCAAGATCGACCTCAATCTGCTGCGCGCAAAGATCGGCATGGTGTTCCAGAAGCCGACGCCCTTCCCGATGTCGATCCACGACAACATCGCCTTCGGGATAAAGCTCTACGAGAAGCTGCCGCCGTCGGAGCTCGACGCGCGCATCGAATCGGCGCTCCGCCGCGCGGCGCTCTGGGAAGAGGTCAAGGACAAGCTGAAGCAGAGCGGCCTCAGCCTCTCCGGCGGCCAGCAGCAGCGGCTCTGCATCGCGCGCGCGATCGCGGTCAAGCCGGAGATCCTCCTCCTCGACGAGCCCGCCTCGGCGCTCGACCCGATCTCGACCCAGCACATCGAGGAGCTGATCGACGAGCTCAAGACCGACTACTGCATCGTGATCGTGACCCACAACATGCAGCAGGCAGCACGCAGCTCCGACTACACGGCGTTCATGTACCTGGGCGACCTCATCGAGTTCGACGACACCGAGGTGATCTTCACGCACCCCAAGAACAAGCGCACCGAGGATTACATCACCGGCCGCTTCGGCTGAGCGAGGGCAGAACGCAAATGGTCTCCGAACACATCATCAAGAGCTACGACGAGGAGCTGCGCCGGCTCGACAACGCGATCACCCAGATGGGCGGCCTCGCCGAGACGCAGATCGCGAGCGCGATCGAGGCCGTGGTGAAGCGCGACAGCCGGCTCGCCGCCGACGTGGTCGAGGCCGATGCGCGCGTCGACCAGCTCGAGCACGACATCGAGGGCCTGGCGCTTCGCCTGCTGGCGCTCCGGCAGCCGATGGCGATGGACCTCCGCCAGATCCTCGCCGCGCTCAAGACGGCGAGCGACCTCGAGCGCATCGCCGATTACGCGACCAACGTCGCCAAGCGCTCGATCGTGCTCAATCAGTCGCCGCCGGTGAAGCCGGCCTTCGCGATCCCGCGCATGGGGCGGCTCGGCCAGGCCATGATCAAGGACGTGCTCGACGCCTATGTCGAGCGCGACGCCGACAAGGCGCTGGTGGTCTGGGCGCGCGACGAGGAGCTCGATGAGATGTATACGAGCCTCTTCCGCGAGCTCCTCACCTACATGATCGAGGATCCCCGCAACATCACGGCCTGCACGCACCTCCTCTTCATGGCGAAGAACATCGAGCGGATCGGCGACCACGCGACCAACATCGCCGAGACGCTCTACTTCATGGTGCACGGCACACCGCTCGCGATGGTGCGCCCGAAGCGCGACCGCACCACCTCCACCTCGGCGCCGATCGCGGGCGAGGGCAATGCGAACGGCAAGGACGAGCACGCCTCGGAGGATAGTCAGCAATGAATCCACTCATCCTCGTGGTCGAGGACGAGCCGGCGCTGGCGACGCTCTTGCGCTACAACCTCGAGAAGGAAGGCTTCTCCGTCGCCGAGGCGCACGACGGCGAGGAAGCGCTCCTGCAGCTATCCGAGCGCACGCCCGATGCCGTGCTGCTCGACTGGATGCTGCCGCAGGTGTCGGGCCTCGAGATCTGCCGCCGCATCCGCCGCACGCCGCAATGGCGCACGCTTCCGGTGATCATGCTGACCGCGAAGGGCGAGGAAGCCGATCGCGTGCGCGGCCTTGAGGGCGGCGCCGACGATTACGTGGTGAAGCCCTTCGGCGTCACCGAGCTGGTGGCGCGGCTCAAGGCGGTGCTGCGCCGCGCGAGGCCCACTGCTGGCGCCGAGACGCTCCGCTACGCCGACCTTGTGATGGACCTCGCGAGCCACCGCGTCACCCGCAACGGCGACCCCGTGCACCTGGGCCCGACGGAGTTCCGCCTTCTCCGCGTCCTCCTGGAGCGGCCGGGCCGCGTTTTCTCGCGCGAACAGCTCTTGGATGCCGTCTGGGGTCGCGAGTCCGAGATCGAGCCGCGCACCGTCGACGTGCACATCCGGCGCCTGCGCAAGGCCCTCAACGAGGACGGCCGCCGCGACCTCATCCGCACCGTCCGCGCCGCCGGTTACGCGGTCGACCAGACCGGACGGTAGACAATCGAGCTCTACCGTGGGCTCGGGTCGTAAGGGGAGGGCGTGCGGTAGTAGGGCGGCGGGACCGGCGGCTGGGGGCGTGGGCTCGCGCCGAAGAGCCGCTCGAGCCAGCTCGGACCCGAGGGCGCGCGCTGCGCCAGCACGGGCGTCGGCGTGATGGTGGCACCCACCAGCGGCGGCGCCACGTTGAGTGGCTTCACTGGCTGGCCTTTCATCGCCTCCACCATGAAGGCGTGCCAGGTGCGCGCGGGCAGCGTGCCGCCGGTCACGTTCTTCATGGGGCTATTATCGTCGTTGCCGAGCCAGACGCCGCAGACGAGGTCGGCGGTGAAGCCCTCGAACCAGGCGTCGCGGTATTCCTGCGTGGTGCCGGTCTTGCCGGCGATCGGACGGCCGATCTGCGCGCTCCGGCCGGTGCCGCGCTCGACCACGCCCGTCAGCAACTCCGTCATCTCCGCTGCGATCTCCGGCTGGATCACGCGCCCCGGTCCGGAGCCCGTGCGGCGATAGATCACCGTGCCCTCCCTGTCCTTGATCTCGGCGATCCCGTAGGGCCAGGCGCCGTCGCCCGCGCTCGCGAAAGCGGCATAAGCACCCGTGAGTTCCATCAGCGTGACCTCGGCGGTGCCGAGCGCCAGGCTGACGTCGCGGTTCAGTTCGCTGGTAATGCCGAGCCGATGAGCGGTGGCAACCACGGCGTCGACCCCCACGCGCTGCTCCACCTGGAGCACCACGCTGTTGAGCGAGTGCGCGACCGCGTCGGCCATGCTGACGTCGCCCATGTACTTGTTGCCGTAGTTGTGCGGCTGGTAGTTACCGATCCGGATCGGCGCGTCGACGAAGCGATCTTGCGGCGTGAGTCCGTGCTCGAGCGCGGTCAGGTAGACGAACGCCTTGAAGGACGAGCCCGGCTGGCGCAGCGCCTGGGTCGCGCGATTGAACTGGCTGTCGACATAGTCGCGGCCGCCCACTAGCGCGCGCACCGCCCCGTCGGGCGCCATGGCGACGAGCGCGCCCTGAGTCACGTCGAACTTCTCGCCGTCCTGGGCGAGCGTCTGGTCGACCGCGCGCTCGGCGATGTCCTGCAGTTTGGGATCGAGGGTCGAGATCACGGTGAGATCGCGGTTGCCGAGGCCGGTGAAGCTGCCGACCTGTTCGGAGATCCAGTCCGCGAAGTAGCGGCTGCCGGCGCGCGTCGGCACCACGCGGGCGAGCTGGCTCTTCTGGCTCTCGGCGGCGGCGAGCTGCGTGTCCGTGATGAAGCCCGCCGCCACCATGTTCTCGAGCACTTGGTGCGCGCGGCCGGCGGCGCGCTCGCGGTCGCCCGCCGGGGTAAATCTCGTGGGCGCACGGAGCAGGCCCGCGATCACCGCCGCCTCGTAGAGCGTCACGTCGCGCGCCGACTTGTTGAAATAGCGCCGCGCCGCCGCATCGACGCCATAGGTGCCAGCGCCGAGATAGACGCGGTTGAGATAGATCTCCAGCAGCTGGTCCTTGGTGAAGCGATGCTCGAGCCAGAGCGCCAGCAGCATCTCCTGGATCTTGCGGCGGTAGGTGCGCTCGGGTTTGAGGAACAGGTTCTTGGCGAGCTGTTGGCTGATGGTGCTGCCGCCCTGAACCACGTGGCCCGCGCGGAGGTTCGCCACCATGGCGCGCGCGAGCCCGATGGGATCGAGCCCAAAGTGCGAGTAGAACCGCCGGTCCTCGGTGGCGATCACCGCCTGCGGCAGGTACTTCGACATCTCCTTGATGCGGATCGGCTCGCCGAAGAGGTCGCCGTAGGTAGCGATGAGCGAGCCGTCGGTCGCGAGCACGGTGATGCTGGGCCGGCGCTCGGCGACCGTCAGATCGGCCGTGCTGGGCAAGGTCAAGGCGAAGTACCCCACCATCAGCGCCAGCAGCACGATGCCCCAGAGTCCCGCGATCAGGCCGCCGCGGAGGATGAGGCGGGGGATCGAGCGGGTCTTCTGCTTGGCGGACCGCGGCTTGCGCTCGCGCGGCTCCGGTACCGATTTGCGCGGACGGTCGTCGGGATCGACGTGGAGGTTTCTGGGCATGGGAAAGCCGCGCCGCTTCTAGCACAATCGCGCGCGGCGCGGCAGGGGTGAGCACGATCCGGCGATCGCGCGCGTCGCCTCAGAAATGCCATAGTCGCCGCGCGCTTCCACGGCTGCCTTGCCGACAGGGCCGATCTTCCGTCCCTAGCGCAGCACCTTTCCAAGCCGCACGCGGTCGGCGCTGCGGCCGTCGATCACGACATAGTTCCGCGCCAGCGCCTCCCGGCGGAAGCCCGCCGCCTCGGCGAAGGCGAGGCCTCGGACATTGTGCGCCTGCACTGCTCCGGAGAGCCGTCGCGCGCCCTGCGCCCGCGCCCAGGCTTCGATCTCCGCCCAGAGGCGGCTGCCGATGCCCAGGCCCGAGCCCTCGCGCAACACACTCACGGCGACGAAGCCGTCGTGGCGCGAGCGCGACCACGGTTCGAGCCAGGCGCCGGCATGGCCCACCAAGCGCTCGCCCCCGGGCTCGCCCGCGAAGGCGCCGCGCAGGAAATGCCGGGGATTGCGCGCACTCTCGGCGATCTCCTTCTCGATCCGAGCGATGGACGCCTGCTCGTGAACCTGCTTCACGTAGAACGGCCCGTCGCTGAGGATCATGCGCTCCCAGGTCCGGACCAGCGCGGCGTCGCCAGGCTCGATCGCGCGGATGGTCACCGGGCCGATTGGCGTGCGGTCCACGGGCGGGCGCAGGTCGACCGGCGTCCAGCGAGGCTCGGGGGCTGCCGTGAGCGGCTTGCTCATCCAGTAATGGTCGTGCCAGGCGCCGTCGATCAGCGACGCGTCGGGAATTCGCCCCTCGACTGTGAAACCCTGGCGGCGATAGAGCGCCAGCGCCCGCGGATTGGCGACATC
>DATFRA010000334.1:0-2698 GCA_035263705.1 Allostellaceae bacterium
ACATGCGCTGCAAGCGGCTGCGGCTGCGCGAGCCCGAATATGAGCGCGTGGTGGCGGAGGTGCGCGCCGAGGTCGAGCACGGGCGCCGCGGCGGCGACGCGGCGAAATGGGAGCCCGCATGGCTGCTGTTGCCCGAGCTGCACAAGCGCCAGGCCGACGCGGTCGCCAGGCTGCCCCCCTCGCCATCACGTCCGGCCGCGGCCTGAGAGCGGTCAGCCCACAGGCCTTGCAGCAAAATACCGATCGGCGCGAGCGCGAAGCGGGTGAATGCCCGATCCGCCGCGGGCGCGGCGCGATCGGGCTTTCAAATCGTGCCGCCAGCATGCTCTTATGCGGGGGCACGTCGCAGAGCATGATCCCGAAAATGCCTGCCCCGGACTTGATCCGGGGTTGCAGACTTTTCGGACAAGATCATGCTCCAGTATTAATGAGATGAGAGCACGATGCGATTCTACCTGATCGCATCGCGCTCTAATTGGGGGGAGCCCGCCATGATTCTGGGAATGTCGCTCGAGACCTTCACGATCCTCCACGTCATCATCAGCCTGATCGGAATCGTCTCCGGTCTCGTCGTCGTCTACGGCATGCTCAGCGGGCACGCGTCCGCCGGCATCACGGCGCTCTTCCTCGCCAGCACGGTGCTGACCAGCGCGACCGGATTCCTGTTTCCGGCCGACAAGCTGCTGCCCTCGCACGTGGTCGGCATCATCTCACTGGTCGTGCTCGCGATCGCGCTCGCGGCGCTCTACGCGTTCCGCCTCGCAGGCGCGTGGCGCTGGATCTACGTCGTCAGCGCGCTGCTCGCGCTCTATTTCAACTGCTTCGTCGGCGTGGCCCAGTCGTTCCAGAAGGTCGCTTTCCTGCATCCGCTCGCGCCAACCGGCTCCGAGCCGCCGTTCCTGGTCGCGCAGCTCGCCGTGATGGCGATCTTCATCGCGATCGGGGTGTTGGCGGTGAAGCGATATCATCCCGCCGCGGCCGGCGTGTAAACGGATCGGGCGTGGACTCATGATGGGCGATGTCCGCTTCCGCCGGAAGCGGACCACGTCTGCTCAGCTTAAGCCTTTCTGGTTTTCACCCGATGCGGACGGCGCCGGGCCGAGGGGTTGAGTTTCTCGATCCCCTATGAGGGCGACGAACGTATGAGCTCCCGGCTGCCGAGGTGGGTTCCGACGCCGGTGGTGGTCGCACTGGCCGCGGCTGCCGTCCTTGCTGTCTCCGCCGTTCGTGACCCCCTTCTGCGAGCCGCAGGATGGACGCTCGTGGTCAGCGACCCGGTCGCGCCTGCCGACCTCATTGTCGTATCGCTTGATTCCGGCGCCGCGGCGGCGCTCGAAGCGGCGGACCTCGTGCAAAATGGCATCGCGACACGAGTTGCGGTTTTTGCCGACCCTCCGCATGGAGAAGACCTCGAGTTCATCCGCCGCGGGGTCGCTTACGAGGATACGGCTGCAAGGCAGACTCGCCACCTGAGGTGGCTTGGCGTAAAGGATGTGGTGCAAATCCCCAGAACCGACATCGAGGCCGAAGGTGAAGTTGAGAGCCTTCCACAATGGTGCGCTCAGCATCAGGTGCGCTCCATTGTGTTCGTGGCCATTCGCGAAAAAAGCCGCCGATTGCAGCGGGAGCTCAATCGCGCCATGAAAGGCCATCAGACACGCGTGATGGTCCAGCCATCTCGCTACTCCAGCTTTGACCCAGACCGATGGTGGAAAACTCGCGGCGGCATCCGGACAGAACTGATGGAGCTCCAGAGGCTTGCGTTCGAACTTGTGCTGCACCCAATGTCATTTTGAAGTTGCGGTTGTCCGCCGCCGCTACAATCTTACTGCGTCACTTGATAGGGCACGGGTCATTGCGAGGAGGCCGAAGGCCGACCAAGCAATCTCCTCCGCATGCGCAAGTGAAGGGAGATTGCTTCGCGGAGTTTACCCTTGGGCTCGCCGAAGGCGAGACCCGAGGGCTCGCAATGACGCGTGCCCTATCAAGTGACGTAGTAGGACTAATCGGATTGGAGCCGTAGGCCCATCCGGCTCACCAGGGCACGCCATTTGGCGATGTCACTGACCGTGCGCCCGGCGAGCGCCTCCGGCGTGCCGATCTGCGGAAAGATCCCCTGCACCACCCAGGCGCCGGCGACCTCGGGCTGCGCGATCACGGCCACGATCTCGCGGTTGAGCCGCGCCGTCACGGCGTCCGGCAGGCCCCTCGGCCCGATCACCGCGAACCACAAGGTCGCGTCGAACCCCTTGAGCCCGGCCTCGTCGAGCGTCGGCACCTCGGGCAGTTCGGCGAGCCGCCGCTCGGTCGCGACCGCGAGTGCGCGCAGCCGGCCGGTGCGGACGAACTGCAGCGTGGTCGGCAGGATGCTGAATTGCAGGTCGATGCGTCCCTCGTTGAGGTCGATCACCGCATGGGTCGAGCTCTTGTAGGGAATGTGGTTGAGCTCGACGCCCGCCATGGAGGAAAACAGCAGGCCCGCGAGATGCGCGAGGCTGGCGTCGCCGACCGACGAATAGCTGAGCGTCCGCGGCCGCGCCTTGGCGAGCGCGATCAGCTCGGCCACGTTCTGCGCCGGCACGTTCGGATTGGCCACCAGCACATAGGGCGAGACGCCGACCAGCGCGACCGGCGAAACATCCTTGACGGGATCATAAGGGAGCTTGGGGTTGAGCACCGGCCCGGTCGCGAGCGTGGT
>DATFRA010000335.1:0-12303 GCA_035263705.1 Allostellaceae bacterium
CCCTCGCCGTACATGATGTCGAACTCGACCACCTTGAAGGGCGGCGCCATCTTGTTCTTGACCACCTTGACGCGCGTCTGGTTGCCGATCACCTGCTCGCGCTCCTTGATCGCGCCGATGCGCCGGATGTCGAGCCGGACCGAGGCGTAGAACTTGAGCGCCTGGCCGCCGGTGGTGGTCTCGGGATTGCCGAACATGACGCCGATCTTCATGCGGATCTGGTTGATGAAGACCACCATGCAGCGCGAGCGCGAGATCGAGCCCGTGAGCTTGCGTAAGGCCTGGCTCATGAGGCGGGCGTGGAGCCCCATGTGGCTGTCGCCCATCTCGCCCTCGAGCTCGGCGCGCGGCACCAGCGCCGCCACGGAATCGATCACCAGCACGTCGATCGCGCCCGAGCGCACCAGCGTGTCCGCGATCTCCAGCGCCTGCTCGCCGGCGTCGGGCTGGGAGATCAGGAGGTCGTCGACGTTGACGCCGAGCTTCTTGGCATAGCCGGGGTCGAGGGCGTGCTCGGCATCGACGAAGGCGCAAGTGCCGCCGGCCTTCTGGGCCTCGGCGATCACGTGGAGGGCGAGCGTGGTCTTGCCGGAGCTCTCGGGCCCGTAGATCTCGATGACGCGGCCGCGGGGCAAGCCGCCGATACCGAGGGCGATGTCGAGGCCGAGCGAGCCCGTGGAGACCACCTCGGTCTCGCCCGCCTGGGCTTCGCGGGCGCCCAGGCGCATGATCGAGCCCTTGCCGAAGGACCGCTCGATCTGGCCGAGCGCCGCGTCCAGCGCCTTCTGCTTGTCCATATTGTCCTTTTCAACGACCCGCAACGCCGCCTGCGCCATCGCCCTCTCCTTATTCCATATCGCTCCCCGCCGATGCAACGCGGGCTTGCGCCGCGCACGCCCTTGGGGATTGGGAGAGGCAGTGTACCCGGTTTGTTCTGGAAGGCAATGTTTTTCTTTTGTTCTCTCGGGCGAACCCATACTTCATTGAGAGAGGCCATTTCGATCTATCCGTCGGGGTTCCCGACGCTCAAAATATGTCTCCGAACAGATGGGAGGCCGACATGGCAGCGCCGAGTTCACGCAAAGCAACCGCCAGCGACACGCCGACACCGGTCGGCGTGAATCACATCGTGCTGAACGTGCGCGACATCGAGGAGTCGCATCGGTTCTGGACCGAGGTGGTGGGACTGAAGCAAGTGGGGACCCTGCGCCCGCCGCCGCAGATGGGCCCGATCCCGCCGATGCGGTTCTACAGCGGCGACCACGGCGGCAAGATGGCGCATCACGACGTGGCGCTGGTCGAGAACAGGAACCTGCCGAAGCCGCCGGCGGACTGGGAGCTCTTCGGCGCGCCGCAGGCGATCAACCACATCGCGATCGGCATGCCGAGCCGCGAGGCCTGGCTCACGAAGCTCGAGGACCTGCAGGCGCGCGGCGTGAAGTTCCACCTGCGCATCAATCACGGCGTCACCCACAGCGTCTACATCAGCGATCCCAACGGCTATGGCGTCGAGCTGCTCTACGAGCTGCCGCGGGAGATGTGGGAAGGCGATATCGACGCGGGCCTGAACTATCTCGAGCTGTTGCCAACGGAGGGCGAGGCCGCGCTCAAGGACGATCTCGAGAACGCGCCGCGGTTCGGCGCGCGCGCCAAGTAGCGCGCTCGCCGCACGCCGGGCTCAAACCCTCGCCGGCGCGTCTTTCCGCTCGAGGTGATAGCCCTTCGACGTGATAAGCCACTCGCCGTCGATCTTGTGCCAGGTCAGGTGGTCGACGAAGTGCATGTCGTTGATGCGGACGCGCACCTTCACGAGCGCCTGGGTCGGCGAGGCGAAGTCCATCATCAGGATCGCCTCCTCGCGGGGCGAGCCCAGCGCGCGCGGCGACTTGCGGCCGGCGAGGATCTCCTTGTATTGCGGCATCGGCCAGACCGTCATCTTGCCCTCGCGGAAACCGCTGAGCTGCGCGCTCGGATAGAAGACGCGATCGAACTTGCTCACGTCGCAATCGTACATGAGGTCGAAATAGCGCTGCACCGCCTGGGTCAGGCTCTTGAAGCCGGCGTCGTCGCTCATGGGATTTCCTCTGGGATCGATCGTGTGCGGAAGCTCGGACGCAAGGCTGCGCCATCCGCGTGGGCTCGTCCAGCATCATCCGGCGCGATGCCGCAGCGTCCATAGAGCGTCGCGTAGGCCGCGGCGTCGAATTGGTCGACGGGCGCCGCGAGCACCACCCGGCCTTGCGAGAGGCCGATGATGCGATCGGCGTAGGCGCGGGCAAAGTGCACCTGGTGCAGGCTGCAGACGATCGCCACGCCATCGGCGCGCCCGATGCTGCGGAGCAGCGCCATGACATCCTCCGCCGCCGCCGGATCGAGGCTCGCAACCGGTTCGTCCGCCAGGATCAGCCGAGGCCGCTGCGCCAGCGCACGCGCGATCGCCACCCGCTGCTGCTGCCCGCCCGAGAGGCGATCGGCCCGCTCCGTGGCGAGTTCCACGAGGCCGACGCGATCGAGGCATTCGAGCGCGAGGAGGCGGTCGGCGCGCTCGAACCGGCGCAGCCAGCCGCGCCAAGCGGGGGCATGGCCGAGACGGCCGGCCAGGACGTTCTGAAGCGCGGTCAGCCGGCCGATCAGATTGAACTGCTGGAACACGACGGCGATGCGCGAGCGGCGGTGGCTCGCGGCCGCGATGTCCTGTGCGTCGAGCCGCGCCCATCCGCGATCGGGCGACAGCAATCCGGCGATGCAGCGAATGAGGGTGGTCTTGCCGGCACCGCTTGGGCCCAGCACGGCGACGAGCTCGCGTTCCGAGATCGTGAACCCGACGTCTTCGATGGCGAGCCTGCCGTTGAAGGATTTGGTCAGGCCGTCGACGGCAAGCCGCGCCCCTGGGGGCGGAGCGTCCGTGCCGTCGCCGCGCATTCCGCGAACTCGCCTAAACCAGTCGCCGGCGCAGCCAGCCGGACAGCTGATCGAGCGCCGTGACGACGACGAGGATCACCGCGATGATCGTGAACAGGCGCGGGAAATCCAGCAGGTCCATGCTGTTCTTGAGCTCGAGCCCGATGCCGCCGGCGCCGACCACGCCCAGCACGGTGGAGGCGCGCACGTTGAATTCCCACCAGAACAACGTCGTCGACGCCATCACGGGCAGCAGATCGGGCAGCAGCGCGTAGGCGATCGCGGTCAGCCGACCGGCGCCCGTGGTGCGCACGGCCTCGAACGGCCCGAGGTTGGCGCTCTCGATGCCGTCGGCGAAGAATTTCGCCGCGCTGCCCCAGGTGTGGAGCGCGATGCCGAGCACGCCGGCGAAAGGCCCGAGCCCGACCGCGGCGACGAACAGCAGCGCGAAGACGAAGGAATCGATGCCGCGCAGCACGTTCAGGAACCACCGCGCGGGATGGTAGAGGGCCGGGACCGGCGTGATGTTGCGGCTCGCCAGCACCGCCATCGGCAAGGCGAGCAGGGTCGCCACTGTCGTGCCGATGGCGGCCATGGCCACCGTCTCCGCCGTGCGCTCGAGGAAAAGCGGCAGCTCCGCGAGCCGAGGCGGCCAGGCCTGCGCGAGCCAGCGGCCGAGCTTCGGGATGCCCGTCGCGAGCTTGCCGAGATCGATCCCGGCGAGATGCCCGGCGACGAGGTAGAAGGCGACCGCGCCGAGGGCGATCGCCCAGAGGCCGAGGCGCTCGGGTGTGACCGCGCGCTCGCGCCGCTCGATCTCGACGAGGGCTTGCTCCGCCGGGCTCACGCCTTGGGCTTGATCTTGCCGACGGCGATGCCGGCCTTCTCAATGGTGGCGTAGTCGGCGTGCGTCGCGGCGATGAAGCCGGTGTAGCGCGCCGGCAGCAACGTCTTGGCTTCCTCCGGCGTGATCGCCGTGAGGACGTCCCGCACTTGCGCCATCAGTTCTTTCGGGGCGCCCGCAGGAAGCGCGATGGCGTCGTTCGGCAGCGGATCCGACGTCCACACGATCTTGTTCGACTCGGGCGTGACGCGGCCCGCGGCGATCATGGCATTGCGGTTGCGGTCGAAATCGGTCGCCAGGTCGACCTGACCCGCGCTCACCGCGACCTCGTTGGCGGCATGGGTCGCACCCTCGCCGTAGGTCCAGAAGCTGCGCGGGTCGATCTTCCAGACCTCCTTCGCGTAGTAGGTCGGGATCAGCCAGCCCGAGGTGGAGCCGACATCGGCGAAGGAGATCGACCGTCCCTTGGTGTCGTCGGGAAACTTGCCCACGGCGAGGGCGGGGCGGGCGATGACGATTGCGTAGTAGATCGGCTTGTCGTCGTACTTGACCGTGGCCACGGCCTGGCAGCCGGTCGCGTTGTTGGCGATGATGTAGCCCCACGGCCCCATCCAGGCGACATCGACCTGCTCGCCGCCCATGGCGACCGCCAAGCCCGCCCAATCCGTCGTGGCCTGCAGATCGAACTCGGCGCCAAGCGCCTTGGCGAGGTGCGCGAAGACCGGCGTGAAGGCCTTTTTGGTGTCCTCCGGCGTCGGCAGAAGCGGGCCGACGGCGAAGCGCAACCGTCTGCTCTGGGCGATCGCCGGCCGGAACACCGCCGTCGCCGCGACACCCGCCGTCGCCGCGAGAAATTGTCGTCTTTGCATGGCTCGGCCCCTCGCTGCTCGATGGCTCGGGACCTATTCGCGCGGCTTTCGCGCTAGGTTACATCGGCCGCGCACACGTTTTGGTGACTGCGCGCGGTGCACCGATTTGCCGCGACTTACTTCGCGGGCGCCTCCGCCGCGATCACCTCTTTCACCTTGCCGGCGAGCTGTTTCAGGCTGAAGGGCTTCGGCAGGAAGTGGATGTCGCTGTCGCTGTCCAGGCGCTTCCGGAACGCGTCCTCGGTGTAACCGGAGATGAAGATCACCTTCATGTCGGGATGGGTCTCGCGCACGGACTTGACGAGGGCGGGCCCGTCCATCTTCGGCATGACCACGTCGGTGATCAGGAGATCGATGCGCTCCTTGCCGGCGGTCAGCAACTCGAGCGCGGCCTCGCCGCTCTTCGCCTCGATGACGCGATAGCCCTTGTTGCGGAGGGCGCGGGCGCTGAAGAGCCGCACGGGGTCCTCGTCCTCCACCAGCAGCAGCGTGCCGGCACCGGTCAAATCCCGTCCCTGCGATGCCTCGCTGGGCTCGAGCCGCTGGGAGGCTGCCGCGTCGGCGGCGGCGAGCCGCGGCAGGTAGATCGCGAAGGCGGCGCCCTTCCCCGACTCGCTCTCCACGAACACGAATCCGCCGGTCTGGCGCACGATGCCGTAAACCGTGGAGAGGCCGAGGCCGGTGCCGGAGCCCACTTCCTTGGTGGAGAAGAACGGCTCGAATATGCGCTCGAGGTGCTCTCTGGGAATGCCGACGCCAGTGTCGACCACCTCGATCAAGACATAGTCGCCGGGCGGCATAATCTCATGACCGCGGCGCACCGCCGCCGACGTGGTGACGTTGCTGGTGCGGATGGTGAGCGTGCCGCCGGAGCTCATGGCGTCGCGCGCGTTGACGGCGAGGTTGATGATGACCTGCTCGAGCTGGCCCTGGTCGACCTTTATGAGGCCGAGGTCGCGGCCGTGCACGACCTTGAGCTCGATGTTCTCGCCGATGAGCCGCCGGAGCAGGTGCGAGAGCTCCGCCAACACGTCGGTGATGCTGAGCACGCGCGGCTGCAGGGTCTGCTGGCGCGAGAAGGCTAGCAGCTGGCGCACGAGGTTCGCGGCGCGGTTGGCGTTCTGCTTGATCTGCATGATGTCGGCGAAGGAGGGATCGCCCGGTCGGAAGCGCAACAGCAGCAGGTCGCAGAACCCGATCATCGCGGTCAGCAGGTTGTTGAAGTCGTGCGCGACGCCGCCCGCGAGCTGGCCCACGGCCTGCATCTTCTGCGATTGCGCGAACTGGGTCTCCAGGCTCTTCTGCTCGGTGGTGTCGATGAAGTGCAGGATGAGCCCGCCCTTCGCCTCCTCCGGCGCGTCCAGCCGGGAGACGAACACCGTGGCGGAGCGCTCGCGCGGGCTCTTGAGCCTGACCTCGATCGGCGCCGGTACCGATTGCGGATTGGCCGCGGCATCCGCCAGACGGCGTGCGACCGGCCGTGCCTCGGTCTCCGGCAGGAAATCCACTAGCATTCGCCCGATCAGATCCGCGGGCGGCAGTCCGAACAGGCGACCGAGCGCGCGGTTCGCCTCGTCGAAGCGGCCTTCGCGGTCGAGGAGCGCGACGCCTACCGGCGCGTCAGCGAAGAAGCGCTGGAAGCGCTGGCGCGACTGGCGCAGCGCCTCCCCCCACTCGCGCTCGGGCGTCAAGTCGCGCACCACCGAGCGGGTGCGCAGGCCCTCGCCGGTCTGCACCACAGTCTGAGTGATGGAGGCTTGCACGATCCGGTTGCTGCCCTTGAGCGTCACCTCGCCGCGCTGCAGGGGCCCCGGCTCGGCGGCCGCAAAGGGCGTGTGCGGCGGGCTCTCCGCGGGAATCTCGCCGACGATGAAATCCTGGAGCCGCGCGCCCTCCCCAGTGAGCGCGCTTGGCGAGCGGCCCAGCCAGTCCGCGAGCGCCTGGTTCACGAACAGGAAGCGCCCCTCGCTGTCCACGGAATAGAACCCGACCGGCGCGTTGTCGAGGAAGTCCGCGAGCTTCATCTGCTCGTCGCGGATCACCTGCTCCATCTCGTGGCGCGCCGTCACGTCCTCGAAGCTCCAGAGGCTGTAGCCGGGACGGCCCGGCAGCGAGTGGGCCGCCATGTTGAACCAGGCCGTGCCGCCGGCGGTGCCGCGGAGCGCGATCCTTCCGTGGGCGCGTCCGTGGCCCAACGCCTCGTCGCGCAGCCGCGCAAACTCCTCCGCGTTCTCGGCGGCTTCGACGATGCGGCTCTGGATCGCCGGCAGCGGCGCCGCCTCGCCGTCGGGGAACAGCGAGCGGAAAGCGGCGTTGGCGTAGGCGACGGACTCGCGCGGTCCAAGGATCAGGTGCGCATTGGGCGAGGCCTCGAGCGCGTGGGCGAGCACGTCGACCCGGCGCGCGAGCACCTCGTGGACCCGGTTCGCCACCACGCTCGACACCCCCGCCAGCAGGGCCATGCCCGCGAGCAGCATGGAGGCCGGCCAGAAGATCGTGCCTTGCGAGATGCCGCCGAGGGTCGCCAGCCCAACGATCAGCGCCGCCGCCGACAGCACGGCGGTCAGCAGACCGAGGCGGAAGATCCAACGGCGGAGCGTCACCTCGCCGCCAGCCCGCAGGCTCTGCGCGTCGATCGTGAGTACGGGGCTCGAGAGCGCCATGGGGCTCCGCTGGTCCGCTGATGTGGCGCCGTGGCCTGGGGCGCAGTCTAGCACATGTTCAGGGTTGCCGGCTCCGGGCTTGGGCTCGCCTTCGCCGGTGGCCGACGTGAAGCGTGGGATGGGTAAGGAATGAGGGTAAGACGTGCGCCTATGCCGCCACCGGCGGCGGCATGGTGAGGAAGGCATGCATGGCGTGGAAGAATTCGCGATGATTGAGCCCCCACATCACCGAGTGCGCGGTGCCCGGCAGGATCACGAACTGCCGATCGCCGTTCGGGAGCTGCTTGTAGAAATCGACGAGGTCGTCGACCGTCGCGATGCCGTCGTACTCGCCGCGGATCAGCATCACCGGCCCCAGCACCTTCATGGGATCGACCACCGGCAGGTGCGCGGTCATGTCGAGATAGGTGCCGGTCGGCACCTCCTCGCCGTATTTGAGCTCGGCATTGACGAGTGCCTCGACCATTGCGGGATCGGAAGTGCCGGGCTTGTCGCGCGTGAAGATGCTCTCGATCATCGCGCGGTCGCGCTTGCGCCGGTTGTGGGTCTTGAAATACTCGACCTGCTCGGCGCGCTTGGCGAGCGTGGGCGAGCCCTCGCCCTTGTAGGTGAAGGCCGCGAGCACGAGGCGGTCGACCCGCTCGGGCATCACCATCGCATAGGCCGCCGCGCGCAATCCGCCCGACGATTCCCCGAACATGTGGATCTTCTGCCGGCCGGTCTCGCCGACGATCAGCTCCACCACGGATTTGAGGTCCTCGACGCCGCTGGCGATGTCGGACTTGCCCTCGGTGCGGGACGAGCGGCCGTAGTTCTCGTGATCGACGGTCCAGACGTCGTAGCCGAGCTTGGCGAAGGCGTTCATCACGGAATAGTCGTCGTGGCCGGGTACGGTGAGGTCGAAGCTCGGCTGCGCCGAGATCGAGGAGCCGTGCACCAGCAGCAGCACGGGGAGCGATGCCTCGCCGGATCGCGGAGCGGCTGCGCGCTTGCGATAGGTCGCGAGCGATACGTCGCCCTTCTTCGCGCTGTACTCCGCGCTCCAGACCTCGGACGACGCCGCAGCCGGCGCGCCCTGCGCGAAAGTCGTGGCGGGCGCGAGCAGCGACGCGCTCACGCCGAGGCCGGCGGCTTTGACGAGCGTGCGACGGGTCGGTTGGTAGGTCGTCTCGCGCATGGCATGACTCCGATGATCACGAATTCGTTTTAATCAGACTATAAACATCCTAGTCCGCTCACGCCGATGTGCCCAGTCCTCGCCGGCGCGGCTCTTGTCCGCTCCGCGCCGCCAGCGCATGCTGCGCCGTGACCGAGGCCGGCCATCGGCTCCGTCCTTATACATGACGCAGTGAAAGACCCCTCCCATGTCCTGTCGCCCGTTGGCGATCCCGCTCCTTGCCGCCCTGTTCCTCCTCACCTCCCTGCCGTCCCACGCGCAGCACACGCCGCAGTCCAACGCCGAGCGGTCGCGCCAGGGCGGCAACCAAAACCAGTCGGAGCCGTCCGACCACAAACTCGCATCGCTGCCGGCGGACGCCGTCACGACGCACACCATCACGCTCGAGGGCCGCGAGCTCGCCTATACAGCGACGGCCGGCACGCTCGTATTCACCAACGACAAGGGCGAGCGCGCCGCCGAGATCTTTTACGTCGCTTACGCCCTCAGTGGCGCGCCGCGCACGGGACGCCCCATCACGATTGCCTTCAATGGCGGACCCGGAGCGGGTGCCGCCTATCTGGAGGTGGGCGCGCTGGGCCCGCGGGTGCTCGACTACGGCAGCGGCCGCGAGCTCCCCTTCACCTCCGGCAAGGTGATCGATAACCCCGATACCTGGCTCGACCTCACCGATCTCGTCTTCGTCGATCCCGTCGAGAGCGGCTACAGCCGGTCCAGCCTCTCGGAGGACGAGACGCGCCGGGAATTCCTGGGCGTGCGACAGGACCTCGACACCCTCGGCCGCATCATCCGCCAACTGCTCGTGAAGCTCGACCGGCTCAACTCGCCGCTCTACCTCGTGGGCGAGAGCTACGGCGGCTTCCGCGCGGCGCGGCTGCCGCGCCTGTTGGCGGCCGACCAGGGCCTCGTCGTGCGCGGCGCCGTCCTGATCTCGCCCGCGCTGACGTTCTCGCTGCTGGGCGGCGGCGAGTTCAATCCGATGCCATGGGTGACGCGGCTGCCCTCCTACGCCGCGGTAGCGCTCGAGGCGCAGGGCAAGCTCACGCCCGCGGCCCTCGGCGAGGCCGAGCATTTCGCGCTCGGCGATTATCTCACGGGGATCGTGACACCCGCCACCGATGCCGCCGCCGCCGAGCGCTTCTACCAGACCATCGCGGACCTGATCGGCATTCCCGAGCCGTTCGTCGCCCGCTGGCGCGGCCGCGTGCCGCTCGGCGTCTTCGTCAAGGAGGCGCGCCACGGCGACCAAGCGCTGCTGAGCCGCTACGACGGCAGCGTGACGGCGCCCGACGCCTATCCCGGCGGCACCTCGGCCGGCGAAAGCGGCGATCCCGTGCTCGCGGGCCTCAATGGTCCGCTCACCAGCGGCTTCGTGAGCTACGTCCGCGACGAGCTCGACTTCAAGACGGACCGCCGCTACGTCCTGCTGAACGGCGAGCTCGGCCGCCATTGGAGCTGGCGCGAGGGCGAGGGCGGCCCCGGCCAGGGCGGCGCCAGCGCCAGCGACGACCTGCGCGAAGGCTTGGCGCTCGAGCCGCGCTTGCACGTGCTGATCGCCCACGGCATGACCGACCTGCAAACACCCTACCTCGGCAGCCGCTACGTGATCGGCCAGCTGCCGGAGAGCCTGACCCGCGACCGCGTGACGCTGACCCTCTATCCCGGCGGCCACATGATGTATCTGCGCCCCGCCTCGCGCGCCGCGCTCCATCGCGACGCCCGCGCGATCTATGCGGCGGGGGAGTGACCCCGCCTATCAAGCGCGGGCATGCCAAAGAGAGGAGTGGCGGGGCAAAGAGCACTCTTCCTGCGCCCCCCAACCCCCACCGCTACTGCGGCTGCTCCAAGGATTGGGCGGGGCGGACGCGGCGCCGTCGGACCGCCGCCTCCTTGAGCCCGGTTGACTGAAGCTCGCCCGTAGCTTCCAGCACGGGATATGCCGCCGAGCAGATGTGCAAGTGGATGCGCTTCGCTGCCGGCGACAGAGTAAGGCGTGCATGGCGTAGGAACCAGGCCGGGAGAAGCCTCATGGATTTGTCGAAACTGGATCTGGCCGTGCTCGCCCGGCAGCTCGCCAAGCCCGAGGGCGAGGTCGGGCTCGCGGTCGGCGACTATATGAGTGAGCACAATGCCGCCGTCAGCGCCGCTGCGTGGAAGCGGCTTGGTCTCGCGCCGCGAGACCGCGTGCTCGAGGTCGGGTTTGGCAACGGCAAGCTGATCCCGGCCCTGCTCGCGCTCGCGCCCGATCTCGCCTACACCGGCATCGATATCTCCGAGCTCATGCTCGCCGAGGCCATCGGCTTCTGTCGGGCATTTATCGGGACCCGGAAAATCGACCTGCGGATCGCTTCCGTGGAGGCGATGCCCTTTGCCGCGGGCTGCTTCGACCGCGCCCTGATCGTCAACACGTTCTACTTCGTGGCGCACCCCGAGCGCGCGCTCGGCGAGCTCCGCCGCGTCTTGCGTCCGGAGGGGGTTCTCGTCGTGGCGGGGATCACGCCCGAGGCAGCGGCGAGCCTGTCGATCGTCCAGCACGGCTTCCGCATCTACGACCAACCGCGTCTCGAGGAGATGTTGAAGCGAGCGGGCTTCCGGTCGGCCGATGTCGAGGTCTATCGCGAGACCACGCAGCGCATCGACGGCGGGCACCATGAGCGCAGCTATCACCTGGCTCGCGCCGTCGCCTGAACGCCACCGACGCCACATCGAAACCCGGCATTCGACGGAGCCGTGAGCATTTTGCGGCGACTCGAGCCCATTAATATTGCGCTAACCCCAGTAAATCGAGAATCACCGTATCGTTGATCCGCGAGCTCCTGAGCTCGGCGGGCCGAGGGTCCGGTGACCCTCGGTATCAAACATGATGTTGGGGGATCTCGATCGATGTCGTTCCTTTCGCTGCGTAGTCGGGCTAGCCCCGACGAGGTGAGACCGGGCGAGAGCTTTCGCCGCCGCCAGGAGACGGCGCTCGTGGAAACCGCGACGGTATTGGGTCTTCGCGAGGACCTGCTCGGCATCCCGCATGTCAAGTTCAAGGTCGCCATCGAGTGCTCGGACGCCACCTGCTTCGAGGAAGCTTCGCGCATCCTGGCGATGGAGGCCTTCCTCGATACCTATCCTGAGCACGTACTCTCCGAGATGGCCGCCTAGGCCGCCCTCCAAAGCGAAAACGCCTCCGGCAGGAGGCGTTTCGAGAGCGCGGCAGGTGCGAGGAATCAATCCTCGCGGTGGGTGCGCTCCATGCGCTCGTGGCGCTCCTGCGCCTCGAGGCTCAAGGTCGCGATCGGCCGCGCCTCCAGTCGCCGGAGGCTGATCGGCTCGTCGGTCTCCTCGCAGTAGCCGTAACTGCCGTCCTGGATGCGCTCGAGCGCGGCGTCGATCTTGGAGATCAGCTTGCGCTCGCGGTCGCGGGTGCGGAGTTCGAGCGCCCGCTCGGTCTCGAGCGAGGCACGATCGGTCAGGTCCGGCTCCGACAGGCTCTCTTCCTTGAGGTGGACCAGGGTCTCGCTGGATTCTTCCAGGAGCTCGGCGCGCCAGCGCAGCAGTTTCTGCCGAAAATATTCGAGCTGCCGCGGGTTCATGAACTCTTCACCGTCCGAGGGACGATAGTCGGGCGGAAGGCTGACCGGCATCACCTACTCCGTGAAGCGCCAAGGTTCTCGAAGCGCGCGGGACTATAGCGACGCGAAGGCACCTGGGCAAGCTTGTGCGCGGTCTCCCAACTTGTTGAAATGCCTCGCGGTTCGGTTTTGGATTATGACGTTGCCGTGAGCCTTGCGAGTTCGGCCGGGGCGCGTGGATCGATCGGTGCGGACGGGATCAGCGGTCTGCGGCGTTTGCCTGTGCTTC
>DATFRA010000336.1:0-2408 GCA_035263705.1 Allostellaceae bacterium
TGGAATGAACGGGGCGCCCCTTTCGAGGCGCCCGTTGGGATATCCACTACGTGGTGCAGAGGATTACCCGAGCCGCGCGAGCGCGACCCGAATGTTGTTCATGACCAAATACGGGAAGGGCAGCACGACCGGGTCATCAATGCCGGAAGCCTCCTCGCCTTCCCTGCAGGGCCAGAGATGGTGTCTCGAATCGCCGGCAGGATACTTGAACTCGCCGCTGTTGAACGCGTCGACGTAGGCAAGCAAGGCCAGCACCCCGGCATGCGTCATCGGCTGGACGCTCGTGAGCGCCATTGACGCTTCGCGCAGGCCCGCCGATGCCTCGGCGCTGGCTTGCTCGGCCTCGAGTAGCCGTGGGTTGTCCCAGGCCATGAGCCCACAGACGTCAGCCGCTTGCATCCAGATCCTGAACGCCACCTTGTGCGCGTGGATCGCAGCGAAGATCGGGTCGGGCTCAGTCGAGACAGCCGGAATCGCGGCAGAGGAAACAGTAGCAGCACTGACCATCAGGTTCATTGCAACTCTCCTCGGTGCGCAACTGACACTCGCCGGCACGTCCTGTGCGGGCGTCGGCAACCTGGTGCTGATTCGAAGGCAGAAGGTCGGCGCCGGCCGACGCGACCTGTGGATTGCACAGCCTTGTCATTTTGACTCAGGGGGCGGCTCTCCAGAGGTACATTTTTTTCATTTTGAATGTAACATTATAACATAACGCTGCGTTCGATCAGGTCCGGGACAGGCTTTCACCGGAATATGCGCTACTCCCGACCCCCGCGCCCGTCGGTCGGCCCACAAAGGTCATGCGTGCGCCGTTGTGGCCGATATTGACGCCGGCGCGCTCAGCGACGAACCCGGCAGCCGCGAACTTTGCGGTCACCGCAGCCGGGTCGTAGCGCGTCAGGCCGAGGGCCGAGCGCAATCGCCAATAGGGCGAGATCAGAGTGCGGGCGAGGCCGATCACCGCGGCAAAAAAGAATCCGTGGCGGGCGCCGAAGCGCATCAGCGCGACCGCATCGGTGAGCGCCGAGGTGCCGGGCGCGATCACGTCGCCGAGCAGCAGCGCGCCGTCCGGGCGCAGCAGCCGGCGAAACAGCACCAGCGCGGCGTCGAGCTCGGCCGCCGTGAGATACTGCGCGACCGAATGCATGATGACGAGATCGACCGAGCGGTCGGGCAATTCGGCGAGCCGGTCCGCGCCGCGCACCTCGATCTTCGGGTTGGCGCCGAACCGCGCCGCGAGCCGCGCGCGCACGCCGGCCGCCGGCTCGACCAGGATCAGCCGCCCCGCCTTGGCGGCGAGGATGTCAGCCCGCAGCGCCTCGCCGCAGCCGTAATCGAGCACGCTCGCACCCGGCCGCACATAGGCGGCGAGATCCTCGGCGATGCGCTGGAAATGCACGTCGCGGTGGCGCGCGTTGACGTAGATCGGGTGCGCCGAGTCGTAGAAATCGATCCAGCCGTCCATGGGCGGTCAGGAACGCCACAGGTCGACGAGCGGTCCCGCTGCGCCGAACACCGGGTCGCTGTCCGGCCGCGGCACCTGGGCGATCGCGGCGAGCGCCTTGGCGTGCTCGGCCTTGCTGCCGCGGCACAGGTTGTATCTTCCGCTCGGCGGATAGGCGCCGATCACCACGAGATCCTGGCTTGCCCACACGCATTGATGACCGGTGCCGGCCGGCAGGACGCACACGTCGCCGGCGCTGAGCTCGATCTCCCGGCCGCCGCTGCCACCGAAGCGCACGCGGGCGCGGCCGCGCGCGAGCCCGAGTACCTCGTGGATCATCGAGTGATAGTGGACGTACTGATAGATTCCGTTCCGCCACATCTCGCCCCAATGGTTGTTCGCGAAGGTGCTCTCGATCAGCTCCTCGGGGCGGGCGCTGCCCTTGAGGTTGATGGCGCCACGATAGGCCAGGAAAGGTAGTCGGGGATTGTTGGGAATCGAGCCGTCGTCGGAGAACCTGAAGGCCTCGGGCTCGATCGGGCGGGGGGACGGCATCGGCTCAACCAGATTCTCAAACCAGATTCATGTTCGGCGCACTTTCCGTCGGCGAACCGGCCCCCGCGTCACCGCACATGCGCCCATCGCACGGATGCAGCGGAGTGTGACGACGATGCTTTAGCGCATATTCCGGCGAAAGCCTGCCCCGGACTTGATCCGGGATGGTACCGGTTCGCCGATAAGAAGATGCGCCAAACAACAAATCCACAGCACGTTCCGATTCCGCAGGAACGGAGTGTGCTCGAATGCGAGTTTAAGACCCGTCAGCCTTGCGTTGCGCCCGCATCATCGCGACGAACCGGTCGAATAGATAGTGGCTGTCGCGCGGACCGGGCGATGCCTCGGGATGATACTGGACCGAGAACACCGGCTTGTCCTTGAGCGCGATGCCGCAGTTCGAGCCGTC
>DATFRA010000337.1:0-19461 GCA_035263705.1 Allostellaceae bacterium
GTCCATCACCAGGCCGATGGTGCCGGTGGGCGCGATCACGGTCGCCTGGGCATTCCGGAAGCCGTGCGCCTCGCCGAGCTTGAGCGCGCTTTCCCAGGCGAGCCGCGCGGTCCTGATGAGCGCGGGGTCCGGACAATTCGCATGGTCGAGCGGCACCGGCGCGATCGCCAGCTCCTCGTAGCCCGCCCGCTCGCCGTGAGCCGCGCGCCGGTGGTTGCGGATCACCCGCAGCATGGGCTCGCGGTTCTCCGGGAATGACGGGAAGGCGCCGAGCTCGCCCGCCATCTCCGCGGAGGTCGCGTAGGATATGCCGGTCATGATCGCCGTCAGCGCGCCGCAGAGCGCGCGGCCCTCGGCGCTGTCGTAGCCGAGGCCCGAGGCCATCAGGAGCCCGCCGATATTGGCGTAGCCGAGGCCGAGGGTGCGGAACTCATAGGAGAGCCGCGCGATCTCCTTCGACGGGAACTGCGCCATCAGCACGGAGATCTCGAGCACGATGGTCCAGAGCCGGACGGCGTGGACGTAGGATTCGATGTCGAACCGCCCGTCCTCGCGGCGGAAAGCCAGCAGGTTCAGCGAGGCCAGGTTGCAGGCGGTGTCGTCGAGGAACATGTACTCCGAGCACGGATTCGAGGCGTTGATCCGTCCGCTCGCGGGGCAGGTGTGCCAATCGTTGATGGTGGTGTCGTATTGCAGGCCGGGATCGGCGCTCGCCCAGGCCGCGTGCGCGATCTTTTCCCAGAGATCGCGGGCGTTGACGGTCTTGTGCACCTTGCCGTCAACGCGGCGCATGAGCTGCCAGTCACCGTCGGCCTCGACCCGCTCCAGGAACGCATTCCCGACGCGCACGGAGTTGTTGGAGTTCTGGCCGGAGACCGTGAGATAGGCGTCGCTGTCCCAGTCCGTGTCGTAGGTGCGGAAGTCGATCCGCTCGTAGCCTTGGCTTGCGAACTGGATCACCCGCTGCACGTAGTTCTCGGGGATCATCGCGCGGCGCGCGGCCCTGATCTCGCGCCTCAAGCTAGCGTTCGCGTGCGCATCGAATTGCTTCTCGGCCAGCGACCTCGCCTCGGGCGAGTGGCAGGCCGCCATGATGGCGTTCAAGTGCTTGCTCGCGAGCTTGGAGCCCGCGACCAGCGCCGCGACCTTCTGCTCCTCCACCACCTTCCAGTCGATGTAGGCCTCGATGTCGGGATGGTCGATGTCGACCGTCACCATCTTCGCGGCGCGCCGCGTGGTGCCGCCGGACTTGATCGCGCCCGCCGCGCGGTCGCCGATCTTGAGGAAGCTCATCAGGCCCGAGGAGCGGCCGCCGCCGGAGAGCCTCTCGTTCTCACCGCGCAGCTTCGAGAAATTCGAGCCGGTGCCGGAGCCGTACTTGAAGAGGCGCGCCTCGCGGACCCACAGGTCCATGATGCCGCCTTCGTTCACGAGATCGTCGGCGACCGACTGGATGAAGCAGGCGTGGGGCTGCGGATGCTCGTAGGCGCTCTCAGACGCCACGAGCTTTCCCGAGCGGTAGTCGACGTAGTAGTGGCCTTGTGCGGGACCGTCGATGCCATAGGCCCAATGGAGGCCGGTGTTGAACCACTGCGGCGAATTCGGCGCCGCCATCTGCTTCGCCAGCATGCAGCGAAGCTCGTCGTAGAACGCCTGCGCGTCCTCCTCTTGGTCGAAGTAGCCGCCCTTCCAACCCCAATAGGTCCAGGTCCCCGCGAGCCGATCGAACACCTGCTTGGCCGATGTCTCCGAACCCGTGCGCTTGTCAGCAGGAAGCGCCGCGAGCGCGGCCTCGTCCGGCACGCGGCGCCAGAGCCAGTCGGGCACGTCGTCCTCGGCGACGGGACGCAATCGCTTCGGCACGCCGGCCTTGCGGAAATATTTTTGCGCGAGGATGTCGCAGGCAACCTGGCTCCACTCCGCCGGCACCTCGATGTCCGGCAGATGGAATACGCGCGAGCCGTCGGGATTGCGGATCTCGCTGGTGGCCTGCTTGAACTCGATGTCGGCGTAGGCGTCCTGCCCTGCTCTGGTGAGTCGTCGCTCGATCCGCATCGCTTCCCCCAAACCCCAAAATTCGCTTGCTGATCTCTTGTTTTCTGACGCCCGACGCCGTTTTCTTATCCACCCGCATGTGGTAGCGGGGCGCTGCCCAGTCACAAGATGTAGCGTAGGGTCCTCCAACCGCGGGGCGTTGGCAACAAGATTTTGGGGGTCTGTCACAAAGGATACATAGACCTAGTCTAAAAGTTGTGACTCCGGCGCGGAATTCCGCCGGTTCGATGGATCGCGAAAATCTTGATGTTGCAGGCACGCCGCGCGGCCAGATCCGGGCATGGCACGCTCAAGCCGATGATCGTTTATCCGGTCGTTGCGGCGCTCTACTTCATCCCGTGTTGGCCGCTCTCGGTGCTGGCTCAGAGGCTCGCGCGGCGGATCGATATGAGCCTCGGCATCAAGAAGCACTTCTAGCGTGCAAGCGTCATCAGCGCGCCCAAGACCACCGCGATACCGACGCTCTGCACGAGGCTCAGCTGCTCCTGGAGAATAAGGACCGCGGACAGGATGCTCACGACCGGCTCGAGCTGCGCCAAGAGCGCCGCCTTCAACGGCCCGATCCGAATCAACGCCGCGAAAAACGCGAGTACGCCAAGCAGGTATGTGATCGACACTCCCGCGAGCCCCACGAGCCCGAGCGCGGTGCCGGGTACGAGCGACAGCGAACCCTCGATGACCGCCAGCGGCACGAAGATCGTGGCCGCTGTCGCGGTCGCGTGCAGCGTCACCACCATGGGATCGGCGCCGCGGATCGTGTCGCTGAAATAGAACACGCCGAAAGCATAGGTGAGCGAGCATACGGTGGCGGACGCGATGCCGAGTAGGTCGAGCTCACCGATCTCGACGCCGAGCGCCACGGCGAGGCCGATGAAGGCGGCAGCGATCGCGACGATCCGCGAGGGCCTGAGCGGCTCACCGCGCAGCCGCCCCAGCAACGCCACCGGCAATGGATAGGTGAACACCAAGAGCGCCGCGAGGCTCACGGGAATGCGATGGATCGCGAACAGATAGCTGTAGGCCATGATCGAGAAGAAGACGCCGGCGATCACGCCGCCGAAGCGATGCTCCTTGGGCATTGCGATCGGCCGGCCAGCAAGCCACAACACCGCCAGGAACACGAGCGTCGCGACGACGTAGCGCGAGGCGAGCAGCGTGAGCGGCACGGCGCCGGCGTCGTAGGCCCAGCGCACGAACACCGGCGCGCTGCCGTAGCTCACGGAGGAGAGGATGCTGAAGACGATCCCGATCCGCTGCGGGGCCGCTAAGGCTGGACGCAAGCCGTTGATGGATGCCATAGTCGCGCCCAGTTATAAGGGCAGCTGAGTTCGCGACGAAAGGCGTCGAGCGCGCGGGACAAATGACCTTTGGCACCTGGCTCTTCACCTTGTGGAAGGGCAAGCTGATCGGCACCGACCAGTTCGGCAACCGCTATTATCGGGAGCGATCGCCGCGGCCGCTCCGGCGCGGCGGCGGCTTCGACAGCCGCGAGCGCCGCTGGGTGATCTACCGGGGCGAGGCCGAAGCTTCCAAAGTGCCGCCGGAATGGCACGCCTGGCTGCACCACACCATCGACGAGATCCCCGCCGACGCGGGCAAGCCGGAATACCCGTGGCAGAAGCCGCATCTCCCCAACCTCACGGGGACGCGGCTCGCCTATCGCCCGGCGGGCTCGGTGCTGAAGGGCGGCCGCCGCGCCCCCACGACCGGCGACTACGAGCCGTGGCAGCCGGAGTGATCCAAGCCTCCACCCAAGGGAAACTCACGCCATGAGTCGCAACGCCGTCGAGACCGTGATGGGCGCGGTGGTCCTGGTGGTCGCCGCGGTCTTCCTGTTCTTCGCTTACACCACCACCAAGGTCACCGCGGCCAGCGGCAACGTCTACACCGCGCAATTCTCGCGCGTCGACGGCATCCGCGACGGCACCGACGTGCGCATCAACGGCATCAAGGTGGGGCAGGTGGTCTCGCAGGTGCTCGACCCCAAGACCTTCTATGCGGTTGTAAAGCTCAGCGTCGCCTCCGATATCAAGCTCAGCAAGGATTCGATTGTAAGCATCAGGATGAGCGGCTTGCTCGGCGACAAGTTTGTGGACATCGAGCCCGGCAACGAGGACGACGCGATCCCGCCGGGCGGCACCATCGAGCATACCCAAGCGCCCTTCGATCTCGAGAACGCGATCGGCCAGCTGATCTTCAGCCCGAGCAAGAAAGACTCCGGCTCCGGCAAGGACACCGGCGGCGGGGCGCCGGCTCCAGCGCCGGCGTCGCAAGGCGGCAATGCCCCGGCCGCGCCCCAGTAACACCGCAGTTCCCGGCAAGCGGGTCGTCGATCAGCGCTGGGATCCCCGCCGCTATCAGGAGAATGCGGGCTTCGTCGCCGTGCTGGGGGCGCCGCTCCTCGACATGCTGGCACCCAAGCCCGGCGAGCGGATCCTGGACCTCGGCTGCGGCGACGGCGCGCTCACCGAGAAGATCGCAACAATCGCGACGGTGGTCGCGGTCGATGCCAGCGCCGACCAGATCGAGGCTGCGCGCGCCCGCGGCCTCGATGCGCACGTCATGGACGGGACGCGGCTCGCGTTCGAGAGCGAGTTCGATGCCGTCTTCTCCAATGCCGCGCTCCATTGGATGCGCGATCCCGATGCGGTGATCGCCGGCGTCTGGCGTGCGCTCAAGCCCGGCGGCCGGTTCGTGGCGGAATGCGGCGGCGCCGGGAATGTCGAGATGATCCTGCAGGCACTGGTGGCGGCGCTCAACCGCCGCAGCCTCGACGGCCGCGCGGCGACCCCCTGGTACTTCCCGGCGCCGGAAGAGTACCGCGCGCGGCTCGAGCGTCGCGGCTTCCGGGTCGAGAGCATCGCGCTCGTCCCGCGCCCGACGCCGCTGCCGGGCCCGCTCGGCGATTGGCTCGACACCTTCGCCGAGAGTTTCCTCGCGGCGGTGCCGCCGGTGGAGCGCCCGGCGGTGAAGCGCGAGGTCGAGGCTGAGCTCCGGCCGAAGCTGGTCAATGCCGAGGGCGTGTGGGTCACCGACTACGTGCGGCTCCGCTTCGCCGCCCGGAAGCCCGCGGAGGCCTGAGCCCATGGCCGGCAAGAAACCCGCGAAGCTCGACTTCCCGACTTGGCTCACGCCTGAGGGCGAGCCGGTCTCCTGCCTCGAGAAGATCAAGGTGCTGAACGAGAACCTCGCGGAGATCCAGGAGATGTCGCAGGAGGCGCTCGAGGACGCGATCCTCATGGGCTGCGACGAGAATCAGTTCCGCGAGGTCGTGCGCAAGCTCGTCGAGAGCCTCGTCAACCCGTATAAGAAAAATCGGCCCTCCGGCTCATAGCCGCGGGAAGAGCACCCGCGGCGAGCGACCGGAATTACCTTGGGTCCAAGGCGCTGCGGGCGCATGATCCCGCGATCGCCGCCGCGGGTTCGTTCCGAGCACCAGCGCACATCTTCGATGCGACGCCTCCCCCGCCTGCCGGCCAAAGCCATCGATGACCGAGGAGGACGACATGACCGACATGCGAAAGGAGAGCGACAGCCTCGGCGTGGTCGAAGTACCCGCGGACAAGCTATGGGGCGCTCAAACTCAACGCTCGCTCGAGCACTTCAGCATCGGCAAGGATTTGATCCCCCGCGAAATGATCGCCTCCTATGCCACCTTGAAAAAAGCCGCCGCCACCGCGAACCATGCCGGCAAACGGCTCGACAGCGAGCGCTGCAAACTGATCGTCCAGGTTTGCGACGAGATCCTCGCCGGTCGGCACCACGACATGTTCCCGCTGCATGTGTGGATGACCGGCAGCGGTACCCAGTTCAACATGAACGTCAACGAAGTGATCTCCAACCGCTGCAGCCAAATCGCGGGCACCCCGCTCGGCAGCCACGCTCCGGTTCATCCGAACGATCACGTCAACATGGCACAGTCGTCAAACGACACGTTTCCGTCGGCGATGTACATCGCGGCCGCGGTCAACGTGAAGCTGCGCCTCATTCCGGCTGTGTCCGCCTTGCGCGATGCGATCGGCGCGAAGGCGAAGGAATGGACCGACATCGTCAAGATTGGTCGCACCCACATGCAGGATGCCACCCCGCTGACATTGGGCCAGGAATGGTCCGGCTACGCAGGGATGTTGTCGGATGATCTGGACCGGATCGAAGCGGCTCTGCAGGGCGTCTACCGCCTGGCGCTCGGCGGTACGGCGGTCGGGACCGGCATCAACTCAGCGCCCGGCTTTGCCCAGGCGGCAGCCGCCGAGATCGCCCGGCTCACCGGCCTGCCCTTCGTGACCGCGCCCAACAAATTCACGGTGCAGGGCGCCCACGACGCGCTTGTCCAGTTGTCCGGAACGCTGCGCACGCTCGCGGTGTCTCTCTACAAGATCGCCAACGACATTCGCTTGATGTCGTGCGGGCCGCGCGCCGGATTTGCGGAACTGCTGATCCCGGAGAACGAGCCGGGCTCCTCGATCATGCCGGGCAAGGTCAATCCAACGCAGTGCGAGGCGCTCACGATGATCGCCGTGCAGGTGATGGCCAATGACGTCGCCGTCGGGTTCGGCGGCGCTGGCGGTTATCTCGAAATGAACGTCTACAAGCCGCTGATGATCTTCAACGTCACGCATTCGATCACGATCATGACCGACGGCTGCGTCAATTTCCGCCGGTTCCTGGTCGAAGGGACCAAGCCGAACCTGAAGCGGATTCACGAATACGTCGAGCGCTCGCTGATGCTGGTGACGGCGCTCTCGCCGGTCATCGGCTACGACAAGGCGTCGAAGATCGCCCACTACGCCATGGACAACGACCTCACGCTGAAGGCCGCTGCGTTGAAGCTGGGCTTTGTCACCGAGGCCGAATTCGACCGCATCGTCGATCCCAAAAGGATGGTGACGCCGTACGTCGCGTCTTAGCCAGTCGCGAGCGTCAGGCTGGTTGGCCAGGATGTCGAGAGTTCCATGACATCCGATGCGCGCGCCGATCTGGTCCTCGCTTTCGCCAGGGCGCTTTATGTCAACGGACAAGCGACGGAACAGACCATGCGCGCGGCGGGACGCCTCGGCCGCGCGCTGGGACTGCGCGCGACGATCCTGCCGCGCTGGGGGGAACTGCATCTTGTCGGCGACGACGACAGCCTGATCGGCGAGCTGCCGGCCGATCCTGCGGGCGTCCATATGGCGCGCGTGGCGTCGGTGATGCGGGCGATCGATGACATCGAGTCGGGTCGCCTCGCGCCGGACGCCGCCATGAAAACGATCGGCGAAATCTCGCGGGCGCCGCCGGCGCCGGCATGGCTTTTCGCGCTCGCGGGAGCGGCGGGCGCGGTCGCGCTGGCGCTAATCTTTGGTCTCCAGCATCTCACGGCTGCGGTCTTGATCTTTGTCAGTGCCGGTGCCGGCGCGCTGCTGCGGCGTGCGCTGGCTCGGGTGAGCGCGAACGTCTTCCTGCAACCGTTCTGCGCCGCGCTTGCCGCCGGCTTCATCGGCGCTTTGGCGGTCCGCCACGATCTGAGCTCGACCCTGCGCCTGGTCGCGGTCTGTCCCTGCATGATCCTGGTGCCGGGACCGCATTTCCTCAACAGCGCGCTCGATCTGATCGCCGGGCGCATTGCGCTCGGCGCCGCGCGCCTGACCTATGCGGTGCTCATCGTCGTCGCGATCTCGACCGGACTGCTGCTCGGGCTGGCGCTGCTCGGCGTTTCTCTGCCAACGGATCCGGCCGGCCGGGCGGTGCCGTTGTGGGAAGACGTGATCGCCGCCGGGGTCGCGGTCGCGGCCTACAGCATCTTCTTTTCGACGCCAATCCGCATGCTGCCGTGGCCGGTTGCGGTCGGCATGTTCGCGCACGCGCTCAGATGGGCGGCGATCGGCGTGCTCGGGTTCGGCGCCGCGACCGGCGCCCTGATCGCGTGCGCCGTCGTGGCGCTGATCCTGACCCCGGTGTCACGGCGAACCCACATGCCCTTTGCCGCCATCGGCTTCGCTTCCGTGGTCTCGATGATTCCGGGCGTTTACCTCTTCAGGATGGCGAGCGGCCTCGTGCAGATGGCCAGCGGCGCGCAGACGACAGTCGATCTTCTGAGCGCGACGGCGGCCGACGGCCTCATTGCCGCGATCATCATTTTGGCCATGAGCTTCGGCCTGGTCGTGCCGAAGGCGGCCATCGACTATTTCAGCGATCGATCGGAGCAGGCCAAATCATGCCGGGCAGCAGAACCATGCCAGAACTGATGAAGAATTCCGAGGCGCTCCAAAGCGCGAGTGGCCGAAGGGATGACGAGGTGGAGCTGTCCCATGTAGAGGGATGGCTTCCGCCACTGCTCAGCGTCATCGCCGGTATGGTCGACCTGATCGGCTTCCTCACCCTCGGCAACATCTTCACCGCCCATGTCACCGGTAACCTAGTCTTGGCCGCGGGCGCGGCGGTGCGCGGTGGGCTGCTGAATTTGACGCAGGCGCTCGCGATTCCCGTGTTCATGATCGCGGTTGCCGCTGTCTGGCTGATCGCGAGGGCTTCGAACCGGCGCGGCCGCGCCCTTGCGCGGCTACTGCTGCTGACACAGTTTCTGCTGCTTGCGGCGACTTTGATCTTCAGTGCCGTCACCAGGCCGTCGGCGAGCCCGCACGGCTTGACAGCTGGCATCGCAGCCATGATCGCGGTCGCCGCCATGGCTTGCCAGTTCGCCCTATTACGCCTGGCCGTTCCGGGCGCGGTTTCCACGGCCGTGATGACCGGCAATCTGACCAATGCCGTTCTGTCGCTGATGGATATGTTTGCTGTCGGCAGACCGATGATGACGGCCGATGCTGGCAGGTTGAAAGGATCCCTGCATCTCCTGTTGGGCTTTCTGGCGGGCTGCTTCCTTGCCGCAGCCGCCATCTCCCTGCTGGGGGAAGAGTGGGCGTGGTCGTTTCCAGTCGCGCTCGCCGGGCTGGCGCTCGCGATACGATAGGAAGATCGCCCGGCCGCCGGCTATCAACTCACGCCGCCCGCGCCTCGCGCATCTGCGGTTGGCGCATCAGCCAGAGGGCGATCGAGAGGTTGATCAGGTTCCAGAGGATGCCGTTGACGAAGGCGGCGCGGTAGGAGCTGGTCAGGTCGAAGATCGCGCCCGACATCCAGCCGCCCACGGCCATGCCGAAGATCGTCGCCATCAGGATGAGGCCGAGCCGTGCACCCGCCTCGCGCGGCGCGAAGTACTCGCGCACGATGATCGCATAGGCGGGCACGATGCCGCCTTGCGACAGGCCGAACAGGGCGGAGACCACGTAGAGAGACGTCAATCCGTTCCACGGCAAATAGAAGATCAGTGTCAGGCACTGCAGGAACGAGCCCGCCAGCAGCGTTCGGACGCCGCCGATGCGATCGCAGATCCAGCCGGACGTAAGCCGGCTTATGACCCCGGTGCCCAGCATGAGCGAGAGCATCGCGGCGCCGCGCGCAACGCCGTAGCCGAGGTCGGCGCAGTAGGCAACGATGTGCACCTGCGGCATCGACATGGCGACGCAGCAGGCGAAGCCCGCGATCGTGAGCAGGATCTGCATCAGGTTCGGCGACAGCCGGTAAGCGCCGGAATCCATCGAAACCGTGGGCGCGGCGCTGTGCGGCACCGGCGTGCGGCGGCGAAGCGCGAGGCTGAGCGGCAGCATGGTGGCGACGCAGAAAATGCCGACGCCGACATAGGTCGCGCGCCAGCCGTAGCCGTCGATGAAGTGCTGCAGCACCGGCGGCCACACCGTGCCCGCGAGGTAGCTGCCGCTGGCGCAGATGCCGACGGCGGTGCCGCGGTTGCGCGTGAACCAGTGCGAGACGTCCGCGATCAGCGGGCCGAAAGTGGCGGAGCTGCCGAGGAGCCCGATGACGACGCCCTGTACGGCGACGAACTGCCAGAGGCTCGTGGTCTGCGCGGAGACGAGATAGCCGAGCGAGAGCGCGACGGCGCCGCCGATGACCGGAAAGATGATTCCAAAGCGGTCCGCGAGGCGCCCGGTCGCGATGCCGCCGAACGCGAAGCCCACCATGGTCATGGTGTAGGGGAGGGACGCGCTGGCGCGCGCGATGCCGAACTCCGTCTGGATCGCCGGCAGCACCACCACCGCCGACCACAGCCCCACGCCGCCGATAGTGCTGAGCACGAGCGACAGGAAGAGACGCCGCCACGCATAGGCGGTCTCGATGCCGATCTCGCTCTCCTCAGGGCGTTCTCGTGCGAGCGTGTCCACGACTCAAATCCCGACCTCGAAGACGCGCCGCACGCTAGTGCATCCTCGGACTCGCTCGAAGGACCAAGCACGCAACGCAGCCATGCGAGACGCCTCTCGCGCCGCCGCATTGTGCCGAGACAAGCGGTCGATCAGGCCGGCGTCACTGGCGCGTGAAACTCAGGTGGCAGACCCGACCCTCGATCCGGGCGCCGAGGCCACGGGAGCCCTGGAACCGGGCCGCCACGTGATAGGCGTAAGGCGCTTCCTGCGACGCAAGCCCGCGCGGATCCTCGGCGTCGCTGCTGACGCCGCTCGCGCTCAGCCGCGCCGTGCCGTCCGGTTGGATCGTCCCGTCGAGGATCATCGAGCCGCGGCTACCGGCGCTGCCGCGCTCGCCGTGCAGCAGGCCGTCCTTCACCCCCGCCATGAACCGGAAGGCGGCGGCGGGAGCGTCCGCGCTTGCGGGGCAGAACACGACAACATTCCAGCTGCCGTCGAAGCGCCAGGCATCAAATGTCATGGTGACATCGGTGGTCGGCGAGAGCGCGACCGGAAGAAAGCGCGCGTGTGGCCCCGCGCTTGGCGATTTCATCGCCGAGGAAATCGAAGGCGACACGACAATGGTGGCCAGCATCGCAATCGATGCCGTCTGGATCCGCATGGGCCCGCTCCCTGGCCTCGGCGAATCCCATCCCCGGCATTAACCATGCTCGCGGAATCGCCGTAGGCGCGGCGCGATTATGGCCACGCGCGACGACGACGGTCAAAGGCCTCGCGGCTCAGGCGGCGCGTCGGTAGGGCTCGTCTGGGGGCGACGGGAAGTTGTCGGCGGCGGCGTCACGCACGCCCGCGACGTAGGCTTGCTCTGCGGACGACGGATGTGCCGCGTCCACATGCGCGAGGAAGCGCGTGCGGATGGGCTGCAAAGAATCGTCCGGCTGTCCGCTCACCAGACGCCGGCCGTCGGCATATCCGAGGACATAGGCGGCGGCGGGCTCGAAGGGGATGACGGCGGACCGCACGGCGGGCTCACGATCTGACTCGGGCAGGATACCGTCGGTCATAGCCGTCTCCCATTGGGCCCCATAGGGTCCAATTGTTCGCTGGCGAACGAAGCGCAAGGCCGTCCGAAAAATGCTCTCGATGGCGGTGCCGAGGTATATGGCGGATCGAAGCATGCGAAGCTGTACGTAGAGTTGCGAGCCCATAGCCCGCGTATGAAGACCCCTAAGGGCGGGTTTTATTCCGCGCGATCCGTCTCTAGCATGGCTCACGACGACGTGAGACCCGAGGAGCGACCACGAATGGCCACAACGTCGACCGTCAAATCCTGGCTCCCCGCCGATTGCCGGCGGGTGGTCGCGGAGGTGGAGGCGCGGCTCGTCGAGAAGGACGCCGAGGCGATCGAGCGCGAGGTGCTGCGGCTCGTCGACGCGCACGAGCGGTTGATGGACCGCGAGAGCATCGGGCTCAATGCCGGCACCAATGTGATGAACCCGCGCGCGGCGGCGTTGCTCGCGCGCTCGCTCGGCAACCGGCCGTCGCTGGGTTATCCCGGCGACAAGTACGAGATGGGCATGGAATTCGCGGGCGAGATCGAGGTGGTGACGGAGGCGCTGGTGAAGCGGCTCTTCAACGCGCCCTACGCCGAGATCCGCGTGGGTTCGGGCGCGCTAGCGAATCTCTATGCCTTCATGGCGACCGCGAAGCCGGGCGACCGGATCATGGCGTTGCCGCCGGAGATGGGCGGTCACATCACGCATCACCGTGCCGGCGTCGCCGGGCTTTACGGCCTGGAGACGCATCCGGTGCCCTATGACGGCAAGCGCATGGCGATCGATCTCGACCGTCTCCGCCGCGAGGCACGGCGGCTCGAGCCCAAGCTCATCACGCTCGCGGGCTCGCTCTGTCTCTTTCCCTACGCGGTGCGCGAGGCGCGCGCAATCGCCGACGAGGTCGGCGCCTATCTCCTCTACGACGCCGCGCACATGGGCGGGATCATCGCGGGCGGGCGCTTCCAGCAGCCGCTCGCGGAGGGCGCCCATCTCATGACCATGTCGACCTACAAGGCCTATGGCGGGCCGCCCGCGGGCCTGGTGCTGACGACGGAGAAGCTGCTCGCTGAGCGGATCGACCAGATCGCCTACCCCGGCGTCACCGCGAATTTCGATCTCGGCAAGACCGCGGCGCTGGCGCTCGCGACCCTCGATCTCCTCGAGCACGGCCGCGACTACGCGGCGATGTGCATCGCGAACGCGACAGCTTTGGGCACGGCGCTCGCGGCGGAAGGCGTGCCCGTGCACGGCGTCGAGGGCCTCGGCCACACCGAGAGCCATCACCTAGCGCTCCACGCCGCCCCCTTCGGCGGCGGACAGCGTGCCTCCAAGCGCCTCGCGGAGGCGAACGTGCTCCTCTGCGGGATCGGCTTGCCCGTGGCACCCGTCGAGGGCGACCTCAACGGCATCCGCTTGGGCACGCAGGAGATCACACGCTGGGGCCTCGAGCCCCGGCACATGGTCGACATCGCCCGCTTCATCGCCCGCGTCTTCCGCGGCAACGAGGATGCCGCTCGGGTGAGGCCCGAGGTGATCGAGTACCGGCGTGGGTTCCAGAAGTTGCACTACGTGCGGTGAGGCTGCCCGAACGCCATGCTCTCGCCACAGTCGCGCGCGAGCTTTGTGATGCTGGGATCAACACCCGTGCGTCCTTCGACACGCTCGCATGCGCGAGCGCGCTCAGGATGAGGACTCATTCATAATGCCATCTAGGACGAGTCCTCACCCTGAGCGCACGCCGAAGGCGTGTGTCGAAGGGCGCATGGTCGTGTTACAGCGTTGCCTGCCGCTCGCGATGATCGCGCTGCTCGCCCTCGCTTGCAGTGCGCACGCGCAGCAGAAGGCTCCGCCGCCCGCCAAGGCGCCCGCTCCGCCCGCGACCGCGGCGGCGCCGGCGGCGACCATCGCGGTGCTACAAGGGCTCGACAAGACCACGGCGCGGGTCTCGACGGTGGAGGCGCCGCT
Organism: Allostellaceae bacterium; assembly: GCA_035263705.1. GTDB lineage: Bacteria > Pseudomonadota > Alphaproteobacteria > ATCC43930 > CGMCC-115725 > DASZHJ01. The sequence continues at coordinate 13,274 of DATFRA010000337.1, forward strand.
CGATCAGGCCGTGCATTTCGGCACGCTGGTGATCACGGCGCGGGCGTGCGTCAAGAAGCCGCCGGAGGAGCCGCCGAACACGGCGGCGTTCCTCGAGATCAACGAGGCTCGGGCCAGCACGGACACGCAGCGTCTCTTCAGCGGCTGGATGTTCGCGCAGAGCCCGGCGCTCTCGACGCTCGAGCACCCCGTCTATGACGTGACCGTGCTCGACTGCAAGACCGCGACGGGATCGTCGGTCAAACCACCGGCGAAATAGGCGTCGACGGCGAGCGCGCGCTCGAGCTGCCGGTGATAGTCGGCACGGGGAATCTCGACCGCGCCGAAGCGCCGGAGGTGGTCGGTCACGAACTGGGTGTCGAGCAGCCGGAAGCCGCCCCTGACCAGGCGCGCCACCAGGTGAACCAGCGCCACCTTGCTGGCGTCGGTCGTGCGGCTGAACATGCTCTCGCCGAAGAACACGCCGCGGAGCGCCACGCCATAGAGGCCGCCCGCGAGCTCGCCCTCGCGCCAAGCCTCGACGCTGTGCGCGTAGCCCTGGTCGTGCAGCGCGCCGTAGAGCCGGAGGATCTCGTCGTTGATCCAGGTCTTGGGCCGCATCTCCGTGGGCTCCGCGCAGCCGCGCATAACCGCCTCGAAGGCGGTGTCGACGCGAATCTCGTACTGGCCAGAGCGCAAGGTGCGCCTGAGCCGGCGCGGCAAATGGAACCGGTCGAGCGGCAGTACGCCGCGCGGATCGGGATCGATCCAGAAGAGATCTGGATCCTCCGCAGACTCCGCCATCGGGAACAGCCCCGCGGCGTAGGCGCGCAGCAGCAGCTCAGGCGAGAGCTCGATCATCCCTCAATGATGTGCAGCCTGCCGTTCACCCGCAAGACCGTCGTGCGTGCTTCGAGACGCGATCCTGCGGATCGCTCCTCAGCATGAGGTGCATTTGGCAATGGCACAAAGAAAGATCCTCATCCTGAGGAGGCCGCGGAGCGGCCGTCTCGAAGGACGCGTGGCTCAGCGTCCCAGGAACCGTCCGAGCCAGTGCACGTCGTAAGCGCCGTTGATAAAGTCGGGCGCCACCACCAGGCGCTGATGCAGGGGGATAGTGGTGTCGATCCCCGTGATCACGAATTCCTCCAGCGAGCGGCGGAGCCGCATCAGGCATTCGTTGCGGCTGGTGCCGTGCACGATCAGCTTGGCGACCAGGCTGTCGTAGTTGGGCGGCACGCTGTAGCCCTGGTAGAGCGCGCTGTCGACGCGCACGCCCATGCCGCCGGGCGCGTGATAGCCGGTGATGGTGCCGGGCGAGGGCGCGAAACTCTCGGGATGCTCGGCATTGATGCGGCACTCGATGGCGTGGCCCGCGAGCTTGACGTCGGCTTGGCGATAACCGAGCGGCGCACCCGAGGCGATCCGGATCTGCTCGCGCACGATGTCGATGCCCGACACCATCTCGGAGATCGGGTGCTCGACCTGCACGCGCGTGTTCATCTCGATGAAGAAGAATCTGCCGTCCTCGAACAGGAACTCGATAGTGCCGGCGCTCTTGTAGCCGAGCTTGGCTATGGCGCGCGTGGCGATGTGCCCGAGCTCCGCGCGTTGCTCGGCGTTGAGGGCGGGCGAGGGCGTCTCCTCCAGCACCTTCTGATGCGAGCGCTGCAGCGAGCAATCGCGCTCGCCCAGATGAATAACCCCGCCCTTGCCGTCCGCGAGGACCTGCACCTCGATGTGTCGGGGATGGCCGAGGTGGCGCTCGAGGTATACCTCGGCGTTCGCGAAGAAGGCCGCGGATTCCCGCTGCGCCGCCGGCAGCATCTCCTTGAGCTCCGCCTCGTCGCGGGCGAGGCGCATGCCGCGCCCACCCCCGCCGCCTGCGGCCTTGATCAGCACGGGATAGCCGATGCGCTTGGCCTCGGCGAGCGCATGCTCGAGGCTCGAGACCGCGCCCTCCGAGCCCGGCACCACGGGAATGCCGAGCTCCCCCGCCGCGCGCTTCGCCGCGACCTTGTCGCCCATCATGCGGATGTGCTCGACCGAGGGACCGATGAAGACGAAACCGTGCTCCTCGACCATTTCTGCAAAGCCAGGATTCTCCGCGAGGAAGCCCAGGCCCGGATGGATCGCGTCGGCGCCGGTGATCTGCGCCGCCGAGAGGATCGCGGGGATATTGAGATAGCTCTCGCGCGCGGGCGGCGGGCCGATGCAGACGCTCTCGTCGGCGAGCCGCACGTGCATGGCGGCGTCGTCGGCGGTAGAGTGCACCGCCACGGTCTTGATCCCCATCTCGCGGCAAGCCCGGTGGATACGGAGCGCGATCTCGCCGCGGTTGGCAATGAGGATCTTCTCGAACATCGCGTGGGCGGTCCCGCCTACTCGATGACCATCAGCACTTGGCCGTATTCGACGGGGGCGCCGTCGGCGATCAGGATCTCGGCGACGCGGCCCGGCTTGGGCGCGCGGATTTGGTTCATCACCTTCATCGCCTCGATGATGAGGAGCACGCGGCCTTCCTCGACTCGGTCGCCGAGCTTGACGAAAGGCGGCTGGTCCGGCTGCGGCGCGATGTAGGCGGTGCCGACCATGGGCGCCTTGACGGCGCCGGGATGGTCGACCGGAGCGACCGTCGCGGCCGGCGGAGCGGCCGGCGCGTCACCGGCCGGTGCCGCGACATTGACGGTGGAGGCCGGCGACGCTGCCGTGCGCGCGACGCGGATGCGCCGGTCGCCGACCGAATACTCGATCTCGGTCAAACCGGTCTCGTCCAGCAGCGCCGCCAGCGCGCGGACGAGATCGCTGTCGATCGGCAGATCGCTGCGATTGGGCATCGGGCTTGCGCCTCCGTCAGTCCGCTTTGTCGGCAGCCGCTTCAAGGATCCGTGCCATGGCGTCGAGCGCCAACAAATAGCCCTGCGAGCCGAGCCCCATGATGACGCCGGTGGCGACCAGGCTCACATAGGAATGATGCCGCCACTCTTCGCGGCGATGGATGTTCGAGAGGTGCACCTCGATGACGGGTACCTCCACGAGCTTCAGCGCATCGTGGACGGCGACCGAGGTGTGCGTGAGCCCCGCCGGGTTGATCACGATGCCGTCGGCGCCCTGCCGGGCCTCTTGGATCCAGTCGACGATCTGGCCCTCGTGGTTCGACTGGCGGAAATCGATGTCGAGCCCGAGCTCGCCCGCGCGCTCGGCGCATGCAGCCTCGATGTCCGCTAGCGTGTCGGTGCCGTAGAGCTGCGGCTCCCGCACGCCCAGCATGTTGAGATTGGGGCCGTTTAGAACGAAGATCGTGGCGCGAGCCACGGGGCTTGCCTCGCGAAAGGTTCGAGTCTGCGCCTTATAGCAGGGCAGCCGCGGCGGGGGAATGCTCGGGTTCCGGCGCCGCTCGCCTGGGGCGCGACGGCGGGGTAGGGTTCAGCAAGCTTCGCGGAGGGCGCTGTGTCGAGCGACCGATTCGGCTTGCCGGTGACCACGTCCTCGGAACGTGCGGTCGCGCTCTATGTCGACGGCGTCGATCGGATCCTCTCGGCCAATGCCGGCGCGGAAGGCGTGCTCGCCGAGGCGATTGCACTCGATCCGGGCTTCGCGCTCGCGCACGCGGCCCTCGGCCGCAATGCGCAGCTCTACGGGCGCATGGAGGAGGCGAGGGCCGCCGGCGCGCGTGCGAGCGCCTGCGTCGTGGCGGCGAGCGAGCGCGAACGGCGCCATGTCGAGGCGCTGGCGCTTGCGATCAACGGCGAATCTAAGCGCGCGATGGCGGCGGTCGAGGTGCACATGCGCGACTTCCCGCGGGACGCGCTGGTGTTGTCCCTGACGCTCGGCGTCTACGGCCTGATCGCGTTCAGCGGCCGGCCGGATCACCACGAGGCTCAGCGCGCCCTCCTCGAGGGCCTTGCACCGCGCTGGGGCGAGGACTGGTGGTTCCTGACCTATCTCGGCTGGTCGCGCGTCGAGACCGACGATCCCCGCGGCGGCGGCGCGCTCGTCGAGCGTGCTCTCGCGCTCAATCCGCGCAACGCCCACGGCGCTCACGCGCGCACGCATGCCCGCGTCGAGCTCGGCGAGGCCTCTGAGGGCACGGCGTTCCTCGAGGACTGGCTCCGCGATTACGATCCTGCCGCGATCCTGCATTGCCATCTCAATTGGCACCTCGCGCTCTTCGAGCTCGATCGGGGCGAGGCCGATCGCGCGATGGCGCGCTATGCCGCGGCGATGCGTCCGGATGTGGCGCAGTGCGGGCCCATGCCGACGCTCGCGGACGTGACGTCGTTCCTGTGGCGCTGCGACCTCTACGGCGCGGGTCCACGGCCGCTGCCGTGGGAAGCGGTCGCAGGATTTGTGGCGCAGAGGTTTCCCCGCGCCGGTCTCGCCTTCGCGGACTTGCATGCGGTGATGGCGGAGGCCGCGACCTCGGGTGCGGCCGATCTCGACCGGCGCGTCACCGAGCTGGAGCGCCGCGCGGCAGAGGGCAAGCTGGCGCAGGGCTGCGTGGTGCCGCTGCTCTGCCGCGGCCTCGCGGCTTTCGCGCGCGGGGATGCCGCCGAGGCCGCGGATCTCATGGCGGCGGCGATGCCGGACTTGACCCGGGTCGCCGGGAGCCACGCCCAGCGGGAGGTCTTCGAGGACACGCTGATCGCGGCGTGGCTCCAATGCGGCCGCCTGGATGCCGCCCGCGCGCTGCTGAGGAAGCGCCTCGCACGCCGGCCTCGGGCAAGGGACAGCGCGTGGATCGCGGCGATCGGGCCCGGACCCGCGCTTTAACCACATCCACGCCTGCTGCCGCACGAACCCACGCTGATTTTCCACTAAAATTTTGCGCGACCGGGCCGCCGTTAACTTTATTTCCTTAAAAGTCGATGCAAATATGGCTGTGCAAGCGTCGCGAAGATGACGCCGAACAGGAGGGAAAGATGCTGGATTTCCTGCAATGGACCTCGGTCCTTTTGGCCCTGCTCGGCCTGTTTTTGTGGTTCTGCTCGGGCGGGATTCGGGCGGATGCGCTCAAGCGTCAGATCCGCCGGGTCGCGGTCTTCGCCGCGATCGTCTCCGCGCTCCTCCAGGTGGCCGGCTCGGCTGAAGCCACACAGCACCGCGACGTCGTGCTCTGGGCGTCCGCGACGCCCGTGGACATCTCGCGCCTGAGCTAGGGCGCCGCGCTCGACTCCGACCTGACACCCTCCGCCACGAACGGCGTCTCGACCCGCGCCTCCAGCTTCGCGAAGAGGTGATCGATGGCCGCGCGCTCCGCAGGCGTCAGGCCCGCGAGGAGCCGCGCCTCGACGCCTCGCGCGTGCGGCACGATCTCGCGGTGGATCGCCTGGCCTTGAGGCGTGAGGGCCAGGACGGCACGGCGGCGGTCGGCGCGATCGATGCGGCGGCTGACGCGCCCCGCCTTGACCAGCCGGGCGACGGCGCGGCTCACGCGCACCTTGTCCATCTGGGTCTTCTCGCCGACACCGTTCGCGGAGAGCGGGCCGAAGCGGCCCAGGACCGCCATGACCCGCCACTCCGGCACGCTGAGGTTGAAGCGCCGCTCGTAACTCCGCGAGATCGCGTTGGAGATCCGCAGCGTGAGGACGGAGAGCCGATAGGGCAGAAACCGCTCGAGGATGAGGCCGTCTGCCTCCAGGACGGCGACGCCACGCCGGGGGCTTGGATTTGGTTTCATTTGAAACTAAATTGCTGGGTATGACCGCCGGGGTCAAGCCCCGGCCCAATCCCTCCAGGGAGGGCACATGCCTCTCGCCGCCGAGACCGACCGCCCCGCAACCCAGCCGCCCCACGACCTCTGGGACAATCCTATGGGCACGGACGGCTTCGAGTTCGTGGAGTACACGGCGCCCGATACCGCGGCACTCGGGCGGCTCTTCGAGAGCATGGGCTTTGCCGCGGTGGCGCGACACCGCTCCAAGAAGGTGACGCTCTACCGCCAGGGCGACGTGAACTTCGTGGTCAATGCCGAGCCCGAGAGCTTCGCCCAGGCCTTCGCGCGGCTCCATGGTCCCTCGGTCTGCGCCATTGCGTTCAGGGTGCGCGACGCCGCCCGTGCTTACGAGCGCGCGATCAAGCTCGGTGCCAAGCCGGTCGCCGGCAAGGTCGGTCCCATGGAGCTCAACATCCCCGCGATCGAGGGGATCGGCGGCAGCATCCTCTATCTCGTCGACCGCTACGGCGACCACACGATCTACGACGTGGAT
>DATFRA010000338.1:0-6035 GCA_035263705.1 Allostellaceae bacterium
ACGATCAAGCTGCCGGAGGGGACGGAGATGGTGATGCCGGGGGACAACATCTCGATGGAGGTGGAACTGATCGCGCCGATCGCGATGGAGAAGGGCCTGCGCTTCGCGATCCGCGAGGGCGGCAAGACCGTCGGCGCCGGCGTCGTCGCGGATATCATTAAGTAAAGTTAGGTTCGGGAGCGCGTCCTCATGGCGATCGACAATCAAAACATCCGGATCCGCCTCAGGGCGTACGATCATCGCGTGCTCGATCAATCGACTAGCGAGATCGTGAATACGGCGAAGCGTACGGGCGCGCGGGTGCGCGGACCGATCCCGCTGCCCACGCGGATCGAGCGCTTCACCGTGCTGCGCTCGCCCCATATCGATAAGAAGTCGCGCGAGCAGTTCGAGATCCGCACCCACAAGCGCGTGCTCGACATCATCGAGCCCACGCCGCAGACCGTGGACGCGCTGATGAAGCTCGACCTCGCGGCCGGCGTCGATGTCGACATCAAGCTCAACAGCTGAGGCGACGATGCGTACCGGTCTCATCGCCCAGAAGCTCGGGATGTCCCGCGTCTTCAACGCGGAAGGCAGCCACATCCCCGTGACCGTGCTCAAGGTCGACAACTGCCAAGTGGTCGCCGTGCGGACGGAGGAGAAGGACAAGTACAACGCGGTCCAGCTCGGCGTCGGCTCCCGCAAGGCCAAGAACACCACCAAGCCCCAGCGCGGCCACTTCGCGAAAGCCAATGTCGAGCCTAAGCGCAAGCTCGCGGAGTTCCGTGTCGACAAGAACGCGCTCCTCGAGGTCGGGGCGGAGCTATCGGCGGAGCATTTCATCCCCGGCCAGTTCGTGGACGTCACGGGCATCAGCATCGGCCGCGGCTTCCAGGGCGTCATGAAGCGGCACAATTTCGGCGGGCTACGCGCGAGCCACGGCGTCTCGGTCTCGCACCGCAGCCACGGCTCGACCGGCCAGCGCCAGGATCCCGGCAAAGTGTTCAAGAACAAGCGAATGGCCGGGCACATGGGCGACGTGCGCGTGACCACGCAGAACCTGGAGGTGGTCTCCAGCGACGGCGAGCGCGGCATCATCCTGGTGAAGGGCGCGATCCCCGGCTACGAGGGCGGCTTCGTCCTGGTGCGGGACGCGGCTAAGCGTAGGAAGCTCCCCAAGGGCGCGAAGCTGCCGTTCCCGGCGGCCCTCAAGGCCGCGAAGGCCGAGGCCGCCGCGGCGAACGCGCCGGCCGAGGCCCCGAAGGCGGGAGGCGAGTGATATGAAGGTCTCCGTCAAGAACCTCGACAACAAGGACGTCGGCGAGATCGACCTCGCAGAGGCGGTGTTCGCGGCGCCCGTGCGCCGCGACATCCTCGCGCGCGTGGTCAACTGGCAACTCGCCAAGCGCCGCGCCGGCACGCACTCGACCAAGGGCATCAGCGACATCCAGGGCACCACCAAGAAGCCCTGGCGGCAGAAGGGCACCGGCCGCGCGCGCCAAGGCAGCCTGCGCTCGCCGCAGTTCCGCGGCGGCGCCGTGATCTTCGGTCCGGTGGCGCGCGACCACGGCTACGACCTGCAGAAGAAAGTGCGGCGCCTCGGGCTCAAGAGCGCGCTCTCGGCGAAGCAGGCCGAGGGCAAGCTCATCGTGATCGACGAGGCGCAGGTGAAGGACGCCAAGACCAAGGCGCTTGGCGCGCGGTTCAAGAAGCTCGGCTGGGACTCCGTGCTGATCATCGCGGGCGCCGCGGTCGACGAGCAGTTCGCCCGCGCGGCGCGCAACCTGCCCAAGGTCGACGTGCTGCCGCAGGCCGGAATCAACGTCTACGACATCCTGCGCCGCGACACGCTCGTGCTGACGCGCGCGGCGGTCGAGCATCTGGAGGCGCGCCTCAAATGAGTCGGTTCCGCGTCATTCCCCGCGAGGAGATCAAACTCAGTCGCGAGCGCATGTACGAGATCGTGCGCCGGCCGGTGATCACCGAGAAGTCCACCATGGCCTCCGAGCACAACCAGGTGACGTTCCGCGTGCCGCTCGACGCCGACAAACGCCAGGTGAAGGCCGCGGTGGAGGGCCTGTTCAACGTCAAGGTGACCGCCGTCAACACGCTGCGCGTCAAGGGAAAGGTCAAGCGCTTCCGCGGCTTCGTGGGTCAGCGCTCCGACTACAAGAAAGCGATCGTCACCCTCGCCGAGGGCTCGAAGATCGACGTGACCACGGGAATCTAGGGCGATGGCACTCAAGTCCTTCAAGCCGGTGACGCCGGGCCAGCGCCAGCTGGTGATCATCGACCGCAGCGAGCTCTGGAAGGGCCCGCCGGTAAAAGCGCTCACCGAGGGCAAGCGCGAGCAGGGCGGCCGCAACAACCACGGACACATCACCGTGCGCTGGCGCGGCGGCGGCCACAAGCGGCGCTTCCGCATCATCGACTTCAAGCGCGCCAAGCGCGACATGCCCGCCGAGGTGGTGCGGCTCGAGTACGATCCGAACCGCAGCGGCTTCATCGCCCTCGTCAAATACGAGGACGGCGAGCTCTCCTACATCCTGGCGCCGCAGCGCCTCAAGGCCGGCGACAAGATCGTCGCGGGCGAGCGCGTCGACGTAAAGCCGGGTAACGCCATGCCGATGCGCAACATCCCCGTCGGCACCATCATCCACAACGTCGAAATGAAGCCGGGCAAGGGCGGCCAGCTCGCGCGCTCCGCCGGCACCTATGTCCAGCTGGTGGGGCGCGACGCCGGCTATGCGCTGCTGCGGCTCTCGTCGGGCGAGGTGCGGCTGGTGCGCGGCGAGTGCATGGCGACGATCGGCGCGGTCTCCAATCCCGACGAGCAGAACATCGTGATCGGCAAGGCCGGCCGCAATCGCTGGCTCGGCAAGCGGCCCTCCGTGCGCGGCGTCGCAATGAATCCGATCGACCACCCTCACGGCGGCGGCGAAGGCAAGACCGCCGGCGGCCGGCATCCCGTGACGCCCTGGGGCAAGGGCACCAAGGGCACCAAGACCCGGCACAACAAGTCGACCGACCGCTACATCCTGCAGCGCCGGCGCGGAAAGAAATAACGGAGAGACGACGTGGCACGCTCAGTCTGGAAAGGCCCGTTCGTGGACGGCTATCTCCTCAAGAAGGCGGAGAAGGCGCGTGGATCGGGCCGGAACGAGATCATCAAGACCTGGTCGCGGCGCTCGACCATCTTCCCGCAGTTCGTGGGCCTCACCTTCGGCGTCTACAACGGCCACAAGTTCATCCCGGTGCTGGTGACCGAGAACATGATCGGCCACAAGCTCGGCGAGTTCGCGCCGACGCGGTTCTTCCACGGCCATTCCGCCGACCGCAAGGTCAAGAAGGAAGGGGAGGCGTAAGCCCATGGGCAAGCTCGCCGCGCCCCGCAAGCTCGCGGAGACCGAGGCCAAGGCCTATCTGCACGGGCTCAAGATCAGCCCGCGGAAGCTCAACCTGGTGGCACAGACGATCCGCGGCAAGAGCGCCAATGCGGCGCTGCACGAGCTCGCCTTCTCCCGGAAGCGCATCGCGCGCGACGTGCGCAAGGTGCTGCAGGCCGCGATCGCCAATGCCGAGAACAACCATCAGCTCGACGTCGACCGCCTCGTGGTAAAGGAGGCGAGCGTCGGCCGCGCCTTCACGCTGAGCCGGTTCCACACGCGCGGCCGCGGCCGGGTGGCGCACATCGAGAAGTATTTCAGCAATCTCACGGTCGTCGTGCGCGAGCGCGAGGAAGAGCGTGAGGAGGAGAAGGCTTAATGGGCCAGAAGGTCAATCCGGTCGGGCTCCGGCTCGGCATCAACCGGACCTGGGACTCGCGCTGGTTCGCCCGCCGCGACTACGGGAACCTCCTGCACGAGGATCTGCGGCTTCGGAAATTCCTCGAGGAGCGGCTCGCGCAAGCCGGCGCCAGCAAGATCGTGATCGAGCGCGCCGCGAAGAAGACCCGGATCACCATTCATTCGGCGCGGCCCGGCGTGGTGATCGGCAAGAAGGGCGCCGACATCGAGAAGCTCCGCGTCGACATCGCCAAGATGACCAACAGCGAGGTCAGCCTCAACATCATCGAGATCCGCAAGCCCGAGATCGAGGCGAAGCTGATCGCCGAGAGCATCGCGCAGCAGCTCGAGCGCCGCGTGGCGTTCCGCCGTGCCATGAAGCGCTCGGTGCAGTCGGCGATGCGGCTCGGTGCGCTCGGCATCCGGATCAACTGCTCGGGCCGCCTCGGTGGAGCGGAGATCGCGCGCATGGAGTGGTACCGCGAGGGCCGCGTGCCCTTGCACACGCTGCGCGCCGACGTCGATTTCGGCACCGCCACCGCCAAGACCACCTACGGCACCTGCGGCGTCAAGGTCTGGGTGTTCCGCGGCGAGGTGATGGCGCACGACCCGATGGCACAAGACAAGCGCGCGATGGAAGCGCAGCCGAGCCGGGGCTAGGAAGGCAAGTCGCAAGGTAGACCGTCATGCTCAGCCCAACCCGCAGCAAATACCGCAAGGCGCACAAAGGCCGGATCCACGGCAATGCGAAGGGCGGGACGTCGCTCAACTTCGGCAATTGCGGCCTGAAAGCGCTGGAGCCCGGGCGCGTCACCGCGCGCCAGCTCGAGGCCGCGCGGCGCGCCATCACGCGCCACATCCGCCGCGTCGGCCGGATCTGGATCCGGATCTTCCCGGACGTGCCGGTGTCGCTGAAGCCCGCCGAGGTCCGCATGGGCTCGGGCAAGGGCAACCCCGAGTTCTGGGTCTGCCGCGTCAAGCCCGGCCGCATCCTCTTCGAGATGGACGGCGTGCCGACCCAGGTCGCGAACGAGGCGTTCGAACTCGCGGCGGCGAAGCTGCCGATCGCGACCAAGGTCGTGCGGCGCCTCGGCGAGGGAGCCAACGCATGAAGGCCAAGGACGTGAAAGCCAAGACCACCGACGAGCTCAATGCCGAGCTCGAGCAGCTCACCAAGGAAGTGTTCAACCTGCGCTTCCAGAGGGCGAGCGGCCAGCTCGAGAACACCGCGCGGGTGCGCGATGTCCGCCGCACCATCGCGCGCATCAAGACCGTGCTGGGCGAACGCCAGCGCGCCGCGTCCTAAGGAGCGATCAGACAATGCCGAAGCGAGTTCTCCAGGGCGTGGTCGTGAGCGACGTGCAGGACAAGACCGTCGTCGTGCGCGTTGAGCGCCGCGTCATGCACCCCGTCTACAAGAAGTACATCATGCGCTCCAAGAAGTACGCGGCGCACGACGAGCAGAACGCCTTCAAGGTGGGCGATCTCGTGCGCATCGAGGAGAGCAAGCCGATCTCCAAGAACAAGCACTTCGTGGTGCTGCCGGTGGCGCCGAAGGCCGCCGAGGGCGCGATCTCGGACCAGGCCAAGGTCGCCGTCGAGAAGAAAGCCGCGCCGCGCCGCCGCGCCCGCAAGGCCGAGGCCGCCGAGGCCGCGGCGAAGGAGTAGCTGGGCGATGATCCAGATGCAGACGAACCTCGACGTTGCCGACAATTCCGGCGCCCGGCGTGTCCAGTGCATCAAGGTGCTGGGCGGCTCCAAGCGCAAATACGCGACGGTGGGCGATGTGATCGTCGTCTCCGTGAAGGACGCGATCCCGCGCGGCCGCGTCAAGAAGGGCGACGTGCATCAGGCCGTGATCGTGCGCACGGCGAAGGAGATCCGCCGGCCCGACGGCACGGCGATTCGCTTCGACCGCAATGCCGCGGTGCTGATCAGCAAGCAGGGCGAGCCGATCGGCACCCGCATCTTCGGGCCCGTCACCCGCGAGCTGCGCGCCCGCAAGTTCATGAAGATCGTCTCCTTGGCGCCGGAGGTGCTCTGAGCCATGCCGAAGCTCAAGATCAAGAAGGGCGACAAGGTCGTGGTCATCACCGGCCGCGACAGGGGCAAGACCGGCGAGGTGAAGCAGGTGCTGCCGGCGGAGAACCGCGTCGTCGTCGACGGCGTCAACATGGTGAAGCGGCACACGGCGCCTTCGGCCGGCAATGCCGGTGGCATCGTGGAGAAGGAGGCCTCGATCCACCTCTCCAACGTCGCTTACGTCGA
>DATFRA010000339.1:0-7965 GCA_035263705.1 Allostellaceae bacterium
GCCGCCCGCACCAGCATCGCCCGCGCCGCGGCGCCCGCCTGGCGCAGCGGCTTCCAGAAGGCGCGCACGGAATTGGAACTGCCGGTGACCTGGACACCGAAGAACGGCGACTGCGCGAGGGTCGCGAATTTGATGCCTGGCAGCATCGCGTCGATGCCGTAGACGACTTTGCCGTTGGTCTTGGCCGGAGTGTCGAAACGCTTCAGCGGCTTGCCGATCAGCGTGAAATTCTTGGGATCCTTGAGCGGCGGATCCTGCGGCACCGGAAGGCCGCTCGCCGCATCGACCAAATCCCCGTACCCGACGGTTCTCGCGCTCGCGGCGTGCGCGACCTTGCCGTTGGAGGCGGAGCAGCTCGCGGGATCGACCTGCCATTCTTTGGCCGCCGCCCGCACCAGCATCGCCCGCGCCGCGGCGCCCGCCTGGCGCAGCGGCTTCCAGAAGGCGCGCACGGAATTGGAACTGCCGGTGACCTGGACACCGAAGAACGGGTTGGCGTAGAGCTTCTCGTTGGGCGGCGCATGCACCACCGCCACCTGGGCGAAATCGGCGTCGAGCTCCTCGGCGAGGATCATCGCCACCGCCGTGTAGACACCCTGGCCCATCTCCACCTGCGGCATGACCAGCGTCGTCTTGCCGGACCGGTCGATGCGGATGAAGGCATTGGGCGCGAACTGGCCCTCCGTGGTGTCGGGCTGTTGCTCCGGCTCGTTCACGGCCCGCGCTGGAAAATGAAAGGCGAGCCAGAATCCGCCCGCCAAGCCGGCCTTGAGGACGCCGCGGCGCGAGGGGCCGAGTAGCGGTTTATCGAGAGCGCGCATGATCGACTCCTATGCCTCGCCCGAGGCGCGCTTGATCGCCTCGCGGATGCGGACATAGGTGCCGCAGCGGCAGATGTTGCCCGACATCGCCGCATCGATATCGGCATCGTCGGGATGCGGGTTCGTGGCCAGGAGCGCCGAGGCCGACATGATCTGGCCCGATTGGCAATAACCGCACTGGATCACTTCCAGATCGAGCCAGGCGCGCTGCGCTTTGGCACCCGCCTCGGTGGCGCCGATGCCCTCGATGGTCGTGACGGACCGATTTCCGATGGCTCCGACCGGCAGCAGGCAGGAGCGCACGGGGTTGCCGTCGATGTGCACGGTGCACGCGCCGCATTGCGCGATGCCACAGCCGAACTTCGTGCCGGTCATGCCGAGCACGTCGCGCAGCACCCACAGCAGCGGCATGTCATCCGGCGCGTCGAAATTCCGGTCTTCCCCGTTGATCTTCAGCGTCGCCATGGCGAACCTCTCGCGTCCCGTGGCCCCTCAACAATGTAGCTGTATCGAAAGTGTCTCGGTTCAACTGGATGTTGCCTGAGGACGCCCTGTGCCCTGCTGGAGCGCGTCGCGCGGTCCTTGCGACCCTTCGCGCTGAATTTCCCGATTTCAGGCAACCATCGTGAGATGCTGATCGGCGATGTGCTTCATTTCGCCGATCAGCCATTGGCGAAAGCAGGAGATCTTTCGCTGCTGTGCCGCGTCGGGGCGGCAGACGAAGAAATATCGGTAGGCGCTTGGTGCAGTCTGAGGGAGCACGCGGACAAGACGGCCGGCGGCAAGACTATCATGAGCGAGGCTCGTGCGCGCCATCGCCACGCCCTGACCGAGGAGCGCTGCCTCCAGGGCGAGGTGCGCCTGCGTGAAGCGCGGCCCGGCCGCGACGCGGGGATCGTCGCCTCGCGCGCCGACCTGGGCGAGCCAGGTCTTCCAGCCGGTGCCACTCTCGTCGCGGTCGGCAGTCGAGTCGTGCAGCAGAGGCATGTCGAGCAATTCATCGACGGTCTCGATGACGCCTTGGCGAGACAGCAGAAGCGGCGTGCAGACCGGGCCGATGCTGTCGGGCGCGAGCGGCGTGGCGGAAAGCCCGGGATAGTGGCCCAGGCCGAAGCGAATCGCGGCCTCGGTGCCACCCTCGGCGAGCAGATCGACCGGTTCCTCGTCCGCCATCACGAGCACCTCGATATTGGGATGCGCGTACTGGAACCGCGGCAGCCGTCGCACCAGCCAGCAGGATGCGAAGGACGGCAGCATCGTGACCGCGAGCGGTCCGGTCTCCGCTCGCTGGTCCAGACCGCGGACCGCGCAGGCGATCCGCGCCAGGCCCTCGCGCACGCCTTGGGCCAGGCGCTCGCCATCTGCGGTGAGCTCGAGCTTGCGCGTAAGCCGACGGAACAAGGCAACGCCGAGCTCGGCTTCCAAGCCCTGGACCCTCTGGCTGACGGCGCCCTGCGTGACATGCAACTCCCCCGCTGCCTTGGTGAAGCTCGCATGCCGCGCCGCCGTCTCGAAAACGCGCAGCGTCTCGAGCGCCGGCAGACGTGCCCGGAGTTTCGACACGTGTGCACACATCTCGGCGGTCTTCGGGACGGATTGGCGAAAGGCATCGCTGGACGGATGTTTGGGCACACGCTCACCTTGGGGAAAGAGGCGCAGGGACCGCAGACAGCGCAATGCGAACCTAGGCTCGCGGAAGCAACCGAGATGTGACCGGTATCACAGTCCCTGGCGGGGACAGGCACCTGGGTGCGCGTCCACGTCTGACCACCTATGTCAAATTGTAGTCAGTCGGGACGAAGTGTTTGATCCGACCCGTGAGTCAATAGAGGGGCGCGGCGACTGCGCGGCCCGTGCGCAAGCCGCGCTCATGCATCCCCATACGAGACATCGTTTGTCGGGGGCGGCGCGATGGGCGATTTGGAGCACCAAGCGCGGACCGGCCTTCCCCTGCGGCGGACACCGGTCGACGCCTAAACCGAAAGGAAACGATCACAGTGGGTACTCAAGCGAAATCTATCTTGTTCATCCCTCGCCTCCGTCGCCAAGGCGTCGGGTTCGGCGCATCGATTGTGATGGTCGCCGAGGTTCTCCGGGTTTGGCGCGAGCGCAGGCGCGCGCGCCGTGGTCTGCGCGCGATACTGACGTTAGACGAGCATACGCTCCGTGATATCGGCGTGAATCGCCACGACCTCCTCCGCGACGCTCGGAGACTGTACTGGTGGTGAGGCGCGAGCCGGTTTGTCGTGCGATCGCGCAATGAGGCCGTCGATGACATTCCGGGCGCATGATCGCGTCACGCGGGATCTCGCCCATGGGACGCACGGAGTTTACGAGTTCACGCCCGGTGTCATCGACGGACCTTGCAGCAGCGGCCAGGAGAGTGCCACCGACGCGGTCCAGGAGAAATGGCCGCCGCCGAGTCCGGCGCCGGTCTCGGGGTCGAAATACTCGTGGAAGCCCGCGTGCGAGACCAGCGCCGCGGTGTCCGCTTTGATGCGCGTCGCGAGATCGGTGGCGCCGGCGGCGCGGAATCCTTCGGCGATCATCAGGTTCATCATGCACCAGACGGGGCCGCGCCAGTAGCGTCTGGGCTCGAAACGGGGATCCTCGGGCGAAGTGCTGGGCACGAGGTAGCGGACTTTCGTAGCCCAGCGCTGCGCGGTCGCGGCCATCACGCACGCGCGCGCGGCGTCGGCGACGCCGGCCCAGAGCGGAAGGAAGCCTGCGGATATCGGTGCCTCGATCGGCTGCTGCGCGATCAGGTCGAACGGCAGGTAGAGGCCGGCGGCATCGCTCCAGAGCCGATTGATCGCGGCGGCGGTCCTCTCGAGCCGTGCCGCGATCTCCGCGCGCTCCGCCGGCACTCCGAAGCGCTCGGCGAGCGCGAGCAGGTCGCGGTTGGCGCGGTGCAGGATCGGGTTGATCGCGAGATCGGCGACCTTGAAGGGCGTCTTGGCCCAGAGCGCCCGCGGCTCCCAGCCGAGGCTTGCATAGAGATCGATGAGCGCGATCACGCGCTTGTAGAAATCGTCGGTGGGCCGCATGTCGGCGCCGACATGGCCCGTGTCGCTCCGGCGGATCGGCGTGGTGGGCGTCGGGTCGACGCGCGCGAAGGCCGCATCCCATGCCGGGCTGTTGTCCATGCCGGATTCCCAAGGATGCAGGCAGCCGACGAGGCCGACGCCCTCGGGATCGCGGGCGCTTGCCCACCAGCGGTGCCAGGCGAGGATCTTCGGATAGAGCGCCGCGGCGTGCGCCTCGGCGCGCGCGCGGTCGCGGGCCCTCTCCCAGCAGTGCCGCACGGCCGTCGCCAGCACCGGCGGCTGCGAGATGCCGGAGGTCGGCACCGTGTGTCTCGTCTTCCAGACGTCGGGGCCGGGGAAATATTCGGTCTTGGGCCCATGAAAGATGATGTGCGGCACCATGCCGTCGGCCCACTGGCCCTCGATGAGCCGCTCGAACTCGCGCCACGCCCGCGGCTCATCGAAGGTGATCCAGCCCATGGCGACGAAGGCCGCGTCCCAATTCCACTGGTAGGGATAGAGCCCCGCGGTCGGCACCGTATAGCCGCCGCGGTCGTTGTCGCGGAGGATCGCGCGCGCGGAGTCGACGGTGACGCTCATTCCGCGGCGACCGCCTCCATGGCCCGGCCGGAGTCCGGATCCATCCAGACGAGGCGCGAGAGCGCCGGCAGGATGCCGATCCTGGCACCCGCCGAGACCTCCTTGTCGGGCGGCGCGATCACGCGGATCTGCTGGCGCTCGTAGCGGCCGGTGAGAAGCGTGTGGGCGCCCAGCGGCTCCGCGACCACGACCTCGAGCGGCACGCCCTGGTCCGGAGAAGAAATCTCGAAATCCTCGGGCCGGACGCCCGCGAGCAGCGTCCCCTGCCCGATCGGCGCCGCGAGCGACAGCGCGCCCAGCTTTCCGCGCCCGCCTTCCACCGGCACGCTCAGGAAATTCATCGGCGGGCTCCCCACGAAGGAGCCCACGAAGGTCGTGCCGGGCCGGCGGTAGATCGCCATCGGCGTATCGACCTGCTCGATGCGGCCCTTGTGCATGAGCGCGATGCGGTCGGCGAGGCCCATGGCCTCGGTCTGGTCATGGGTCACGTAGATCGTGGTGGTGTTGGATTCGCGCAGCACCGCCTTGAGCTCGGCGCGCATTTCCAGCCGCAGGAGCGCGTCGAGGTTCGAGAGCGGCTCGTCCATGAGCAGCACCGGCGGCTCGACCGCGAGCGCGCGCGCCACCGCCACGCGCTGCCGCTGGCCACCCGAGAGCTTCGCGGGGTACCGGTCGAGAAAGGCCTCGATGTGCAGGAGCTCCGCCGCGCGCTGCACGCGGCTCTTGATGCGCGCGGCATCGGCGCGCTGGGTGCGGAGCCCGAAGGCGATGTTCTCGAACACCGTCATGTGCGGGAAGACAGCGTAATTCTGGAACACCATGGCGAGCCCGCGCTGGCGCGCGGGCAGGTCCGAGACGTCGCGGCCGCCGATCACGATCCGGCCGGACGTGCGCGTCTCCAACCCGGCGATGATCCTGAGCAGCGTGGTCTTGCCGCAGCCGGAGGGGCCCAGCAGCGCCACGAACTCGCCGTCGGCGATGTCGAGCACGACCTCGTCGAGGGCGCGCACGGCTCCGAAGGACTTGGCGATGCGGTCGATACGGATGTCGGCCATGGCGGAGTTCCCCGTCAGCGGTTGGCGATGCCCCACATCGCGAAGAGATAGCGACGCACGGCGAAGATGAAGGCGACGGACGGCACGATCAGCAGCAGGCCGCCGGCCAAGCGGAAATGCACCGGCGATTCCGAGAGCACGGTCAGGAGATAGGCCGTGAGCGTGCGCTCGCGCACGGTCAGCACGGCGGCGGCGAACACCTCGTTCCAGGAGATCACGAAGGCGAAGATCGCGGCCGCGGCGATGCCCGGCAAGGCGAGCGGCAGCACGACCTTGCGGAAGGCCTCCAGGCGCGAGCAGCCGAACACCCACGCGGCCTCCTCGAGCTCACGCGGGATGCCCATGAAGAGGCTCGACGAGATCAGCACCGCGAAGGGCAGCGCGAGAGCCGTGTGCACCAGCGCCACGCCGAGCGGCCGGTCGTAGAGGCCGAGCTTGATGAACGACACCGTCAGCGGCAGCGCCAGCATCGCCAGCGGAAACGCCCGCGTCAGCATGATCAGCAGGCGATAGGCGCTCTGGCCGCGGAACTGGAAGCGCGCCAGCGCATAGCCCGCGGGTGCCCCCAGCGCGATCGAGAACACCATGCAGAGCGCCGCCGCGATCACGCTGTTGAGGGCGGCGTGATAGATGCCCTCGACCTCGAGGAAGGCGGCGAGCGTCGACCACGAGACGTTCGCCGGCAGGAATGACTTCGGCCACTGGTAGACGGTGGCGCGGCCGCCCAGTGTGCCCAGCGCGATGAGATAGATCGGCAGCAGCACCCAGGCGCAGAGCGCCAGCACGCCCGTGACGAACAGCCAGCGCCGCGCGGCGGTCACGCCTGCTGCTCCCGCGGCACCCGGAGCGCCCGCAGATAGACCACGGTCGCCGCCAGCGACACCACCATCACCAGCACCGCGTAGGCGGCGGCGACGCCGTAGTTCTGGTTCTCGTGCTGCCAGACATAGGCCTCGCCCACGAGCACCGGCATGTTCCGGCCGCCCAGCGCGTAGACCACCGCGAACACCTCGAAGGCGAGCACGGTGCGGAGGATCAGCGCGGTCTGCAGGCTCGGCTTCAGCAGCGGCACCGTGATGCGCGTGAAGCGCTGCCACGCCGTGGCGCCGAAGACTTCCGCGGCCTCGCCGTATTCGCGCGGGATCAGCTGCACGCCCGCAACCAGGATCACCAGCACGATCGCCGTGGCGCGCCAGACCTCCGCCGCGGCGATGCCGAGGAACAGCGTCACGGGCGTCTCATACGAGAGCAAGCCTTGCTGGTCCGGGATCGCGCCCACGGCGTAGAGGAAGCTGTTGAGGTAGCCGGAGTCGTTGAGGATCGCGAACCACGCAAGACCCGCCGCCAGGTCCGAGACCGCGAGCGGGATGGTCCAGATCCACAGCACGATGTCGCGAGCGACCCGTACCTTCTGCAGCATCATCGCCATCGCGAGCGCCAGCACGAGCTGCACGGGGATCACCGCGAGCACGAGGGCGAAGGTGTTGCGGAGCGCCGGTGCGAAGTTGAGATCGCCCGCCATCTTCGCGTAGTTCGCGAGGCTGAGCCGGTCGCCATCGCTGACCGAGAGGATCAGCGTCTGCACGAAGGGGAGCGCGAACAATACGGCGAGGAAGATCAGCGACGGCGCGATCAGCAGGTAGGGCAACGCGTGCGCGCGCAGCGTGCCGGCCGCGCCGCGCGGCATCGCGCTCCCGTCGGCGGTGGCGGCGGTCACTTGACCGGGCAGGCGCCGGGGCCGGCGGGATCGGGCGCCCAGCAGGGCGCGCCGGTCGCGGTCATGATCGCCTTGAGCGCGTCGGCCTGGCTGTCCAGCACCGCGCGGATCGGCTCGCCGCGCAGCACGACGCGCTGGAACGTGTCCATATAGACCTTGTTGAACTCGCCGCCCTTGTCGCCGAGGCCGACCGGCAGGAAGCTCACGAGCGCGTCGGGCGCGTTCTGGGTCTTGTCGACCGCCGCCGCCTCGAGCTTGATGCCGGGATTGAGGTTCGCCGGCAGATCCGCCTTCACCACCGGGAAGAAGCCGACCTCCGCCGCGGTGATCAGCTGCACCTCGGGCTTGGTGAGGTACTCGATGAGCGCCTCGGCGCCGGCGCGGTTGGGCGCGCCCTTGGCGATCGAGAGGCCCGCGACGACGGCCATGTAGCCGCGTCCCTTCGGTCCCGCCGGCGCCGGGAAGGTCACGTAGTCGTCCGGCTTGGCGACCAGCGCCTCCTTGAGCCGCGCCACGTGGTCGAAGGCGATCCAGACCTCGCCGCCCTGCAGCGGCTCCTGCATGAAGTCGTAGTTCGCGGAGTTCGGATTGACCGATGCCCAGATCGTCTTGAACGCCGTCCACATGGTCTCGGCGTCGGCCGAGCGGAACGTCGTCACCACGCCGCCGGTGTAGGCGGGATAGAGATAGCCCTCGAAGAAGCGCGGCATCAGCCCCTTGGGTCCGGCGGGGAAGCCGAGGCGGCG
>DATFRA010000340.1:0-7003 GCA_035263705.1 Allostellaceae bacterium
ACCACGCGGCCGGCACCGATGTTCATGTGGCCGACCTCGGAATTCCCCATCTGGCCTTTGGGCAGGCCCACGAAGGTCTCGCTCGCTTGCAGGAAGGCGTGCGGGGAGGTCGCCAGGAACTTGTGCCAGGCCGGCGTCTTCGCCTCGCAGATCGCGTTGTCCTCGCACTGGGCGCGATAGCCCCAGCCGTCGAGGATGCAGAGAACCACGGGGCGCGGGCGCTTCGGGGCAGGGGCCATTGGGCTCGTTATATAGAGGATGCCGCAGAGGGGCGGAAGGCGCGGCTCATTCGCGGTGGTAGGGGTGCCCGTTAAGAATCTGCTGAGCCCGGTAGAGCTGCTCCAGCAGCAGGATTCGAGCGAGCAAATGCGGCCAAGTCATGGTGCCCAGCGACAGGACGAGGTTCGCCCGCTGCACCGTCGGTTGGGCGAGCCCGTCCGCCCCACCGATCACGAAGGCGAGGGTCTTGACGCCGTCGCCTTGCCAACGCTGAAGCCGCTCGGCGAAGGTGGTGCTCGCCAGCGATTTGCCCCGCTCGTCGAGCGCCACGACGACGGCCTCCTCCGGCAGCGCCGCCAGCAAGAGGTCGCCTTCGCGCGCCTTGCGTTCCGCCGGCGGCAAGGCGCGCCGCTCCTCGACCTCCTTGATGGTGATGGAGCCGCCGAGACGTTTGACGTATTCCGATTGGAGATCGGCGAGCGGGCCCGCCTTGATCCGTCCGACGGCGGCGATCAGGAGCCGCACGGGCGGCGGCTCAGCCCGATGCGCCGGCTTCGTCGAGCGCCGCGCCCCACATCTTCTCGAGGTTGTAGAAGCTGCGGACCTCCGGCCGGAACAGATGCACGATGACGTCGCCGGCGTCGATCAGCACCCAGTCGCCCTGGCGCTTGCCCTCCGATCCCGCACGCGAATGACGGCGCTCGCGGATTGCGGTCAGCACGCGCTCCGCCAGCGCCGACACTTGCCGCTGGGAGCGGCCGGTGGCGATCACCATGTGATCGGCGATGCTGGTCTTGCCTTGGAGGTCGATGACGACGACGTCCTCTGCCTTGCCGTCGTCGAGGGCCTGCTCGATGCATGCGAGGAGCCCGGGAGCCGGAGCCGCCTTGGGGCGGGGCGATTTCACGCGCGGTATGGTCGTCACCTCGTCGTAACAGCCCGGCGGCGCCGGGCCCGCAATGCGGTTGCCGAGCTCGCATCCAGGCGGATCGGGAAGAAGGCCCAGGCTGGCGGCACCATATCGGCGAGGCGCCGCACGTCCCGGGACGGCTTCCGCCGCCGCTTGAAACGCTCGGCCGCGAGCTCGGCAAGCGCTCTTAGACAATAGGTAGGGCGGTCGAAAACCGCAACGGCGGCCAGCCGAAAAACCTCACGCCAGCGCTCCCAGTGACGGATTTGCGACAGGTTGTCGGCGCCCATGAGCCAGACGAACCGGCTCCGCGGGAACCGGCGGCGAAGCTCGCCGAGCGTGTCGGCGGTATAGCGGCTGCCCAGCCGCGCCTCGAGGTCGGTGACGAAAATGCGGGGGTGCCGCACCAGCTGTCGCGCGCTCGCGAGCCGCTCCTCGAAGGGCGCCATACCCCTAATCGGCTTCAGCGGGTTCTGCGGCGCCACCAGCCACCAGACCTCGTCGAGGTCGAGCCGCTTCAGCGCTTCCAGGCTGACGTGCAGGTGGCCGCGATGGGCGGGATTGAACGAGCCGCCGAGCAGGCCGATCCGCCGGCGGGCACGGCTCGCCAGCGTCGCCGGCAGCGCGAGCAGGGACGTCAGGGGCGCACCTGCCCGTTGCCGCGCACGACGTATTTGAAGCTGGTGAGCTGCTCGGCGCCCACGGGTCCGCGCGCATGGAGCTTGTTGGTGGAGATGCCGATCTCGGCACCCATGCCGAACTCCGCGCCGTCAGCGAATTGAGTCGAGGCGTTGAGCAGCACGATCGCGCTCTCGACCCGGTCGAGAAACCGCTCGGCGGCGGTCTTGTCTTCGGTCACGATCGCATCGGTGTGGTGCGAGCCATACTCGTTGATGTGCGCGATCGCGGCCTCGACGCCGTCCACCACGCGCACCGCGATGATCGCGTCGAGGTACTCGGTGCGCCAGTCCCGCTCGGTGGCTGGCTTCGCCGTGGGATCGAGCGCGCGGGTCGCGGCGTCGCCCCGGATCTCGCAGCCGCCGGCCTTGAGGTCGGCGAGGATCGGCGGCAGCGCGCGCTCGGCGATGGCGCGATCCACCAGGAGTGTCTCGGCGGCACCGCAGACGCTGACGCGACGCAGCTTGGCGTTGCGCACGATCGTGCGCGCCTTTGCGACATCGGCGGCGCCATCGACATAGACATGGCAATTGCCCTCGACGTGAGCGATCACGGGGATGCGGCTCTCGGCCTGGACGCGCTCGATCAGCGAGCGGCCGCCGCGCGGCACGATTACGTCGATGAGATCGCTCATGCCGAGCATGATGCCGACCGCGGCACGATCGCGGGTTGGCACGAGCTGGATCGCGGTCTCGGGCAGCCCTGCCTTCGCGAGGCCCTCGTGCAGGCATTGCACGATCGCGCGGGAGGAGTGGAAGCTCTCGGAGCCGCCGCGGAGGATCGCGGCGTTGCCGGCGCGCACGCAAAGCCCGCCAGCGTCCGCGGTGACGTTGGGCCGCGACTCATAGATGATCCCGATCACGCCCAAGGGCGTGCGCACCCGCGAGATCGCGAGGCCGTTGGGCCGAGTCCACTCCGCAAGCACCGTGCCCACGGGATCGGGAAACGTGGCGACGGCCTCGAGGCTCTGCGCAATCGCTTCGACGCGCTTCTCGTCGAGGATCAGCCGGTCGATCACCGCCGCCGAGAGTTCGCCGCGGCCGGCCTCGTCGAGGTCGCGGGCATTGGCGGCGAGGATCTCAGTGCCATGATCACGCACGGACTCTGCCGCGGTGCGAAGCGCCCGGCTCTTTGTCGCGGCCTCAGCATGGGCGAGCACATGCGCCGCCGCCCGTGCTGCCACGCCAATCTCGCGCATGGCCGAGTCAAGCTTGGTCTCACCGGGGCGAAGCATGCTCATGGCAAAACCGTAACGGAGGCGCTGGGGAAGTCCACGGCTTTTGTGGCGGTGGCGCCCCTGATGCACAATGTCCGATGGCGAGACGGCCGGATTGAGAGGCCAAGCCGATGAGCGATGCCGGAGATCCAGCCGAGGGCTGGCAAGCCGACGTCCACGCGAGGCGCATCTTCTCCTGGCTCCCGCTGGTGAGCGGCGCCGTCGTGCTCGTGGTTTGCTGGAGCGCCATGGCGGCCGCCTTGGCGCTGAGCCGCGTCCCGACGTGCCTGAGCGGTGCAGGCCTTTCCGGCGTCGCCGATCACGTGGCGTTCCAGCTGAAGATCTGGGACGAATCGGGCCTGGGCTCCACGCTCGCGCTCGTCATCTACGCCGCGGTCTGCCTGGTTCCCTACATGCTGTTGAGCGGCTGTGTGCGCCTTGCCGCGCGTAGCCGGGCACCCCTGTTCCTGGGTGTGGTCGCTATCGTGGGCACGGCCTTCGTCGCGCTCTACGACGCCCTCGGGTTCTGGGCGGCTTACGATGACCTTCGGCACGGCGGCTTTCTGTGCGGCTTCGCCTTCGACCTGGTTCCGGTCGGCGGCGTGGTCGCCGGCGCCTGTGCCGCCACCGCTGGCGTGCTGTTTGCACTCTTGATCGAGTGGCGCTGGCGCGCGCGCCGCTGATTCGGAAAGCCTGCCGGCGCTCATCGCTCGCGGGCCATCACGAGGTCGTCGCGATGGATCACCTCGTCGCGGCCGCGGTAGCCGAGGATGGCCTCGATCTCGCGGCTTTTGTGTCCTGCGATCGCGCGCGCGTCGGCGCTCGAATAAGCGGAGAGGCCGCGCCCGACCTCGCGCCCATCGCGCCGGCACACCAGAACGGGATCGCCGCGCTCGAACTCACCGACGACGGCGACCACTCCCGCCGGCAGCAGACTGGTGCCGCGCGCGAGCGCCGCGGCCGCACCGTCATCCACCGTCAGCGTTCCCATCGGTTTCAGGGTGCCCGCGATCCAGCGCTTGCGCGCCGTGAGCGGTTCCGAGGATGGCACGAACCAGGTCGCGCGCCCGCCAGCCTCGAGGGCGCTCAGCGGCCGGAGTCCCGCGCCCTCCGTGATCACCATCCGGCAGCCGGCGGTCATGGCGATGCGGGCGGCAGCGAGCTTGGTCACCATGCCGCCGGAGCTCATGCCCAGCAGTGCTTCACCCGCCATGCCCTCGATCTCCGCGCTGAGCTCGCGCACCTCCGGAATGTGCCGCGCGCCGGGATCGACGCGGGGATCGGCCGTGTAGAGCCCATCGATATCGGATAGCAAGACCAGCGTATCGGCGCTCACCATCTGTGCGACGCGCGCGGCCAGGCGGTCGTTGTCGCCGAAACGGATCTCGGCGGTCGCCACCGTATCGTTCTCGTTGATCACGGGAATGGCCTTGAGCGCGAGGAGTTGGGTCAGGGTCGCCCGCGCGTTCAGATGGCGGCGTCGCTCCTCGGTGTCCTCGGGTGTGAGCAGGATCTGCGCCACCGTGAGCCGATGCCGGGCGAGCGCCTCCTGATAGGCGTGCGCCAGCCGAATCTGACCTGTCGCTGCCGCGGCCTGCTTCTCCTCGAGCTTGATCGTGCTCCCCAGGAGACCCAGGTGACGCCGGCCCGCGGCAATGGCACCGGACGAGACAAGCAAGACCTCCTGGTCGCGGCGGACGCAGCGGGCGACGTCGTCGGCGAGCGCCTCCAGCCACCCGCGGCGGATGTCGCCGCTGGCATCGTCCACCAGCAGCGCCGAGCCGATCTTGACAACGAGCCGCCGGGATTCCGCAAGCGCCGTCACGACACCGGCTCCGGTGTCTTGGCCTCTTCGCGCGCGGCTTGGATCGCCTTCATGAGCGCCGCCGTCACCTCCGGTACGCCTTTGCCGGTGGCGCCCGAGAGCACGAGCACCACGCTCTTTGACGCTCGGGCGAACTTGCGGCGAAGCTTCGGGATCTTCTCGCGTGGAATCGCATCCGCCTTGTTGAGGCCGATGATCTCCGGCTTCTCCGCGAGGCCGTGGCCATAGGCCTCGATCTCCCCGCGGATGCTGCGGTAGGCGCCGACCACGTCCTCTTGCGTGCCGTCGATCAGGTGCAGGATCACGGCGCACCGCTCGGCGTGGCCCAGGAAGCGGTGGCCGAGCCCGGCGCCCTCGCTGGCACCTTCGATCAGGCCGGGCAGGTCAGCTAGGACAAACTCCTCGTCGCCCACGCGCACCACGCCGAGCTGCGGCTTCAAGGTGGTGAATGGATAGCCGGCGATCTTCGGCTTGGCGCGGGAGACGGCGGCAAGCAGGGTCGACTTGCCGGCGTTCGGGAGGCCCACGAGGCCGGCGTCCGCGATCAGCTTGAGGCGGAGCCACACCCAGCGCTCCTCGCCGGGCCAGCCGCGGTCCGCGCGGCGCGGCGCGCGGTTGGTGGAGCTCTTGTAGTGGGTGTTTCCGAAGCCGCCGTCGCCGCCGTGCAGGAACACCGTCCGCTCGCCGGGCTTCACGAGATCGAGCAGCACCGTCTCGCGATCCTCGTCGAGCACCTGGGTCCCGACGGGGACG
Organism: Allostellaceae bacterium; assembly: GCA_035263705.1. Classification (GTDB taxonomy): domain Bacteria; phylum Pseudomonadota; class Alphaproteobacteria; order ATCC43930; family CGMCC-115725; genus DASZHJ01. The sequence goes on from DATFRA010000340.1 coordinate 5,602, forward strand.
CGCAGCACCAGCGGCGCGCCCGCGCCGCCCGTGCGGTTGCGGCCGGCGCCGCCGCGGCCGTTCTGCGCCCGAAAATGCTGCTGGTAGCGGTAGTCGATCAGCGTATTCAAATTGGCTGCGGTCTCGAACACCACGTCGCCGCCGCGGCCGCCGTCGCCGCCGTCGGGGCCGCCGAACTCGATGAACTTCTCCCGCCGGAAACTCGCCGAGCCCGCGCCGCCGTCGCCGCTCCTGAGAGAGATCTTGCACTGGTCGAGGAATTGCACGGGTTGGGTCTCTGGGCTGAGGCGTGGGCGTGAAAAAAGGGGGAATGGCAGCCATTCCCCCTTCGGTCTCAAAAGGCGCCGTGGCGCCCGGGCGGAATGGCCTACTCGGCAGCCTCCGCCGGTCGCGGCAGCACCGACACGAAAACCCGCCCGCCCTTGCCGCGGTGGAAGCTCACGTGCCCGCCCATGGTCGCGAAGATCGTGTGGTCGCGGCCCATGGAGACGTTGCGGCCAGGATGGAACTCGGTGCCGCGCTGGCGCACCAGGATATTGCCGGCGAGCACGATCTCGCCGCCGAACTTCTTGACGCCGAGACGGCGGCCCGCGGAATCTCGCCCGTTGCGCGAGGAGCCGCCTGCCTTTTTATGGGCCATGGGGAATCTCCCGTCACTTTCCGGCGCTGATGCCGGTGATCTTCAAGACCGTCTGCGGCTGGCGGTGACCGATCTTGCGCCGGTAGTTGTGGCGCCGCCGCTTCTTGAAGATGAGGACCTTGTCCGCCTGCTTGTGCTCGACCACGGTGGCGGTCACCTCGGCGCCGGACACGGTGGGCTTGCCCACTGTGGTGGCGGCGCCGTCATTGACCAGGAGCACCTCGCCCAGCGTCACCGTGGCGCCAGCCTCGGCAGGGAGCGTCTCCACGACGATCACATCGTCCTTGGTGACCTTATATTGCTTTCCGCCGGTGCGGATGACGGCATACATGGGCGATGTCGCTTCGCTGGGGTCGGTCTCTCTGGGGCGCAAAACTCGAACGGACGGGCCGAACCCCGTCCGCGGAGGGCGGCACTATAGCCAGGACACCCCCCAAGTCAACGCTTTTGGGCGGCCGGCGGTTGGCGGGGACGTAAGCGGTTGCGGGGTCGGCGAACCCTGGGGTAGGCTCCGCCGCCCTTCGGGAGGGCCGCCGCCGGGAGCGGCCAGTGTTTCCTAGAACCCGACCGCGGAGAGGTGCCGGAGTGGTCGATCGGGGCGGTCTCGAAAACCGTTGTGCCCTTTACTGGGTACCGAGGGTTCGAATCCCTCCCTCTCCGCCAGCGGCTTGTTCGTCCAAGTCCGAACATGTCCGCGGGCGTTTCTTAATTACCTGAAACTGCATACATATTTGTATTTTTTCGCCTAGACACATCCTTTTC
>DATFRA010000341.1:0-7903 GCA_035263705.1 Allostellaceae bacterium
GCGGCTGCGACGCGGCCTTCCTCGATCTCCATGGCGCCATGGTGGCGGAGACCACGCCCGATGGCGAAGGCACGCTCCTCCAGGAGATTCGCACCATCGCGCCGGAGTTGCCGATCGCCGTCACCTGCGACCTTCACGCGAACCTCACCGAGGCGATGGTGCAAAACTGCACCGCGCTCATCGGTTACAAGACCTACCCGCACGTCGATATGGAGGTGGTGGGCGAGCAGGTCGGGCGCGTCCTCGTGCGCGCGCTCGAGGGGGAGATACGTCCCGTTATGGGCTGGGACCAGCGGCCGCTCCTGGCACAGACCTTGCGCATGGGCACCGATGACGAGCCCTTCAAGGCGCTCATCCGGCTCGCGCGCGAGGAAGAAGCGAGGGGCATGCTGGCCGCGACCGTGTTCGGCGGTTTCCCGCTCGCCGATTTCACGGACGCCGGCATGTCCGCGATCTCGGTCGCCGACGGCAATCGTGGCGCTGCGACCGCCTCGGCGCGACGGTTGATGGATTTCGCCTGGGAGCAGCGACAAGAGCTGCTCTATCGGCCGGAGCCGCTCGCACAGGCGGTCGCGCGCGCGAAGGCGATCACCGACGGCCCCGTGCTCCTGCTCGACCACGCCGACAATGTCGGCTCCGGCGGCACCGAGGATGTGATGACGGTGATCGCGGAAGTGCTTCGCCAGGGCCTCGAGGACGTGGCAGTGGCCGCGGTCTGGGATCCGGCCGCCGTGCGGCAGATGGCGCAGGCGGGCGTCGGCGCGACCGTTACGCTCAAGCTCGGCGGCCGCACCGACATGCCCTCGGTCAAGCTCGCGGGCGCGCCGCTCACGATCACCGGTCGCGTGCGCGCGCTCACCGACGGTGAGTGGATTGTGCGCGGTCCCATGTACACCGGCGTCACCGTGAGGATGGGACCGACTGCCGTACTGGATACCGGCACGATGCAGATCGTGGTGGTCTCGCGCCATCACGAACCCTGGGACATCGGCGTCTTCACCAGCGTCGGCATCGACCCGCGCATCAAGCGCTACCTGCTGCTGAAGTCGCGCATCCACTATCGCGCGGGGTTCGCGCCGCTCGGACGCGCGACCATCACCCTCGACGGCGAGGGCGTCACCACCTCGGACAACACGCAGCTCGCGTATGCCCGCGTCCGGCGGCCGATCTTCCCGCTCGATCGCCTGAATGCAGCACCGGGGAGCCGCGACTGATCCATGCGGAGACATCTGGTTCTGCTCCCGGTGCTCGCGCTCTGTGCCGCGAGTCCCGTCTTTGCCGGCGAGTCTCCGATCGTCGCGAGCGACGCCTGGGCTCGCCCGACCCTCAAGGGCACGCGCACCGGCGCGGTCTATCTCATGCTCGACAATCGTGGCGCCGCCGGCGACCGCCTGGTGGGCATCAGCACGCCGGTGGCGGAGCGCGCGGAAGTTCACGAAGATGTCACGGCGAACGGCGTCATGAGCATGAAGCCGATGCCTGATCTCGCGTTGCCGGCGGGAGCCCGCACGGCCATCGAACCCGGGCACTATCACATCATGCTGACCGGCGTGAAAGTAGCGCTCAGCGCCGGCGACAGCTTCCCGATCACCCTCACTTTCGCAAGCGCGCCGCCGCTCGAGGTCAGCGTCGCCGTGACGCGGACGCCGCCCAACTCCGCCTCGGCGCCCTGAGGATCCGCCTTGACCGGACCCTGAGGACGCGCGACACACTAGGGCACCGTTCGCTGCCGGGGATGTCGATCGAGAGCGGGTGCGCCGCGCGCTCTGCCACGGCAGATGCGGTGCTCGCGTGGAAATAAAGATGCGGACCAAGCGTTATTCAGTCGGAGGTTTTGCGGGGGTCCCGTTTGGCGCTTACCCCTGGAGGTCCGACAATGCGGTTGAGATCAGCGCTCACCATGCTTCTTCTGGGCGGGCTCGGCTTGGGCCTGTCCGCCTGCTATTACGCGCCGGCGCCCGGTTACTACGATTCCGGCTACTACGGCTCCGGCTACTACGGTTCCGGCTATTATGGTTCCGGCTATTACTACGGTGGCCCAAGTTACTACGCCGGCCCGGCCTATTACGGCCCCTCGGTCGGGGTCTATTACAGCGGCCGCTGGGGCGGTTGGGATCGCGATCGTCGCTGGCACTGATCGAGATCGGATTTGATGGGGCCGCCCGCGCGCGGGGCGGGGACTTCGCGTGACCGGCGCGCTTTGGCGGCGGCGCGATCTCCTGATCGCGACCGGCCTCACCATCCTGGCACCCGGCAGCATCGCTCCCGGCGACGCGGCGCCGGCCGCGCTCGCGCGCCCGTCGTTCCCGCGGCGCCTGAAGTTGAAGAACGTTCACACTGGTGAAACCTTCGATGGTCCCTATCGCGACGGCACCGGGCCCATTCCCGACGCCGTCAGCGATCTCGCGCATTTCCTGCGCGACTTCCATGCGAACAAAGTCGGGCCGATCGATGTCGGCACGCTCGATTTTCTCGCCGACGTGATGGACGCGATCGGCGTGAGCGACGCCACCGTGCTATCGGCCTATCGCACGCCCGAGACCAACGCGCGGCTGCGCGCCAGGGTGTTCGGCGTCGCCGAGAAGAGCCAGCACATGTATGGGCGCGCGATCGACGTCTCCTTCGACCGGCGCCTCGTCGATGCCGAGACGGTCGCCCGCCGCATGGCGCGCGGCGGCGTCGGCTGGTATCCGCGCTCGCACTTCGTGCACCTCGACACCGGGCCGACGCGGAGCTGGGAGATGGACGGCGCGGGTCTCGACCGCGTGCTCTCCGCGGGCGGCGACGCCGGACGGGTTCTTCACGAGCGCCAGGCGCCGCTCAGGGTCGCCGACCGGCTCGCGCGGCACCGCGCGCTCGCGCGCAACGAGTTCCTACACCGAAAGCCGTAATCGGCCGCGGCTCAACGCGGGCAGTATAGGCGCTGCTGCACCTCGGCGAGCACGATCGGATCGAAGAACGCACCGGCGCAGCCGGCGTTATAGTTGTCGACCGCGCTGTTGTAGCGCTCGACAACGGCGTTGTAGGCCGGCGTCGCCTCGTCTTGGAACGAGCGCTGCGCCGCGTCACGCTGATCGAGCAACCTCTGGAACGCCTCGATCTGTTCGCGGTCGTTGACGTTTATCCGCGTCCGGACGGTGTCGACCTCGCTCTCGAGCGCCGCATACCGCCGGCGCGATTCCTCGTAGATCTGGAACTGCCGGTCGAGCGCCGCCTTGAGCTCGTCAACCACGCGATTCTGGCAAAGGCAGTACGCGATCTGCTGCGGTGAGCGCAGCAGAACCTGCGCGGAAACCGGAGCTGCCGGGCTCGCCGTCGCGACCAGCGCGATCGCGAGCCGCCAACGCACCGCCCAAACCATCGTCGCCATCGAATCCCTTCCCGCCCTTGGACTGGTCCGAGCCTAGCGGCTCGCCCGCGGGAAGGAAACCGCCGACGAGAACATTCATCCCAAAGGGTATTGCCGAGGCAAAAACGTGACCCTCGAAGCTTGCCCAGAATTCGCCCAAGTAAGGCCCAGGCAAGTCCTAAATTCCAGCTCAACCTGTAGCCGTGCCGCTGCTTCCCTTGCACGGCCCTGATACTTGATCTCAGGAGGGAAAGACAATGAACAGCACCAGCAGGAGCTTGAGGTATTTCGCAGCCATCGCCGCGGCGCTCACTCTCGCAAGCTGCTCGACCCTCGATTCAGAGGACGCCGCCCAGGCAAACCTCGCCGCGCAGCACCGGTTCAACGTCTATTTCGATATCGCCAAGACCGACCTGACGCCCGAGGCCCAGCAGGTGATCGACCGGGCGGTCGCCGAGGCCAATCGTAACACCAACGCCAAGATCCTCGTGGTCGCCCCCGAGACCGACACCAAGGCGCGTCGCACGAACACCGTGCAGGCGCTGGTCGCCGCCGGTATCTCGGCCGAGCGCATCGACGCGCGCTGGATCGGCCCGCAGGAGTCACCGCCCGCCGGCGTCCGCGATCCCCGCAGTCGTGTGGTGCAGATCAGCTTCGAGCCCGACATTAGCGCCGGCAGCGAGCCCTCGAAGATTCTCGTGTCGAAGCGAGTTGGCGACTAGCGTCGCGTGACGACAGAGCTGGAAGGCGGCACCGCCCCCGCGGTGCCGCCTTCTTTTCGCCGCGCGGCCTTGGTCAGTCGAGAAAGAGGTCCTTCGTCAGGGGCTTCGCGGCATCGACGGCGTAAGCGCTGAGGTCGGTGACGCCGGCGCGGGCCAGGACGTCCTCGTCAATGAGGAAATTCCCGGTGAGCGCTCGGCTCGGCTGGGTCAGGATCCAGTGCGCGGCGTCGGCGAGGATCTCGGGCTTGCGGCCGCGGCCTGGATCGACGCCGGGAATCATCTGGAGCGCCGCCGTCGCGATGATGGTGCGCGGCCAGAGCGCGTTCACGGCGATGCCGGCGGACCGAAATTCCTCCGCCATGCCGAGGACGCAGAGGCTCATGCCGTATTTCGCGATGGTATAGGCGACGTGGGGCGCGAACCAGCGCGCGCCCATGTTGAGCGGCGGGGACAGCGTGAGAATGTGCGGATTGGCCGCGCGCTTCAGGTGCGGCAAGGAGGCTTGGGAGCAGAGGAAGCTGCCGCGGGTGTTGATCCCGATCATGAGGTCGAAGCGCTTGATCGGCGTCTCCAGCGTGCCCGTGAGACTGATCGCGCTCGCATTGTTGACGAGGATATCAATGCCGCCGAAGCGCTTCAGGGTGGCCTCGACCGCCGCCTGCACCTGATCCTCGAAACGGATGTCGGTCATCACCGGCAGCGCCTGGCCGCCCGCGGCCTCGATCTCCTTGGCGGCAGTGAAGATGGTGCCCGGCAGTTTCGGATGCGCCTCCGTGGTCTTGGCGACGATCGCCACATTCGCGCCATCGCGCGCGGCCCTGAGCGCGATCGCGAGGCCAATGCCGCGCGACGCGCCGGTAATGAAGAGGGTCTTTCCTTTGAGATCCGCCATCGCTCTCTCCCGGTGCTCGACGGGAGAGGCTAGCGCAAAAAGGAAGTGGACCACAAAGGCAGTGGGGCGGTGAGAGGAATTGTCGGCGCGGCGCGCCTTCTCACTCTCACTGCGTCACCGCCTCTGTGGTGATCTTCGGATCATGTGCGATCGGACTCGAAGCGCTTGAGGCAGCGCTCGGCGGTCTCGATAGCGCCTTGCAGGTGCTTGGAGCGGACCGGGTGCGCCACGGTCGCGCGGACGTGCTTCAGGAGATGGCCGAAGTGGTGATAGAGCGTGTCGGCGTCCTCGAGCCGGCGCGTCAGGCTCCTGAGATAGTCGTCAAGTTCGCGATCCCGGAACTTCTCGTGAAAGGCGCGGGATTTGCGGGCGATGTCGTCGGGGGCGTGGCTCATGGTGGGTACCTTCCGATCAATGGAATTGCTGGGCTTCGGTCGAGCCCTTGAGGGCGGTGGTCTCCGACTGGCCGCCAGAGATCGCGAGGTTGACGGCATCGAAATAGCCGGTGCCGACCTCGCGCTGATGCTTGACGGCGGTGTAGCCGTGGCGCTCGGCCGTGAACTCCGCCTGCTGCAGCTCGCAATAGCCCACCATGCCGCGCTCGCGGAAGGCGCGGGCGAGCTCGAAACTCGCATAGTTGAGGCTGTGGAAGCCGGCGAGCGTGATGAACTGGTACTTGTAGCCCATGGCGCCGATCGATTCCTGGAAGGCCTCGATCTCCCTGGGCTTCAGATTGGCGCTCCAGTTGAAGCTCGGCGAGCAGTTGTAGGCGAGGAGCTTGCCGGGGAACGTCGCGTGGATCGCCTCGGCGAATCGCCGGGCCTCGGCCAGGCTGGGCCGCGAGGTCTCCCACCAGAGCATGTCGGCGTAGGGCGCATAGGCGAGGCCACGCGCGATGCAATAGTCGACGCCGACGCCCTTCTTGATGCGGTAGAAGCCCTCGGGCGTCCGCGCGCCGCGCTCGATGAAGGCGTGGTCGCGCTCGTCGATATCCGAGGTGATGAGCTGCGCGCTCTCGGCATCGGTGCGTGCCACAACCAGGGTCGAGGTGCCGCAGACGTCGGCCGCGAGCCGCGCCGCGTTGAGGGTGCGGATGAAGCTCTGCATGGGTACCAGCACCTTGCCGCCCAGGTGCCCGCACTTCTTCTCGGAGGCAAGCTGGTCCTCGAAATGCACGCCGGCGGCGCCCGCCTCGATCATCGCCTTCATGAGCTCGAAGGCGTTGAGCGGCCCGCCGAAGCCCGCCTCGGCGTCGGCGATGATCGGCGCATACCAATAGGAGTCGCCCTTTCCTTCCAGGGTCTGGATCTGATCGGCGCGCTGAAGCGCCTGGTTGATGCGCTTCACCACCGCGGGAACGGAGTTCGCGGGATAAAGGCTCTGATCGGGATAGACCTGGCCCGCGAGGTTCGCATCCGCCGCCACCTGCCAGCCCGAGAGGTAGATCGACTCGAGGCCGGCGCGCACCATCTGCATCGCCTGATTGCCGGTGAGCGCACCGAGCGCGGCGACATAAGGCCGCGTATGCAGGAGCTTCCAGAGCCGCCGGGCCCCAAGCTCCGCGAGCGTGTGCGCGATCCGGATCGAGCCGCCGAGCCGCGCCACGTCCTCTGGGGTGAAGTCGCGGCGGATGCCGTCGAAGCGGCCGGGCTCTATCGTCGATTTCGTCGAGACGCCGTGATCAAGCGGGCTCATAGGACCTCCATGAGGACAAATCTGTTGCGGCGCAATATCGGTGTAAATAACGCTTGAGGCACGCTCGATTTCCCAGGAAAGGCTTGGAAAAGCGTTAGTTTGTAAAATCTTTACAAGCCGGGTCTGTAAACTGTCCCTTGCTTAACTTCCGCGCCGCAGCGAGACTCCGGTCATGGGCCAGAAGCTGATGCTGGGGCACAAGATGCGGCGGCTCCGCCGGGAGTCCGGGCTCTCGCAGGCGCAGATGGCGGAGCAGCTCGGGATCTCGCCGAGCTACCTCAATCTGATCGAGCACAATCAGCGGCCGGTCACCCTGACCCTGCTGCTGAAGCTCGGCCAGAATTTCGGCATCGACTTGAAGCGCTTCGCGGAGGACGATGAGGCGCGGCTGCTGAGTGGTCTCAGCGAGGTGCTGAGCGACGCGCTCTTTGGCGGCACCGATCTCGGCAAGCAGGACCTGCGCGAGCTTGCGGCGGTGGCGCCGGGCATCGCGGAGGCCATGACTACGCTCTACGGCGCCTACCGACAAGCGCGCCTGGAGCTCGAAGCGGTCGCGGATGCCGCGGGGAGCCCCGATCTCGCGAAGCTCCGTCCGTCGCCGGGCGAGGCCGCCCGCGATTTCTTCCAGGCCGAGCTCAATCATTTCCCGGCGCTCGAGGCCGCGGCCGAGGATCTCTGGCGGCGCGCCGCGCTCGACGGCGCGGCGCTCTACGCCTCGCTCGCTCGCTACCTCGAGACGACGCACCGCCTCAAGGTGCAGCTGATGCCCCAGAGCATCATGGGCGCGATGATCCGCCGCCACGATCCCCATCGCGGCCGCGTGCTCATCTCGGAGATGCTGCCGCCGTCGGGCCGCGCCTTTCAGCTCGCCTGCGAGGTGGCGATCATCGAGCACGCCGGCACCATCGACGCCCTGCTCGCGCGCTTCGCATCGGCCGACGAGGACGCGCGCGCGCTGGTCCGGATTGGTCTGATCAACTATTTCGCAGGCGCGGTGTTGCTGCCCTATGCCGCGTTCGCCGAGGCCGCCCAAAGCCTCCGGCATGACCTCGGCGTGCTCGGCGCCCGGTTCGGCGCGAGCTTCGAGCAGGTCTGTCATCGGCTCACGACCTTGCAGCGGCCGGGCGCCAGCGGCGTACCGTTCTTCATGATCCGGCTCGACGCCGCCGGCAACGTCTCCAAGCGCTTCAGCGCCAACAGCCTGCACTTCGCGCGCTTCGGGGGAGCCTGCCCGGTCTGGAACGT
>DATFRA010000342.1:0-4689 GCA_035263705.1 Allostellaceae bacterium
AAAAAGGCGCGGCGCCGGAGGCGCCGCGCCCTGCAAGGTGCGTGAAACGTGCTTTCGGTTACGGCTTCTTCGTGGGATCAGCGGTGCCGGTGCCCGACGCGCCGCCAGTGCTCGACGTGCTACCCGCCGCCGGCTTCTGGATCTTGCTGTCCATCGGTTTCTTCGCGGAGACGGTGTGGACCTTGGACTTCGCGTGAGCCGCGGCGATCTTCTTGCTGTGCACGTGCGACTTGGTCGTATGGGTCGCAGATTTGGTCGCGCCGGTCGCGGATTTCGTCGCGTCGGTCGCGGGCTTGGTGGTGTCGGTCGTCGACTTGCCGGTGTCCGCCGGCGTGGTGACGGTCGTCCCGGCCGCGGGGGCGGCGGGCTGAGTGGAGGGTGCGGTCTGCGCCAGAGCCGGCAGCGCCGCGAAGGCGAGAGCGCCGGCGAGGAGCAGGCTGCGGGTGGTGAGCGTCTTGGTCATGGCGTAGGGGATCCCATTGGTTGCGCGCCTCGGGAGCGAGGCACGCCTGGAGAACGCCCGCCGTTCCCGCAGGCTTCCGAGGCGAACCGATGATGTTGTTGTGGCCGAAAGGAGGCGCGCCTTTACAGCGATGTAATACGTTAAATCACCAGCTTGCTGCCGGCGACGATGAGCGTGGCCGCCAGCGTCAGGCGCAAGGCGACATCCGGCACGCGTGCCGACATATAGCTACCGACAAAGATGCCGGGCAGGGATCCCACCAGGAGAGAGCTCAGGAGCATCAGGTCGATCGAGCCGATGATCCAGTGCCCGATCCCCGCGACCAGTGTGAGGGGTACCGCGTGCGCAATGTCCGACCCGACGATCCGCACGGTCGGCAAGCGCGGATAGAGCAGGAGCAGCGCGGTGACACCGATGGCGCCCGCGCCCACCGACGAGATCGACACCAGCACGCCCAATACCGCCCCCATTGCCACTGTGAGCCGAGCGGTGCGTCGAGGATCGAGCTCGCCCACCCAGCGCGCATATGCCGCCGTGATGTGCTTGCGGAAGATCAACACGGCGGCCGTGCCGAAGAGCGCAACACTGAGCACGGCCGTGATGAGCTCGCCGGCAAAGTGACCGCTGATATCGAGGCGCGACAGCGCGAAGAGCGTCAGTGCCGTCATGGGCACGCTACCGGAGGCCAGCCGACCGACCACCCGCCACTCGATCGTTCCGCCGATTCCATGCACCAAGGTGCCGCCGGTCTTCGTCGCGGCCGCATAGAGAAGGTCGGTCCCCACGGCGGTCGCGGGATGGATCCCGAACAGAAGGATGAGGACGGGGGTCATCAGCGATCCGCCGCCGACGCCCGTCATTCCCACCAGGAATCCCACGGCGAAACCCGAGAGCGGATACAGCAGATTGAGGGAATGCATGGCGCTCCAGACCCGGCGGGGGTGGCTGCGTGCGACCGTGACGATTCAATATGGGTCTACTCGCGATCCAATCAAAATGTAAATCTATTTTATTGCACATTTATATATTGTTGTATAATCTCGGCAGCCAACTGATTGACAGCCAAGGCCGACGGACCTAGTGTCCGCGCGCTTCCCAGGAAGCGGTTTGTTTGTGTGACCAAACGGGCGGAAGCGCCCGGGGCCGGCCAGTCCGCGAGTTTCGCGCACTGGCCCGTTCGGTCTTGGGATCACGTGTCGGAGTGGTGATGTTCGACAGCCTGAGCAATCGCCTGAGCGGTGTCTTCGACCGGCTGCGTAGGCGCGGCGCGCTGAGCGAGGCCGACGTCGAGGCGGCGCTACGCGAGATCCGCGTGGCGCTGCTGGAGGCCGATGTCGCGCTCCCGGTGGTGAAGAGCTTCGTCGACGGCGTGAAGGCGAAGGCCGTCGGCCAGGAAGTGATCCGCTCGGTCACGCCGGCGCAGATGGTGGTCAAGATCGTCCACGATCATCTGGTGGCGACGCTCGCGGGCGATGATCCCGCTGCGGGCGGCGAGGCCGGCGTCAACCTCAACGCGCCGGCACCGGTCGTCGTGATGATGGTCGGGCTGCAAGGCTCCGGTAAGACCACGACGACGGCGAAGCTCGCGCGGCACCTGAAGGAGCGCCAGCGCAAGAAGGTCATGATGGCCTCGCTCGACGTCCAGCGGCCGGCGGCGCAGGAGCAGCTCGCGGTGCTCGGCCGCCAAGTGTCGGTTGATACCCTTCCGTTCATCGCGGGTGAGCGCCCGGTGGCGATCGCTAAGCGCGCGGAGGAGACGGCGCGTCGCGGGGGCTACGACGTGCTGCTGCTGGATACCGCGGGCCGCCTCCACATCGACGAGGCGCTGATGGCAGAGGCGGCGGCGGTGCGCGACGCCACGCATCCGACCGAGACTTTACTGGTGGCGGACGCGCTCACGGGCCAGGACGCGGTCAATGTCGCCAAGAGCTTTTCCGAGCGCGTGGGCATCACCGGGATCGTGCTGACACGCGTCGACGGCGATGCCCGCGGCGGCGCCGCGCTCTCCATGCGCGCGATCACGGGCCGCCCGATCAAATTCGTCGGAGTCGGCGAGAAGCTCGACGCGCTCGAACCCTTCCAGCCCGACCGCGTTGCCGGCCGGATCCTGGGCATGGGCGACATCGTCGGCCTGGTCGAGAAGGCCGCCGAGACGGTCGAACAGGAAGAGGCGGAGAAGCTCGCGCTCAAGATCCAGAAGGGCAGCTTCGACCTCGACGACCTCGCCTCGCAGCTGAAGCAGCTGCGGAAGATGGGCGGCATGTCGAGCCTGGTGGGCATGCTGCCCGGCATCGGCAAGATCAAGAAGCAGATCGACGAGGCGAAACTCGACGAGAGCCTGCTCAAGCGCCAGGAGGCGATCATCTCTTCCATGACGCGCAGGGAGCGCAAGAACCCGAAAGTGCTCAACGCCTCGCGGCGCCGCCGGATTGCCGCGGGCTCGGGCACGACGGTGCCGGAAGTCAACCGGCTCCTGAAGCAGTATCAGGACATGTCCGACATGATGCGGAAGGCGCAGAAGCTCGGAAAGAAGGGCCTGATGCGCCACGGCCTGCCCGGCCTCATGCCGGGCGGAGGGGGCCAGCGGCCGTTCGGGCGATGATCGACCACATCTCGATCGGCGTGCACGACCTCGCGCGGAGCCGCGCCTTCTACGACGCCGTGCTGGCGCCGTTGGGCTATCGCCGTATGTTCGACGTCGAGGATGCCTCCGGCTACGGCCGCAGCGAGCCGCATCCCCTCAAAGAGCAGGCGCTGCAGTTCTGGATCGCGCGCAACGGCGCCGGTCCCGCGTTCAACGGTCACCTCTGTTTCAGAGCGCCTTATCGCGGCGCCGTCGACGCATTCCATGCGGCGGCGCTCGCCGCAGGCGGGCACGACAACGGCAAGCCCGGCCTGCGTCCCGAATATCACGCGAACTACTACGCCGCCTTCATCATCGATCCCGACGGCTACCGGGTCGAGGCGGTGCGGCATCAACCGGACTAACCTCACAAAGGAGTTCTATGGCCCTCAAGATTCGCATGACTCGCGGCGGCGCGAAGAAGCGCCCGTTCTACTCGATCGTGGTGGCGGACTCCCGCAACCCGCGCGACGGCCGTTTTATCGAGAAGCTCGGCACCTACAACCCGATGCTCGATCGCGGCCACAAGGAGCGCGTAGTGCTCAAGAACGAGCGCATCGAGCATTGGCTCAAGATGGGCGCGACGCCGAGCGATCGGGTAGCGCGCTTCCTGGGTGACGCCGGGTTGCGGCCGAAGCCCGAGATCCGCGAGACCCCGAAGAAGTCCGCGCCGCGCGCCAAGGCACAGGAGCGCGTAAAGGTGGCCGAGGGTGGCGCAGAGGCGGCGGCAGGCGCGGCGCCGACCGAGGCGGCACCTCAGGCCTGAGCCCGCTCCGGGCCATGGGAATGGAGCGGCGCGTGCTCATGGGCCGCGTTCTCGGTGCCCACGGTATCAAGGGAGCGGTCCGGGTCCTGAGCTACGCGGCGGCACCCGAGGATGTCGCCCGCTACGGGCCCCTCGAGGACGAGAGCGGCAAGCGCAGGCTGTCGCTGAAGGTCGTGGGGCAGGCGCGGGGTGCAGTGCTGGCTGAGGTCGAGGGGATCGGGGATCGCGATGCCGCCGCGGCACTCAAGGGCACGAAGCTCTTTGTGCAACGCTCGGCGTTGCCGGCTCCTGAGAAGGGTGAGTTCTACTGGTACGACTTGGTTGGACTGCGGGTAGAGGTTGTGAGCGGTACGGCGCTGGGCGAGGTGGTAGCGGTGCACGATTACGGCGGCGGGCCGAGCCTGGAGGTAAAGCGTGAGGTTGGCGCGTTGGTGATGGTGCCGTTCACGAACCGCGTGGTGCCGGTGGTGGATCTGGAGGCGGGCAAGCTGGTGATCGATCCGCCTGAAGGATTGTTTGAGACACCCGCGCCCGCTGCGGGGCGCGACGAGGACGAGGATTAGGAATTTGGTCTGGACCGCCACGGTGATGACCCTGTTTCCCGAGATGTTCCCGGGACCGCTCGGCTGCTCGCTCGCGGGCAAGGCCTCGAGCGACGGGCTTTGGCGCCTCGAAACTGTGGACATCCGCGGCTTTGCGCGCGATAAACACCGCACCGTCGACGATGCGCCGTTCGGCGGCGGCCCCGGCATGGTCGTGCGGCCCGACGTGCTCGATCGCGCGCTCGCGGAAGCGACCGGGCCGGGTCCGGTGGTTTACCTTTCGCCGCGCGGCCGG
>DATFRA010000343.1:0-3800 GCA_035263705.1 Allostellaceae bacterium
TGCTGATCCTCTACGTCATCCCGCGCACGGCGGTCCTCGGCGCGATCCTGTTCATGGGCATCTTCGGCGGTGCGATCGCGATCCATCTGCGCAACGACGATCCGCTCCTCACCCACGTGCTGTTCGGCCTCTACCTCGGCCTGTTCATGTGGGGCGGGCTGTGGCTGCGCGATCCGGCGCTGCGCTCGCTCTTTCCGGTGCGTGCGACCGCAGGCTGACGAGATCGGGGGTGGGCGCGGCCTCGGACGTGCCGATCACGTCCGGCAGGGGACGGTCGGCGCGAGGCCCGGGTCAGCCCAAGCCGGGTGACGACGGCGCCCGGGAGCGGCGGTTTGCATTCGACCGGCGCGTCGCCTAGTTTCGCGCCGATTGCGGCGAGCCCAGAAGGCTCGCATGTCGCGCGGAGCGAGGCTCAAGATTCGCCCGGATCAAAATCCGAGTGTCGCCGCACAGCGCCCGGCCGGCGGCCTGGTGCGCAACTCCAGCCGGATCGTGCGCACCCTGCGGCTCGCCACCGGGCTCGTCCTGTTCTCGTTCGCGACGTGCCACCTGCTCAACCATGCGTTCGGCATACGCTCCACCGATGCGATGCAGGCCGCGAGCAGCGTGCTGCTCGCGCCCTGGCAGACCATCCCGGGTCTGTGGCTGCTCTACGGCGCTTTTCTCACCCACGCGACGCTCGGCCTGATGGCATTGTACCGTCGCCGCCATCTGCGAATGCCGGCCGCGGAAGCCTGGCAGCTGGCGCTCGGGCTTTCCATTCCGATCCTCCTCATCCCGCACGCAGCGGGCATCCGCATCGGGCAGTCGATCTACGGGCTGGACTACGACTTCGCGCGCGTGATCCACACCATCTGGGCCTCTTCCGACACGGTCGTGCGGCAATATTGTCTTCTGCTGGTGCTGTGGGTGCACGGATGCATCGGACTGCGGACCTGGTTCGCCACCAAAGCCTGGTATCCGCGCGCAGCTTCGGCGCTGGCGTCCGTTGCATTGCTCGTCCCGGTGCTCGCGCTCATCGGGTTCACCAATGCGGGCATCGGCATGCTGGAGGCCGGGCAACGCGATCCCGACATCGCGACCAGGCTTGCGATCGGATTGCCCGGTACGGCGGCGGGTGAAAGTCTCGCGCAAGTCGGCAACATCACCCGCGTCCTGGCCTGGTCCTATGTCGGCCTGGTGGCCGCGACGTTCGCCATGAGGCTCGCCCGCGACTGGCATGCCCGCCGCTACCGCGCGCTTCACATCACCTATCCGGGCGGTCGGACGGTCACGGTCCCGCGGGGATTTTCCGTGCTCGAGGCGAGCCGCTGGGCGGCGATCCCGCACGCCTCCGTTTGCGGCGGGCAGGGGCGATGCTCGACCTGCCGCGTCCGCATCGTCGAGGGCGAGGAAAATCTTCGGGCGGCGGCGGAAGCCGAGGTGCGTACGCTTGCGCGCATCGGAAATCCTCCGAATGTCCGCCTCGCGTGCCAACTGCGGCCGCTGGGCGACGTGCGCGTCGAGCCGCTCGTACGCACGAGCGGCGACCCGATGTCCGGTGCGGTACGCTTCGATGCCGCCGCCGCCGGCGGCATCGAGATGGACGTCGCCGCGCTGTTCGTGGATCTGCGCGAGTCGACGCGACTTGCGGCCGGCCGGCTTCCCTACGACACCCTCTTCATCTTTGACCGCTACATCCAGGTGGTCACGTCCGCGGTGCGGGCCCATCGCGGACACGTGACCAGCATCGCGGGCGATGGCGTGATGGCGATGTTTGTCGACAGCGCCGGCAACCGGGCGCACTTCGCCCGCGATGCCTTCTCGGCCGCCCTGCAGCTCTGGGAAGGCGTCGATGCGCTCAACAACGAGCTTGCGGCGGAGCTCCAGCAGCCGCTGTGCATCGGCATTGGACTGCATGTGGGCCCTGCCGTGGTGGGCACCATCACGGCGATCGGACATGCATCGCTGCAGTTCCTCGGCGACACCGGAAACCTGGCGGCAAAATTTCAAGCCGAGACCCGGCGGCTCGACTGTGCGCTCATTGCGTCCGAGCAGGCGGTCGCGCTCATCGCGCCGCATCAGACCGACCTTGCGCCTGCCGCCCTGACGCTTCCGGACAAGCGCGAAATCCCGATCGTGCCGATGCGGGCGCCACAGACCCTGCAGAGCCTGCTCGCCCAGTCCTAGCGCATATTCCGGCGAAAGCCTGCCCCGGACTTGATCCGGGTGGGCACCGGCTCGCCGATCAGAATATGCGCCGGGAACGGAACGTGCTCTTAGCGCGTCTGTGCGTCGAGGCTCATTTTCAGCCCGTTGTCCGCACTGTGCGTTTTCGCACGTCGCCGGCCGGCCCCGGCGCCTACCTTCCGATCATCGAGATTGCTTCACGCCAAACGGGCTTGCGGCCGAGATCTCAGGAACAGAGACGGAGATTTACCATGAAGACGATCATTGCCCTTGTCACCACCACCATGCTGGTCGCAGGCGCCTCGAGCGCGATGGCCAGCCCGCAGGGCAGCGACGAGGCGGCGGGCTACGCGCTCAGCCGGCAGGCGGCCCACGGCATCGGCGGCGCCTATGCGTCGGCGCGTGTGCCGGGCGAAGCCCGCAACAGCACCGTCAATGTCCAGGACGATTTCCAGCTGGATGGCCGCTGAGGCGTTCAGCCAACGCTTCAGGTTCGATCGAAAATGGCCGGCGCGATGCCGGCCATTTCTCGATTTTGCGCATGCACGGCCATTTTGGCCCCCTTGTTCGCAGTGTGCGTTTTCGCACGCCGCCCGCGGCACACGGCGCCTAGCTTCCGATCATCGAGATCGCTCCACGCCGATCAAGGATGGAGCGGAGATCTCGGACCGAATAGCAATGGAGACGGACCATGAAGACGATCATCACCCTCCTGACCACCACGATGCTGGTTGCCGGCGCCACGAATGCGATGGCCCGCCAACAGGGCAGCGACGAGGCGGCGGGCTACGCGCTCAGCCAGCAGTCGTCCAACGTTGGCGCCTTCGCGTCGGCGCGCATGTCCGGCGAGGCCGGCCACAACGACTTCCAGCTCGGCGGCCGGTGAGCAATCCGACGGACGCCTTGCGTTCGACTGAGCTAAACAATGGCCGGCCCGCAAGGCCGGCCATTTCTTGCGCCCTCGCGCACGGTCCGAAACGCAGGGTGCTCATCCGTTGTCGGCCGCCTCGTCCACCAGCCGCCGGAGATGATCGACATTGGTGAGCACGATCGCGCCGCGCCGGCGCACGATCAATCCCGAACGCTCCATCGCGTTGAGCTGGCGGGCGACCGCCTCTCTGCGGGTGCTCACGCGGGCCGCGATCTCGGAATGGATCGGCGGCGGGGATATGATGGCGGTCCCCGGCTTGCTCGGCTCCGGCCGCGACAGCCGCAGCAACTCCGCCGCGATGCGGTGCGATACGTCCAGCGTCGCGAACTCGTGCACCCGATTCGCCAGCATCCTGATCTGGCCGGCCAGCAGCGCCAACAACTGGTCGCAGACGTCCGGATGCTCGTGCACGGTTGAGCGAAAAACCGAGGCCGGCATCCGACCGATGGTGACGTCGAGAACCGCCAGGATGCCAGAGGAACGCGGCTGGTGATCGATGGCGGCGAGCTCGCCGAAGAATTCTCCGGCCTTGATCTCGCGAAGCAGGACCTCGCGACCGCCCGACTGGATGATCACCCGCACCGCACCGGCCACGACGAAGTACACGCCGTCACTCGCATCCTGATAGTCGAGCAGCCATTCGCCCGCGGACGCCCGCTTCCAGGCGCACTGCCGATCGAGCCTTGCGATCGCGGCGGGC
>DATFRA010000344.1:0-11753 GCA_035263705.1 Allostellaceae bacterium
TGTCCGCCGTCCTCGAGGATCTTCATGTGCTTGACGCCGGCGTCGAAGGACTGCGCATCGCGATAAAGGAAGAGGATCCCGCGGGTGTTGCGGTCATACTCGATCGCGGTCTCCGCCACCGTCTCCTGCAGGACCTTCTGCGAGTACTGGCAGAGCCGGAGTTTGTTCCGTGTGTTTCCCGCGGCGCGCGCGGCGGTACAGTTGCGCAGGAACCGGAGGCACCACGCCCACATCTGCGGGTCCGCCCGGAGCGTCAGGCGCAGTGCCTGGTCGCGCTGGAACAGCGAGCGGAACAGGATCCCGGGCGCCTTCGGCGAGGCCCACGTGTAGGAGTGGCCCGGCGCGATCATGCCGGCGTTGCCGAAGCTAGTCTCGTTGGCGGCGAGCGGCTGCCGGTCGATCACAGTCACCTCGTGGCCGTCCTTCATGAGCTGATAGGCGGTGGTTACCCCCACCACGCCCGCGCCCAGCACGACGATCTTCATGGCTCCTCCCCCGCTGGTCTTGTCTTCTGCCTCAACGATAGGGCACGCCGGGCAGGACGCACAGCATCTCGAATAGCAGTCCCGCCGCCAGCAGCGCCGTATTGCCCGAGGGATCGTAGGGCGGCGATACCTCCACCAGGTCGCCGCCCACGACGTTGAGGCCGCGGCAGCCGCGAATGATTTCGAGCCCTTGCGCGCCGGTGAGCCCGCCCGGCTCGGGCGTGCCGGTGCCCGGCGCCACCGAGGGATCGAGCCCGTCGATGTCGAAGGTGATGTAGACGGGACCGCGGCCCAGCTGGTCCCGCACCTCCGCCATGAGGGGCGCGAGCGAGCGGTACCAGCACTCCTCGGCCTGCACCACGCGAAAGCCCTGCTTCCGCGGCCAGTCGAAGTCCTCGGCAGCGTAGCCGGTGCCGCGCAGCCCGATCTGCACCACGCGCTTGCAGTCGAGCAGGCCCTCCTCCACCGCGCGCCGGAATGGCGTGCCGTGGGCGATCGGCTCGCCGAACATATTGTCGTTGATGTCGGCGTGGGCGTCGACGTGCACCAGGCCCACGGGCCCGTGCTTCGCTGCGATCGCCCGCAAAATGGGGAGCGCGATCGTGTGGTCGCCGCCGAGGGTCAAGGGCTTGCAGCCCGTCGCGATCACGCGGCCGTAGTGCTCAGCGATGATCCGGATGCTGTCGGCGAGGTTATAGGGGTTGGTCGCAACGTCGCCGATGTCCGCGACCGCCAGCGCGTCGAAGGGCGCGGCGCGCGTCCCCATGTTGTAGGGCCGGAGGAGACACGATTCCGCACGGATCTGCCGCGGCCCGAAGCGCGTGCCGCTCCGGTTGGAGGTGCCGATGTCGAAGGGCACGCCGATGAAGCACGCATCGAGCCCGGCAGCGTCCTCCCGCGCCGGCAACCGCATCATCGTTGCGGGCCCGCCGAAGCGCGGCATCACGTTGCCGCCGAGTGGCTGGTTCAGTTTCTTGTCCATGACACCGCCTCCTGACCGCGTTTGACGCAGTCTAGGTTAGGTCGGACCGGCACGAAAGATCGCAGCCCGCGGGGAACGCTCATCTTTCGACCGTCATGCCCGGCCTTCGTGCCGGGCATCCACGTGTTCTTTGTCGATGAAGGAAAACGTGGATGCCCGTGACAAGCACGGGCATGACGATGCTGGTTGAAGGTCCCGCTGCCAGAACCTCGCAGCGCAACTAGGCCTGCGGCTCCGGCGCCGGCATGTCGCGAAGCTCAGCGACCGTCTTCGCCAAACTCGTCACGTCCGGCAGCACGCGTGTCGCAGCCGCGGGATCATGGCCCGTCTTGTCGCGGTCGACCCAAATGCGCTTCACGCCCATGCGCCGGGCCGGCGCGATGTCGTGGAACCAGCTGCAGGCGGCATGGATCCAGTTGCGGCGCTCGACGCCGCTCTCCTGCTGGAAGCGCCGGAAATGCCCGAGCTCGGGCTTGTAGCTGCCGACCATCTCCGCGGTGACCACGAGGTCGGGCTTCACCGGAAATTTCGCCAGCGTCTCGGCGAAGAGGTCGTTGTCGCAATTGGTGAGCATGGCGAGCTTCCAGCCGGCCGCGCGGAGCGCGCCCAGCGCCGCGCCCACGTCGCCATAGAACGGTTGCTCGCCCCATCTCCGCACGATCACGTCCGCCTCTCCCTTGGGGAGTGCCAGGCCGATCTTCCCTGCGGCCTGCTCGAGGCCCGCGGTCAGCACGTCCTTGTAGAGGCGGTGCGGGCGCTCCGCCTCGATCGCGCGCTCGAAGTCGTGGTAGGCGCGGATCAGCGCGTCGGTCCGATCTCCCGCGATCGGGGAGAGGATGCGTCGGTATCCGCTGTGCCAGTCCACCAGGGTACCGAAGCAGTCGAAGGTGACCCAACGATCGCTCGTCATCATATCCTCCATTTGGTCTTGCAGCCGCAGGTAGCACGGGTCGGCACCGCGCGTCTTGACCGCGTCTCCGCGCGCTTTGACCGGTTCTCCGAAACTTGTAGGGTGGTCGGACCTCGGGAGATATCGCCCCATGCACGCCTCGCGCATGTCCCTGTCGATCCGGTCCTACGATGGACTCGATCGCGTCCATGCTCACGATTTCCACCAGATCGTCCTGCCGGTAATCGGGGCGATGCGGGCCCGCGTGGGCCAGACCGTTGGCGCCATCGCGGAATCCAGTGGCGCTCTCATCGTGAGCGGCACGCCTCATGAGGGGTATGTAGTCGGCGACAACCGGTTTGTCGTCTTCGAGGTGCCGCGCACGGATTTCATCGTGGAGAGCATCGTTGCCCGCGCATCGGCTCAGCCGTTCTTTTCGATCGACGAGCCCCTCGACCATCTCGCGCGCTACGTCTCGGGCGAGGCGACATCGGGCGCGCTCGGCGATCGGCTCGTACATCACGCGTCCGCCCTGCTCGCGGAGTCGATCGGACGGAAATTCGCAAGCCCAGGGCGACGCGCGGCTCCAATGTCGCGGGCGCTCGCCATGATCGAGACGTGCTATGCCGAGCCGCTGACCGTGCGCGCGCTCGCGCGCTCGGCGGGCATGGGCGTGAGCCGGTTCCACGAGCAATTCCGGCGCGAGACCGGCCACACGCCCGCCGAACGGCTCCTGATGACCCGTCTCGATCGCGCCCAGGATCTGTTGCGCGAGACGAGCCTGCCGATCGCGGAGATCGCGCTCGTCGTGGGTTTCTCGGACCAGAGCGCTCTGACGCGGAGCTTCCGCCGCCGCCGCGGCACCACGCCGGCGGCCGTGCGGAGGAGTTATTCATGAGCGAGGCGTCGTTGGCGGCGCTCCTGGGGCCGGATGCCGCCCGGCGCGTGCACGAGCCCATCGAGACGGCACGGCCGCTCCCGACCGCGGCCTACACCAGCGAGGCGTATCACCGCGCCGAGATGGACCGCGTGCTCGGCCGCGGCTGGACCGGCGTCGCGTTCACCCATCAGGTGCCGAATCCCGGCGACGCGATACCCGTGATTGCCGCGGGGCTCCCGGCCATCGTGCTGCGCGACCGCGAGGGCGCGATCCGTGTCTTCCACAATATCTGCCGCCACCGCGGCTCCGTGATCCTGAGCGGGCCCGTACACGGGCTGCCGACGCTGCGCTGCCCCTATCACGGCTGGGCCTATGGCCTCGACGGCAGTCTCAAGGCGACACCCTGGTGGGACGGCAAGAAGGTGGCCGACCCCAAAAGCATCGACCGCGTCGGCCGCGGCCTGGTGCCGATCCGCTCGGGCGTCTGGATGGACGTGGTGTTCGTCAACCTCTCCGGCGATGCGCCGCCGCTCGAGAGCGCGGTCGCGCCGCTCGCCGCCTTGTCGGCGCCCTACGAAATGAATCGTTTCCGCCTCGCGCATTACCAGGCCGGCGACATCCCCGCCAACTGGAAGCTCACAATCGAGGCGGCGGTCGAGAACTATCACGAAGAGTTCGTGCATCAGCAGTTGCCGTCACGCGTGGACGCCGCGGGCGCCAAGACTTACACCGATGTGTTCGAGGGCGAGGTGTTCGGCTTCACCTGGGCCGGGGACTCGGCCTTGCGCTCCGACACGCCGCTGGTGTCGCTGCGCTCGAACGCCGAGAGCGCCCAGCGCACCGACTATCTCTGCTTCGTGTTTCCCAACACGCAGATCAGCCTGTTCGGCGGCCTCGCGCTCCGCACGCTCTGGGTTCCCACGGGCGTCGAGACCACGCTCTGGCACAGCTCGTGGTACCTGGTCGACGGCGCCGCGACCGACGACGCCAACCGCGCGGCCCGCGAGGAAATGATGCGCTATTGGCTGCAGCTGCGCGGCGAGGACCGCGCGGTGCTCACGCTGATGCAGCAAGGCCGCCGCTCTCCGGTCGCCGACGACCTCCGGCTCTCGCCCTTCTGGGAAGGCGCGATCCTGCATTTCCATCGCAAAATCGTCGACGCCATGACGGCGGCGGGATCGTGACGTGTGGGTCGCGCTGACCGGCGGGCGAGGGCGCCTCGGCCGCTACGTCGCGATCGAGCTCCGCCGCCGGCACGAGGTCCGCATCGTCGATCGCGCTGTGCCTGACGCCTCGGAGCCAGTGTCCTATCCGCCCGCCGATGTGCTCGACAACGAGGCGCTCGCGGCGGCGTTCCGGAACTACGAGGTGGTCGTGCACCTCGCCGGTATCGATCAATCGCTCGCAAGCGCGCCCGAGGCGGTGTTCGAGACCAATGTGCGGGGCACCTGGAACGTCTTCGAGGTCGCGGAGCGGGCGGGCGTGCGCCGGGTCGTGCTGTGCTCCAGCACCTCGGCTCTGGGGCTCGATCACACGAATCCGCATCTGCCGCCGCTCTATCTGCCGGTCGACGAGGCGCATCCGACGCGGCCCAGCAGCACCTACGGGATGAGCAAGCTTCTGGGCGAGGAGATCGCCGCCGCCTTCGCGCGCCGCGGCGGGCTTGAGGTGCTGATCCTGCGGCCGAGCTACGTGGCCTTTCCTGAGATGCTGGCTTTCCTCGCGGGCGTCCAGGGCACGCAGGTGGAGCGCGAGGCCGAGCCGGTGCCGCTGCTCCGCTCCTACGTCGGCCCCGAGGACGCCGCGCGTGCCTTTGCGCTCGCGGCCGAGCACGACTACGCGGGCATTGAGACCTTTTTCATCGCCGCCGCCGACACGTTCTCGGACGAGCCCACGCTCGATCACCTGCGCCGCACCTACGGCACCCTGCCGCCGATCCGGCGCCCCGAGCTCTACGAGCGGAACCCGCGTGCCAGCGTGCTCGACAACTCGCATGCGCGCCAATCGCTTGGCTGGCGACCGACCACGGCTTGGCCAGAGCTGCGACGACGCGCCGTTTGACCAAGGCCTTGCGTCCTTCGACTCGCGATGCTGCGCATCGCGGCTCAGGATGAGGCGATTTGGAGAATGGCGACAAGAAAGCTCCTCATCCTGAGCCTGCGCGAAGCGCAGAGTCGAAGGACGCACCCCCTCTGTCCAAGCGCTTCGTGAAGTGTGCTATGCCTCAATGGTGACGGGGACATTGCGGAAACATGGCGGAAACAGTGGATAGGGTGAGCACGCGCGCCGGCGTCGGCGCCAGTGTGCCGCGCAAGGAGGACGAGCGCTATCTTCGCGGCCGCGGCGAATTCATCGCGGATATCCGGCTCTCCGGCATGAAGGAGGTGTGCTTCCTCCGAAGCCCCGTCGCGCATGCCCGCATCCGCTCGATCCGCAAACCCGCGGGCGCCGGGGGATCGGTTTTTACGGCGGCCGATCTCGCGGGCGTCCGCCCCATCGTCGCGAATTCGAGGCTCCCGGGCTTCAAGCCCTCGGAGCAGCCGGTGCTCGCCGCAGAAAAAGTCCGTTACGTCGGCGAGCCCATCGTCGCCTGCGTTGCCGAGAACCGCGCCGCCGCTGAGGATCTGGCAGCGGAGGTCGAGCTCGATTTCGACGAGCTGCCGGCGATTTCCGACATGCTGAAGGCGCGCGAGCCCGGGGCCGCGCTCCTGCACGATCACTGGGGCGACAACGTCTTCCTCGAGACCGTCGTCGAGGACGACCTCGAGCCGATCCGCCGGAGTGCCGCCATCACGGTCAGGCGCCGCTTCCGCACCGCGCGGCAGTGCATGTCGCCGATCGAGGGCCGCGGCGCGGTCGCGGCCTGGGACCGCCGCCTCGAGCAGCTTCTGATCTACACGGCGACCCAGATGCCGCACATCGTCCGCACGGGGCTCGCCGATTGCCTCGCGCTCGCTCATGGCCAGGTGCGCGTGGTGGCGCCCGATGTCGGTGGCGGCTTCGGCTACAAGGGCATCCTGCTCGCCGAGGAAGTTTGCGCGTCGTTCCTCGCGCGCACGCTGGGTCATCCCATCCGCTGGATCGAGGACCGGCGCGAGCAGCTCACCGCCAACGCCAATTGTCGGGAGCATCACTACGACGTCACCGCCTACGCCGATGCCGAGGGTCGCCTGCTCGCGCTCGACGCCGAGGCGACCGTCGATGCCGGCGCCTATTCCGCCTATCCGTTCTCCGCGTGTCTCGAGGCGGCACAGGTCGCGAGCATCCTGCCGGGGCCCTACGACTTCCGGGCCTATCGCTGCCGTACCTGGTCGGCGGCCACCAACAAGCCGCCGATCCTTCCTTACCGGGGTGTGGCCCGCGCGGGAGTCTGCTTCGCGATGGAGCTGATGATGGACGCGATCGCCCGCGTGGCGAAGCGCGAGCCTTATGAGGTCCGCCTCGAGGCGCTCATTCCACCGGAGAAGATGACGTTCGACAACATCACCAAGAAGCATTTCGACAGCGGCGACTATCCCGAGTGCCTGGGCCGCGCGGTGAAGGCGATCGACTTGCCCACTCTGCGCGCGCGCCAGGCCAAGGGCGAACCCGACGGCACCCGGATCGGCGTGGGCTTCGCGATCTTCTGCGAGCAGGCGGCGCACGGCACCTCCGTCTATGCGGGCTGGGGCATTCCGATGGTGCCGGGCTTCGAGCAGGCGGAGGCGCGGCTGACACCCGACGGCGGGCTCGAGCTCCGCGTCGGCATCCAGTCTCATGGCCAAGGGCTCGAGACCACACTCGCACAGGTGGCGCACGAGGTGCTCGGCATCGCGCTCGACCGGATCAAGCTGGTGCACGGCGACACCGCCATGACGCCCTACAGCACGGGCACCTGGGGCTCGCGCGCGATGGTGATGGCGGGCGGCGCCGTCGCCACCGCCTGCCGCGAGCTTGGTCAGCGCCTCGCGAATATCGGCGCCCATCTTCTGCAGACCACCCCGGAGCAGGTGACGGTGCGCGACGGCAGGGTGATCGGGCCCAACGGTTCCGTGGCGATCGGCGAGATCGGCAAGACCTGGTACCTGCGGCCACAGGATCTGCCGGAAGGTGCGGCGCCCGGCGGGCTCGATGTCACCGCCGGCTACAAGGCCGTGCGCGACAGCGGCACCTTCAGCTATGCGGCGCACGCCGCCGTGGTCTCGGTCGATCTCGAGCTCGGCACCGTGCGGATTCTCGACTACGTCGTGGTCGAAGACGGCGGCGTGCTGGTCAATCCCATGATCGTCGACGGCCAGGTATTCGGTGGCACCGCCCAGGGCATAGGCACCGCGCTCTACGAGGAGATGCCCTACGACGCCCACGGGCAGCCGCTGGCTTCGACGCTCGCGGACTACATGCTACCGGGCGCCACCGAGGTGCCGGCGATCCGGGTCGAGCACATGGAGACGCCCTCGCCCTATACGAGCTTCGGCCAGAAGGGCATCGGCGAGGGCGGCGCCATCGGCCCGCCCGCGGCGATCGCCAACGCCGTCAACGACGCGCTGGCGCCGCTCGGCGTCGAGCTCACGGAGCTGCCGATCACGCCGAAGCGCATCCTAGCGGCGCTCGCCGCGGCCCGCGGTTCATGAAGCCGTTCCCCTTCGACTACGCGCGGCCGAAGGACCTGCGCGAAGCCGGCGCGCTGCTGGCCCGGGGCGGCGAGGGCGCGCGCGTGCTCGCGGGCGGGCAATCGCTGGGGCCGATGCTCAACTTCCGGCTGGCGCGGCCCTCGATGCTGGTCGCGATCCACCACCTGCCCGAGCTGTGCGCCGTCGAGGACGGCACCGATGCCGTGACGCTCGGCGCCTGCGTGACCCATGCCGCGATCGCCGACGGCCGCACGCCCGACATCGGCGATCGCCTCCTCGCCCGCATCGCCGAGGGCATCGCCTACCGCGCCGTGCGCAACCGCGGCACCATCGGCGGCAGCCTCGCGCACGCCGATCCCGCCGCCGATTGGCTCTGCACGCTGACCGCGCTCGGCGCCGTGGTGCTGACATGGCGGGCGGGCGGCGGCCGCAGCATCCCGCTCGCCGCCTTCGTGCCCGCGCCCTTCCGGACCGTCCTGGAGCCCGGCGAGATCGTGCAGGCCGTGCGCATTCCGCGCCCGTCGAGCGGCGCGCGCTGGGGCTATTTCAAGGCGTGCCGCAAACCCGGCGAGTTCGCTTTCGCCATGGCGGCGGTGCTGGTGGATGCCGCACGGGGCGTGCGTCGCGCGGTGATCGGCGCGGTCGGCGGCCCGCCGGTGCTGCTCGAGGGCGAGCGCGCCGTGCCGGAGGCGGTCGAGGCCGCGCTCGCCGGTAGCGGCCTCGATGCCGTCGAGCGTCGACAGCAGGCGGTCGCCCTCAGGCGCGCGCTCGCGCAAGCGGCCCTCTGATGAACCTCGCGCTCACCGTCAATGGCGCAACGGTTTCCGCCGACGTCGAGCCCCGCCAGAGCCTCGCGGATTTTCTGCGCGAGAGCCGGCTCCTCACGGGGACCCATATCGGCTGCGAGCACGGCATCTGCGGCGCCTGCACGCTGCTGCTCGATGGCGAGCCGATCCGCTCCTGCATCACCTACGCCGTCGATTGCGAGGGCCGCGAGGTCAGGAGCATCGAGGGCCTCGACGGCGATCCCGTTGCCGCTGCCCTGCGCGCCGCCTTCACAGCGGAGCATGGCTTGCAATGCGGCTATTGCACGCCGGGCATGCTGGTGACCGCGCGCGACATCGTCCTGCGGCTCCCCGACGCCGACGACCAGCGCATCCGGCTCGAGCTCGCGGGCAACCTGTGCCGGTGCACCGGCTATGTCGGCATCGTCCGCGCGATCCGCCGCGTGCTCGCGGAGCGCCCCAAGACCGCTCCGGTCGTGAGGCCCAAGCTCCGTGCTGGCGGTTTCGCCGCCGTCGCGGCGACGACGCTGGCAGCGCCCGCTGCCCAACCCTCCACCGCGCCCGGCGACCGTCTCACGCAGAGCCTACGGTTCACTCTGCCGCGCGATGCCGTATGGCGCGCGATCCAAGACCCCGCGCTGATCGCGAGTTGCGTCCCCGGTGCGCGAATCCTCGCGCAGGAGGGCGGAAGAATCCGCGGCGAGATCCTCGCCTCGCTCGGACCGATCCGCGCCCGCTTCACCGGAGACGCCGAAGTGGCCTATGACGCAGCGACCCATTCCGGCCGCCTCTCGGGCGAGGGCCGCGACGCCGCCACCGGCACGCGGCTCATGGGCGAGGCGACGTTCCGCGTGATCGAGGACGGTCCCGCCGGCAGCGCGATCGAGCTCTCGATCGCCTACGCGCTGCGCGGCGCCCTCGCGCAGTTCGGCCGCGGCCCGATCGTGCAGGTCTTCGCCCGCGAGCTCGCGGAAACCACCGGCCGCAACCTCGAAGCGCGCCTCCGCGGCAAGCCGAGCTCGGCGCCACCACCGCAGCGCCTCGGCGCGGGCGCGCTCATGCTGCGCGCCGCCTGGCACTGGCTGCGCCGATTGCTTTCTCGCTGACTGGAGCCATCCATGACCAACGACACTCGAAAGCCCGTGCTCACAGGCGGTTGCCAGTGCGGCGCCGTGCGCTATGCGCTCTACGCCTCGCCGCACAACGTGCACGTCTGCCACTGCCGGATGTGCCAGAAGGCGGTGGGCGGGCCGTTCGCGGCGCTGGCGCCGGTCAAGCGCGCGGATTTCGCCTGGACGCGCGGCGCGCCCGCGGAGTTCGCGAGCTCGTCGCTGGCGCGCCGGCCGTATTGCCGGGATTGCGGTACGCCGCTCGGCTTCCGCTACCTCGACAGCGAGACCTGCTCGGTCACCATCGGCAGCCTCGACCACCCGCGGGACGCGGCGCCGGGGACGCAATACGGCGTCGAGAGCCGGATCGATTGGCTCGACCAGGTCAACGCGCTGCCGCGCAAGGTTATGGAGGCCGAGATGCCGGCGGCGCGAAAGGCGAAACGCACCAGCTACCAGCACCCCGACCACGACACAGGTGCTAACTGGAAGCCGCTGCGCGGCTAGGCTGCGCCGGGGCCGGTGCGTCCTTCGACGCGGGCCTCACGGCCCTTGCTCAGGATGAGGGGCTTTCCCTCGGTAAGGATTGAATCGACCTCATCCTGAGCAAGCGACCCTGAGCTTGTCGAAGGGGAGCGCGTCGAAGGACGCACAGTGGCAACTCAGCGCTTCGAGGCGCTGTCCAGGATGTGCTGCGGCGTGCTGGAGACGATCTCGGCGTAATTCGGCACGAACTTGCCGCCCTCGATCAGCCCCACGAAGGCGGGCTTGAGCTCCTCGGCGAGGACCTTGCGGATCCTCGCGTGCACCTCGATGTCGGACCACTCGCCCACGAGATAGAAATGGTCGGGGTCTTTGACGTCGCGGCAGAGCACGCCGTCCTTCACCTGCGCCGGCGACTTGTGCATGGGATTCTCGTCGGAGTAATCGAAGGCATCGAAGAGCTTGATGAACTCGTCGCCTTTGCCCGGCTTCACCCGGAAATCGTAGATGTGGAAATAATTGCCGCGCTTGGCCAGCGGTTCGAGCGCCATGCGATGCTCCCTTGGGCCGCCTCGTGGAGAAGAGGTCCGGGGACGATAGCGCAGGGGAGTGCATATTAGAAAGATGCTTGGGCTCGAGGTTGATTACCCCGGTGGAGGGACGCGTCGCATAATGCAAGCGGGAACGAGCCGGCCACGCTCGAGCCGCCGGCTCGATGAAAGGGGGAAGTCAATGTCCACCATGTCTCGCCGGTCCGCCGGAAAACTGATCGCGGCCGCTGCCGTTGCGGCGCCGGCTTTTGGAGTGTCCGCGACGACCACGGTGGCTTTCGAGCCCAACATGCAGAATGCGCTGCGGGCTCTGGAAAATGCGCACAACTGGCTCGAGCGGGCGACGCCGAACAAAGGCGGCCATCGCGAGCGCGCGATCGGCATGGTCGAGCAGGCGATCAACGAGGTGCGGGCCGGCATCGCCTACTCGGGCGGCTGATCCGCACCGGCGGCGAGCCCCGAGGCCGGGCGCCAGGCACAGGTCTCAGCCAGCTCGACCCCCGTTGGAGGAAGGTCGAAAATATCGGCGGTCTTGAAAGGTCGAGCCTCCTTCACCATCTCAAGACGGTCGTACGCCCTGTGCGTATGGTCGTGCAGTAGGCAGCGTCCTGGAGAAAACAAAATCGACAAATCAAAGCCAATTTATCTCGTCGAAACAAGCACATGAGTTTTTGGCAAAGCCAATCCAAAGCCAATTTCGGGACGTAAAGCTAATTTGCGGGCGTCCCAGCAGGGACGTACAATCGCGCGCGTACTAGGAGACCTCTCGATGCCCGATAGCGCGCCGCGGCCCAACGCCGATCCCGCCTTCCCCTTCGCCTGGCCCGCGGAGGGGCTGACGCGGATTCCGGATTGGGTCTACACCAGCCCCGAGGTCTACGAGCGCGAGGTCGAGCGGATCTTCCATGGGCCCACCTGGAATTTCGTGGCGCTCGAGGCGGAGCTGCCGGAGCCGGGCTCGTTCCGGCGCTCCTTCGTG
>DATFRA010000345.1:0-13726 GCA_035263705.1 Allostellaceae bacterium
AGCTGATCTTGAGCACGATCGCCAACGGCAGCAGCGCGAACAGGCCGAGCCAGAGATAAGGTGCCGCGATGACGGCGC
Source organism: Allostellaceae bacterium (assembly GCA_035263705.1). GTDB lineage: Bacteria > Pseudomonadota > Alphaproteobacteria > ATCC43930 > CGMCC-115725 > DASZHJ01. The sequence goes on from DATFRA010000345.1 coordinate 79, forward strand.
CGCGGCCCCAGGGTCGGCGCATCATGAGGTCAAGAGCACGCCGGCTTCCGGCGCCCAACCGAGCCATACGGCGATGCCGGGGGCGAGCCGCGGTTCGTCGGTCCGCCCGACGTTCGGCAGCGTCACGCGGACCAGCCGGCCGGTCGCGAGCGCCACGTTCACGCTCGAGGCCTCGCCGCGATACGAGATATCCGCGACCCTGCCGGCCAGGCGATTAGGGAGCGCGCTCGGCGCCGCGGAGAGCTCGATCCGTTCGGGACGGACCGCGATCGCGACCGTGCTGCCGATCGCGACGCCACCGCCAGCCACGACGAGGCGTTGATCGAGCTCGGCGCAGTCGATGGCAACGCCGTCGGCGCGCGTCTCCACAACCCGCCCCTCGAAGAGGTTCACGCCGCCGATGAAGTCCGCGACGAACCGGCAACTCGGGCGCTCGTAGATGTCCGCCGGCGTGCCCACCTGCACCACGTGGCCCTTGGACATAACGGCCATGCGGGAGGCCATGCCCATGGCCTCTTCCTGGTCATGGGTGACCACGAGGAAGGTGATGCCGACCCGGTGCTGGATGCGCACGAGCTCGAGCCGGGTCTCCTCGCGGAGCTTGCGATCGAGGGCGGCGAGCGGCTCGTCTAGCAGCAGCAGCTTCGGCTCCTTCGCGAGCGCGCGGGCGAGCGCCACGCGCTGGCGCTCGCCGCCGGAGAGCTGATGCGGCCTGCGCTGGGCGAGGTGGCGCAGCTGCACGAGATCGAGCATGGCCGCGACGCGCGCGTCGATGGCGGCGCGCGGCAGCCGCTCCTGCCGAAGGCCGAAACCGACGTTCTCCGCCGCGCTCATATGCGGAAAGAGAGCGTAGGACTGGAACATCATGTTGGTCGGCCGCGCGTAGGGCGGCACGCCCGCGACATCGGCGCCGTCGATGAGAATACGGCCGCGGTCGGGCACCTCGAAGCCCGCAAGCATGCGCAGCAGCGTGGTCTTGCCGCAGCCGGACGGCCCCAGCAGCGCGAAGAAGGCGCCGCGCTCGATGCTCAGCGACACGTCGTCGACGGCGGCGGTCGCGCCGAAGCGCTTCGCCACGCCCTCGAGGCGGACGAAGGGTTGCGCAGCCGCCTCGCTCACGGGCCGCGCGTGCGCAGCGGTCAGCTGCCGGTCTTGACCTGGGTCCAGAGTCTGGTGCGGGCGCGCTCGTACTGTTGCGTGACCGGCGTGTCGAAGAACAGCCGCTTCTTCACGGAGTCCGGCGGGTAAATGTTGGGGTTGTCGCGGATTTCCTTGTCGACCAGCTTCGTCGCCTTGGCGTTGGGATTGGCATAGGCGACGGCGTTCGAGATCTCCGCGGCGATCTCCGGCCGCAGGATGAAATTGATCCATTTGTGCGCATTGTCGGGATGCGCGGCGTCCGCCGGGATCGCCATCTGGTCGATCCAGAGCATGGCACCCTCCCTGGGGATCGCGTACTCGATCTCGACGCCGTTCTTCGCCTCCTGGGCGCGTGACTGCGCCTGGAAAATATCCCCGGAATACCCGAAGGCGACGCAGAGGTCGCCGTTCGCGAGGTCGTTGATGTATTGTGAGGAGTGGAACTTCTTCACGTCCGGCCGGATCTTCTTCACGGTCTCGCCGGCGAGTGCCAAGTCCTTCTCGTCGCGGCTCAAGGGCGGTTTGCCCTGGTAGGCGAGTGCCGCCGCGAACACCTCCTCGGGCGTGTCGAGCAGCGACATGCCGCAACCCCTGAGCTTCTTGGCGACCTCGGGATCGAAGATGAGTTTGAGGCTGTCCACCGGCGCGTGCGCGCCCAGCGCCGCCTTCACCTTCTTGACGTTGTAGCCGATCCCCGTGGTGCCCCACATGTAAGGCACGCCGAAGGTGTTGCCGGGATCGGCCACCGCCGCGCTCGCGAGGATCTTGGCATCCAGATTGCCGTAGTTCGTGAGCTTCGACTTGTCGAGCTTCAGGAACACCTTCGCCTTGCCCATGCGCTCGAGGTAGGGCGTCGACGACGGCACCACCACGTCGTAGCCGGAATGGCCGGCGAGCAGCTTCGCCTCCAGCACTTCGTTGCTGTCGTAGACGTCGTAACGGACTTTGATGCCGGTCTCCTTCTCGAACTTGGCGACCGTGTCCTTGCCGATGTAGTCAGACCAGTTGTAGACGTTGAGCACCGGCTCCTCGGCGCGCGCCGCGCCCGCCGCGAGCAGCACCGCCGCGGCCAAGATCATCTTGCGCATCTGACCCCCGTCTGTCCTGAAACTCGCGCGCTGATTCATGCGGGCGCGAAAGGTCGATTGTCAATCACACACCGCGCGTCCTCCGACGCGCGGCCCAACGGGCCGCTTGCTCAGGATGAGGACCGTTGTTGGGTTCGAAAAGAATCTCCCTCATCCTGAGCAAGCGAGCCATCGGCGAGCGCGTCGAAGGACGCACCACCCGCCGCCGCAGCTAGCCCCGCTTGCGCGCCAGCGTCAGCCCATCTCCCACGGTCAGGAGCACCGAGTCGACGCGGCCGTCGTCGCGGATCTTGAGATTGAGGGCGCGGAGCGCATCCGTGTCGGCGTCCCGCTTCTTCGCATTCACGACGGCGCCGCTCCACAGCACGTTGTCGACGGCGATCAGCCCGTTGGGCCGGATCAATTCCAGGCAAAGCTCGTAATAGGTGTCATAGCCCGACTTGTCCGCGTCGATGAAGGCGAAGTCGAGGGAGCCGGCGCCGCCCGCCGCAAGCAGAGACCTGAGGGTCTCGGCCGCGGGCCCGAGCCGGAGCTCGATCTTGTCCGCGAGCCCGGCCTCGCGCCAGTAGCGCCGCGCGATCGCCGTCCACTCCTCGTTGACGTCGCAGGCGATCACCTTGCCGTCGGGCGGCAGCGCCTGCGCCACCGCGAGCGCGCTGTAACCGGTGAAGGTGCCGATCTCGACGGTGCGCCTGGCGCCGATCAGGCGCACGAGCAATGCCAGGAAGGCACCCTGGTCGGGCCCGATCTGCATCATCGCCCAGTTGCCGGGCAGCTTCGCCGTCTCTGCGCGCAGCCGCTTTTGCAGCGGCGTCTCCTTGCCGATAGTCTCGCCGACGTAGCGCTCGATGTCGTCGGGCAGCAGTGAGCGGGCTCCCATGGGCTTCTGTCTCCGGCTATAGAGGGATACGGGACGGCCAGTTAGTCGATCTTGGCCTCGTCGCGGTACATGACCTTGTGACGCGTGGTCCTGATCCACTCGTCGATCTGCTCGACCGTCCAGTAGGCGGCGGGGTCGAAGCGGTTCCAGCTCATGATCTCCGGCAGGCGCTTCTTCCAGCGCTTGTAGGGCGGCTTGAGCGGCGGGCCGAACAGCATGAGGTCGATCACCGAGAGATCGTCAGGGATGCCGAGCAGCGGCCGCATCGCGGATTGCGCGGCCTCCTGACCGATCGCGGTCACCCACCAGACGTTGTAGCCGAGCGCCGCCGCCGCGAGATGCGCCGACATGGTCGAAGCCGCCACGCTCTGCAGCAGGATGCGCTCTGCGTTCTCGCGGTATTGCAGGTCGAGCGGCGAGCCGTCCATCAGCACCGGAAAAGCGCGCACGAAGCGGAAGTCGGCGACGATCGCGATGAAGCCGGGCGCCGTCTCGAGCCCGCGGTAGTTGGGCGTCGGGAATTTCATCTTGAGCTTGGCGCGTCGCCGCTGCTCTTCCACGAAGTAGTCCGCGATGTCGCGCTTGAGCGCGGGATCGGTGACCACGATATAGTGCCAGGGCTGCGCGTTGGCGCCCGACGGCGCGTGGCGCGCGGCTTCGAGGATCATCTCGTAATGCTCGCGTGGCACCACGTAGTCGGGCCGGAACTGCCGCGTGGTGACGCGGTTGCGCGCGATTTCCATTAAGCTGCGATACCGCTCCAGTGCCTCGACGCCCGCAATCGGTACGGATTTGAGCTCGCTCTCGGACATCGCGTCGCCTCCCGAAAAAGGGTCGCATCGTGAATTGTTTTTCTATTACGGAACCGCCGGCGGCGCCATGCCGGCGCGAACCAGCCCACACAGACGTGACCGCGCAAGGTTGCTCGCCGGTTTGGACGGGGGCCGCGCGCCGTGCTACTAAGCATGCCTCAATCGCGTTCGAAACCAACAAATGGGGGAGGTACTCATGAAGCATCGCATGACTGCACTCGCCATCGCCGCGGCCGTCGCCGGCGCGGGCCTTGTCGCCTGTCAGCAGCAGCAAGCCGCCACGGCCCCGGCAGCGACCCTGACCTGGAAGGCGCACCTGACAGCCAAGGACGAGGTCCCGCCGAACGCGAGCACGGGAACGGGTGACGGCACCTTCACGTTGAACACCGCCACCAACGAGCTGACCTGGTCCGTGACCTTCAGCGGCCTCACCGGTCCCGCCACCGTCGCGCACATACATGGGCCTGCGGCGCCCGGCCAAAATGCCAACCCGGTCGTTGGCTTCGATCCGCCCAAGGCGGCGGCCGGCGAGATCAAGGGCAGCAACGTCATCCTGAAATCGCAGGTCGAGGACATCAAAGCCGGCAAGTGGTATGCCAACATCCACACCGCCGCGAACAAGGGCGGCGAGATCCGCGGCCAGTTGACACCTTAACGCCCCGGATCGACTCGGTGCGTCCTTGGACACACGTCCCTTCGAGACGCGGCTCAGGATGAGGACTTTCTTTCTGCCACGATCACTTCACCTCATCCTGAGCCATGACGCGTAGCGTCACGAGTCGAAGGACGCACCGCTTGAGCGGCAAGCCGGCATAAGCCGACTCACCCGCCGCTCTCCACGGTATCGTGGAAGCGGCGGTAGTCGACCAGGGTCTCGCCGTCAGAGGTCTCGCTGAGGATGTCGGCGAATCTCCGGCCCCAGAGGATCTCGTCGGCGCGGTAGCTGGTGCGGGCGAACACGGTCTGCGAGAGCGTCTCGTCGATGCCCGTGAGCGTCACCACGATCGCGGCCTCCTGTCCCGCGAGCAGATCGGGATCGATGCCGTAGAGCGGACTCCCGGCGTCGATCGGATGCATGACGGTCCAGCTCAGGCTGAACTGCGGATTGCGATCACGCGATAGCGCGAGCTCGAAGGAGCGGCGGAGCGCCATGCCCTCGGCGCTGGTCTCCTGCCGCGCGAAATCGACATGCACCTGCGCCTCGAAGATCTGATTGCGGCGCTCGTTGGCGCAGCGGAACATCAGCGTCGGCACGCCGTTGAAGGGCGTCACCACCGCCACGCGGCTGAACAGAACCCGCGCCGTCGGCAGCGAGAAGCGCGCGAAGATGAGCCCCGCCGCCACCGCGAAGCTCGCCATGCCCAGGAGCGCCTCGATGGTCACCATCACGTTGGCGTAGAGCGTCGCCGGCGCCATCACGCCGAAGCCGATCGTCGCCATGGTCTGCACGCTGAAGAAGAAGGCGTCCATGAAGGAGCCCGGCTTCGCATTCGCGACACTGCCGGGCGCCACCAGGTAGAAGAGCGCGAACACCGCGTTGAAGGCCACGTAAGCCACCGCCTGCACGCCGAAGAACCAGCGCCAGGGCATGGTGAGCATCAGATGATAGATGTCTCGCCGCGTGATGCGCGCGGCACCGACCCGGCGCACGCCTTCGGCGCCCCGGGTCGGACGCCAGATGAGCCTCATGCGCCGGCGCCGAAAAAGCGCTCGAGCCGGTCCGCGATCTCGTCGGGCCGCTCCTCCGCGAGGAAATGGCCGGAGGTGACGGGGCCGCCCTCGACGTTCGTCGCCCACTGCCGCCAGATCGAGAGCCACTGATCGGCCTTGCGCTCGGGCCGCCGCTCGCCCCAGAGCACCAGGAGCGGACAGGTGATGCGGCGCCCGGCCTGCTTGTCGGCCGCATCGAGCTCGGCATCGATGCCGAGACCGGCGCGATAGTCCTCGCAGGCCGCGTGGATTGCCGCGGGATTGCGGAAGGCCGCGCGGTAATGGTCCATCGCCTCCGGCGCCAGCGCCGCGCCCTCGCCCGCCCAGCTCCGGATCGTCCAATCGAGGTAGAAATCGGGATCGGCGCCGATCAGCCGCTCCGGCAGGTCGAACGGCTGGGCCAGGAAGAACCAGTGATAGGTGCCGTAGGCGAGGCTCCGATCGACCCGCGCCACCATCTCGCCGGTCGGCACGATGTCCAGCAGCGCAAGCCGCGTGACGCGCTCGGGATGATCGAGCGCTAGTCGGTAGGCGACCCGCCCGCCGCGGTCATGGCCCGTGACTGCGAAGCGCTCGAAGCCGAGCGCCGACATCACGACGACCTGGTCGCGCGCCATGGCGCGCTTGGAATAGGCCGCGTGGTCCGCGGTGCCAGTCGGCGGTCCCCGGCTCTCGCCATAGCCGCGCAGGTCGGGGCACACGACGGTGAAACGCCGCGCGAGCCGCGGCGCCACGAGATGCCAGCAGACATGGGTTTGCGGATACCCGTGCAGCAGCAGGAGTGGCGGACCCGCGCCACCCACCGACAGTTGGATCGAGGCCTCGCCCGTATCGATCCGCCGCGTGGCGAAGCCCCCAAGCACGCCGGCCTCCTAGTCCGCGGCCTGGCGGTCCGTGCGTGGCGGGCGCCAGCGCAGCACCGGCTTGCGCGCGGCCACGGTTTCGTCGAGGCGGCGTCGCGGCGTCAGGCGCGGGCAGCCCTGGAAGTACTCGGCATCGCCAGCCTTCACGCGCTTCGCGAGCGCCAGCACCACCGCGATGAAGGCGTCCAGAGAGTCCCGGCTCTCGGTCTCCGTCGGCTCCATGAGGAGCGCGCCGTGGACCACGAGTGGGAAATACATGGTCATGGGGTGATAGCCCTCGTCGATCATCGCCTTGGCGAAGTCGAGGGTACTGACGCCGGTGTCCTTGAGGAAGCCATCGTCGAACAGCGCCTCGTGCATGCAGGTGCCAGGGAAGGCCGGCGTGAGCTCGCCCTTGAGCCGCGCCAGGAGATAGTTCGCGTTGAGCACCGCGTCCTCGGCGACCTGACGCAGGCCGTCGGAGCCGTGGCTCATCATGTAGGCAAGTGCCCGCACGAACATACCCATCTGGCCGTGATTGCCCTTGAGCCGCCCGATGCTCCGCTTGGCGGCACCCTGCGCACGCTCGACGAACTCGAGCCCCTTGGCGCCGTGCACCACCCAGGGCGTCGGCGCGAAGGGCGCCAGGCTCTCTGCCAGCACCACCGGCCCGCTCCCCGGCCCGCCGCCGCCATGCGGCGTCGAGAAGGTCTTGTGCAGGTTGATGTGCATGACGTCGATGCCGAGATCCGCCGGCCGCACCCGGCCGACGATGGCATTGAAATTGGCGCCATCGCAGTAGAAGAACGCGCCCGCGCCATGGACGGCGTCCGCGATCTCGCGAATGTCCCGTTCGAAGAGACCGCAGGTGTTGGGATTGGTCAGCATGAGCGCCGCCACGTCCGGACCGAGCTTCGCCCGGAGCGCCGCGAGGTCCACCCGGCCGTCGGCGGCCGCGGGAATCGAGTCCACCGCGAAGCCGCAGGCGGCTGCGGTTGCGGGGTTGGTGCCGTGGGCGGACTCCGGCACCAGGATGCGCGTCCGCTTCTCGCCCCGCGCCTCCAGAGCCGCGCGAATGCACATGATGCCGCAGAGCTCGCCGTGGGCGCCCGCGCCCGGCGACAGCGCCACCGCCGGCATGCCCGTGAGGGTCTTGAGCCAGTGGGCGAGCGTGTCCATCAGCTTGAGGGCGCCCTGCACCGTCGAGACCGGCTGCAGCGGATGGATGTCGGCAAAGCCCGCGAGCCGCGCCACGCGCTCGTTCAAGCGAGGGTTGTGCTTCATGGTGCAGGAGCCCAGCGGATAGAGCCCGGTATCGATCGAATAGTTCTTCTGCGAGAGCCGGGTGTAGTGCCGCACGACCTGCGGCTCGGACAGGCCCGGCAATCCGATCGGACCCTCGCGCATGATCCCGCCGAGCCGGCTCGTGACCGCCGGCGGCTCCGGCAGGTCGACGCCGGTGCGGCCGGGCGCGTGCTGCTCGAAGAGCAGAGCCTCCTCGATCTGCAGGCCGCGATTGCCGCTGAGGGTGGGGCTGGCCTTGCCGTCGCCCCGGAAGTGGCTCACCGCCTGGCTCCAGTCGCTCATGACAGCACCTGCGCGAGCGCGGTCGCGAAGGCAGCGATATCCGCCTCGGTCGAGGTCTCTGTGGCGGCGACCAGAAGCAGGTTATTGAGCGCGGGCTTCCGCGGATGGAGCCGGCTCGCCGGCACGCCGCCCAGGATCTTCTTGCGCGCGAGCCGCTCGACCACCGCCGCCGCCGGCCTCGGCAGCCGCAGCGTGAACTCGTTGAAGAAGGTGTCGTTCACGACGCTGACGCCGGGCACGGCCGCGAGCCGCTCCGAAAGCACCACGGCCTTCGCATGATTGAGCGCGGCGAGCCGGATCACGCCGGCCTCGCCGAGCAGCGCGATATGGATCGAGGCCGCGAGCGCGCAGAGGCCCGAGTTCGTACAGATGTTGCTGGTCGCCTTCTCCCTGCGGATGTGCTGCTCGCGCGTCGAGAGCGTGAGCACCCAGCCGCGCCGGCCCTCGGCGTCCACGGTCTCGCCGACCAGGCGTCCCGGCATCTGCCGTACGTACCGCTCGCGCGTCGCGAACAATCCGAGATGCGGTCCGCCGAAGTTGAGCGCGTTGCCGAACGACTGGCCTTCGCCGGCGACGATGTCGGCCCCCATCGCGCCTGGCGATTTCACTCCACCCAGCGACACCGCCTCGTTCACCACCAAGATGAGCAGCGCGCCCGCCTTATGGCATGCCTCGGCAAGCGCCGAGTAGTCCCTCACCTGCCCGAAGAAGCCGGGATTCTGCACCACGACGCACGAGGTGGCGGCGTCGATCTGAGCGGCTAGGTCCTCGCGCGCCTCGGGATCGGGATCGGCGAGCTTCGCCCGAAACCCGACGAACCGCGCATGGGTGCGCGTCACGTCACGGTAGTGCGGATGCAGACCGCCCGAGAGGATCGCCTTCTTCCGCCCGGTGACACGGTTCGCCATCATCACGGCTTCCGCGCAGGATGTCGCGCCGTCGTACATCGAGGCGTTCGCAACCTCCATGCCCGTCAGCAGCGCTACCTGGGTCTGGAACTCGAACAGCATCTGCAGCGTGCCCTGCGCCACTTCGGGCTGATAGGGCGTGTAGGAGGTCAGGAACTCGCCGCGCTGGATCAGATGGTCGACCGAGGCCGGCATGTGATGGCGGTAGACGCCGGCGCCGATGAAGCTCGGCACCGATCCCGCCACCATGTTCTTCCCGGCCATGGCGCTCAGCGCGCGCTCGACCTCGAGCTCACCCTGGGCACGCGGCAGGTCGCACAGGCCGTCGAGGTGCGCCGCCGGCGGCACATCGGCGAAAAGCGCATCGATCGAGGAGACGCCGATCGCCGCCAGCATCGCCTGGCGGTCGGCGGTGGTGAGAGGCAGGTAGCGCATCAGCCGAGGCCCTCGACGTAGGTCTTGTACTGCGCCTCGTCCATGAGGGCGTCGAGCTCCTTGGGCTTCGCGATGGTCATCTTGAAGAACCAGCCGGCTCCCATGGGATCGGCATTCACCTTGGCGGGCTCTCCCCCGAGCTCGGTGTTGACGGCGGTCACCTCGCCGGAGATCGGCGCATAGACCTCGCTCGCGGCCTTCACGGATTCGACCACCGCCGCTTCCTTGCCCTGTTCGAGCTTGCGGCCGACCTCGGGCAGCTCGACGTAGACGACGTCGCCGAGCTGGGTCTGCGCATAGTCGCTGATTCCCACCACGGCGGTGGTGCCCTCGACGCGCACCCACTCGTGGTCCTTGGTGTATTTGACGGTCATGACGTTTCCTCTCCCTAAGCGCGTTTCAGCCGCGGTAATAGCGATGGGGTACGAATGGCAGCGCCACGATGCGCGCGGGCCTCGGCGTGCCGCGCACCAACAGCGAGACGGCCGTACCGACGGAAGCCTGCGCGCTCGCGACATAGCCCATGGCGATCGGACCATCGACGCTGGGCCCGAAGCCGCCGCTGGTGATCTTCCCGATGGGGGCGCCACTGGGGTCGCGGATCTCCGTGCCGTCGCGCGCGGGCGCGCGGCCCTCGGGCAAAATGCCCACGCGCTTACGCGCGGTGCCCTCGCGCAGCTGCCGCAGGATCACGTCGGCGCCGAGGAAGCCGCCGCCCCCGCGCCGGCGTTTTCCCACCGCGAAGCCGAGATCGGCCTCCACCGGCGTGGTCGCGGTGTCGATGTCGTGGCCGTAGAGGCAGAGGCCGGCCTCGAGCCGCAAGGTGTCGCGGGCGCCGAGACCGATCGGTTTCACCTCGGGCTCCGCGAGCAAGCGCTTGGCCAGATGCTCGGCGGCATTTGCCGGGAACGAGATCTCGTAGCCGTCCTCGCCGGTATATCCGGAGCGGGAAATGAGACAGGAAATTCCCGCCAGGCTGTGCGTTCCCGCGGTCATGAAGGGCATCGCCGTCGCGCCGGGCGCCAGGCGCGCGAGGACCGTTGCAGCAGCGGGACCTTGCAGCGCCAGGAGCGCGCGATCGGGCAATGGCGTCAACCTGACCGCGGGCTCGAGCTCGCGTTTCATGTGCACGATGTCGTCGACCTTGCACGCGGCATTCACCACCAGGTGCAGGTGATCCCCGAGGTTCGTCACCATGAGGTCGTCGAGGATGCCGCCGTTCGCGTTGGTGAGCAGCGTGTAGCGCATGCGATCGCGCTTCACTGCCTGGATGTCGCCGGGCACCAGGCGCTCGAGCGCCACGGCCGCGCCGGCGCCCTCGAGCCGCGCCTGGCCCATGTGCGAGACGTCGAAGAGACCCGCCTGGCTGCGCGTGTGGAGGTGCTCGGCGACGATGCCAGTCGGGTATTGCACGGGCATGTCGTAGCCCGCGAACGGAACCATGCGCGCGCCGAGCGAGATGTGCAGCGCGTGCAGCGGCGTCTTCTGCAGGGGTGCCTGGGGCTGATCGCTCACGGCGGCTCCGGACGGTTCGAGGCCCACCCCAGCAATTGCCGAGGCGGATACCCCTCTGTCCGGGAACCTGAAAGATTCACCGCCGGTGGCCCGCGCGGCTTACCTCTTCGGTGAGACGCGCGCCACTCGCGCGTCCGCTTTCCAGAGTGCCCTCGCCCTGACGGTCCTTTTGCCTGAGAGTTTCCGGGGCGGTTGCTCCTTCGGCGCCGGGCCGCGCGCTCATCGCTCGCTGCCCGGTCTCTCCCATCAGGGTGCTTGCGGCACGAGCACGACCTTAGCACCGGCGACGCCGTGTGACCAGCTGGGCACGTCGTCCAAAAATTGCCCGCCTTAGTTACGACAAATTGAAGCGTATGCTGTCAGCATTCGAACTGCATGGGAGTGCGGACCGTGCCTTCGCAATGGGCGGGGGATACGGGGGGATGGCTGACGGCGAGCCGGCTCAACATGGGTCTGTTCGCGATTGTGGCGACATTGTGGACCGGCGCAATGGTGACGCCGGATCTGGCGACCTGCGCCTATGGCGAGCCCTTGTGGGCGCTCGGGTACCAGACGCTGCTCACGGGCTGGGCGGGCCCGCTCATGGTGCTCTGGCATCCGTCCTTTGGAATGTTCGCATGGTACGCGAACGTGTTCCTGCTGATCTGTCTCGTGCAGATGTTCCGCGGACGGGCACCGGCCGCGCCCCATGCCATCTCCGGCCTCATGCTCGCCTTGACTGCCCTCGCGCCGATCTCTTTCTACAGCGAGGCGCGCGGCGAGGACGCGCTGTGCGCGCGGGGTCCGGGCTTCTGGCTCTGGATCGCTGCCTTCGTGGTGACCGCGGCGGCAGCGGCGTGGGAGAGCTCGCACTCTCGGCCGGCGTCGGCCTAGCCCGAGGCCCGCGCTCAGCCCGGCGATTTCGGCACGTGCTCGCGGTTGTATTGCAGCTCCTCGGGCGTCAGTCGAAAACCAAACAGGATGGCGTAGTCGTCGCCGCTTGCGCCTTTTGCCAGCGGGACGAACGTCTCGAGCTCATCCGTGACCGTGAGGTCGCGCTGAGATCGCGGCCACTCGAGGTCGATCACGAAATCGCGCTCGTTCAGGATCTCCTGCTTGCGATTGATGACGGCCTCGAAGTAGGTGACTTGCCCCTTGCGAACGTCGTCCTTTAGCCGGATCGCCGTGACCCCAAGCGTGCTCGCGACGATGAGGCCGCCCTTCTTCTTGTCCGCGCTGCAGGTGGCCTTGGCCGCGATCATCCGGGCGCCGTAGATCGCGTCGGTGTCCTGGCGCCCCGGACCGGGGCCGAACTTCGCCACCACCTGCAGCTCCGGCATGACGATCGCCTGCGGACAGGCGACCTTCGGACCGGTCGATGAGCAGCCGGCGGCGGCGAGAGCGAAGCCGACGGCTCCGGCGGCTCGGGCCAGCGCCAGCATGCCGCGTGGTGCGCTCAAATTCGGTTGTGCGTGCCGTCGCAGAACGGCTTGCCGCCGGTGTGTTTGCAGCCGCAGAACCAGACCTCTTGCGATTTGTCCGCCAGGTATTGCCTCGGCGTGAGGCCAGTGCCCTTGTGGGAGCCGTCGCAGAACGGTTGGTTCTTGCTGCGGCCACACGCGCACCACCAGTACTCTTTCCCCGCCTCCACGGTCACGCCGTAAGGTGCTTTCTGTGCCGAGATCGGCTCCGCCATGACCCCTCTTCCTTATCGAGAGTTGCTGGACTAACGTCCGCCCGAGCGTCGGGCGCGCCAGCGAATGCGGGCGCAACTCTATGCGAGGGCGTGGAGGCGCACAAGAGTTGGACCCCGAAGAGACCGAGGCAACCATGGACGCGTGGCGACGGGTCTGAGCATGCGCTCCACGAAACTCCACATCGCGCCCGCGGCGCAAGCCTAGCCAAGCCATGGCGGTCTACACCGACGTCGGTGACGACGAGCTCATTGCCTTCATCCGGGACTACGACATCGGCGAGGTCGTCTCCTGCAAGGGCATCGCCGAGGGCGTCGAGAACTCGAATTTCCTGCTTCGGACGGAGCGCGGCACCTTCATCCTGACGCTCTACGAGAAGCGGGTGCAGCCGCAGGACCTGCCGTTCTTCATCGCGCTCATGGAGCACCTGGCAGCGCAAGGCATCGCCTGTCCGACGCCGGTCAAGGCGAAAGACGGGGTGGCGCTCCGCTCGCTCTGCGGTCGGCCGGCCGCCATTGTGACATTCCTCGAGGGCATGTGGCCGCGCCGCATCCTGCCGTTCCACTGCGCGGGCGTCGGCGGGGCGCTCGCCGGGCTGCACGTCGCGGGCGCCAGCTTTGCCATGCGCCGGCCGAACAACCTCTCGGTCGCTGGTTGGCGGCCGCTCTTCGAGGCATGCAAGGCGCGGGCCCACGAGGTGCAGGCAGGCCTCGCCGAGGAGCTCGGTCGCGAGCTCGCGGAGCTTGAGCAGCGCTGGCCGAAGGATCTGCCGGTCGGCACCATTCACGCGGACCTGTTCCCCGACAACGTGTTCTTCCGCGGCCCGGGCGTATCGGGGTTGATCGACTTCTATTTCGCCTGCACGGACTCTCTCGCCTACGACGTCGCCATCTGCCTCAACGCCTGGTGCTTCGAGGCCGACGGCGACTTCAACGTGACCAAGGCGCGGCAGCTGCTCTCGCAGTACCGCGCGAAGCGGCCGCTCTCGGAGGCGGAGCACGAGGCGCTGCCGCTGCTCGCGCGAGGCAGTGCGCTCCGCTTCCTGCTGACGCGGCTCT
>DATFRA010000346.1:0-2009 GCA_035263705.1 Allostellaceae bacterium
CACCTAAAAAATGCTCTTCGATGGTTCTTCATGGACCACGAAATAGCATCTTTACGAGCCTTGGAATCGTCCGGAATTAACTCGAAATCGAGTTCCCTGCCAAAGGAGGCGTCCCTGGAGCGGGCTACCACGATCGGTTGGATATCGCGAAGCACGTGTTCCAGATTCATAAAGCGGATGGTTGGGTATGTGCGCTTTCGCAAAGTACAGGAACGGAGTTGGAGAATCCGCGGCGACGATCACGCAGGAATAGCGTCGACATGGGGCCCGTCGGACGGCGCACACCGCGTCCCGCAATTCGCTTTCGCCGACATGCGCGATCAATACGGGGCTCGCGCATTTGAGGCCGACGAGCCGCGCCACCCTGCGCGTCGGCGATCGGCATATAAAGCGTGACGACGCCGATCCGCCTGATCTCGCCATAGCCGCGCAGCGCCTGGCGCGCAGCGTCCGAGCCCATCGTCACGGCGACCCCAGCTTGCGCCTCGATCCGCTCGCGCAGCCGCTCGCTGCCCTCCAGCCCGTCCCAAAACGTTGGCCCAGAAAGGCGGTGAATTCGGGCCGGTCCATCTCGCCCGAAGCCATCGGGAAGGGGCGATGGTGAATCGCGCCGAGGCCGGCAGATAAGCGAGGCGCCGGTGCATTTGACGCGCGCCAACGCGAGAGGGACCGAAAGTTCGCAGACTCGCCGATGGAGGAAACCGGATTCGAACCCTTGGTCCCCGTAAAACGGGGGTGCAGTCGATCATTGCATGGAGGCGAACTTCTCGAGCGCTGCGCGGCGTCAGCCCCGGCACTAGCGCATGCAAGCACGGCGCTAGCATGACTATGTCGTCGCCAGGCGCCGGCTGGTCACCGCGTCGCCCCGGCGGCGCGGGCCCCCGGCGAGGATCTGGAGGACGCCGGCGCCGAATCCGATCAGTACGCCGATCTGCCAGGCCCGGTCATAGGAGCCAAGCACGTCGAAGATCAGTCCGCCGCCCCAAGCGCCGAGCGCCGACCCGACCTGATGCATGACAAAGGCGATGCCGAGCAGGGTCGCCATGTAGCGCGTGCCGAACATCTCGGCGACCAGGCCGCTGACGAGCGGCGCCACGCTGAGCCACAGCATCCCCATCGCCGCGGCGAAGACGAGCGTGCTCGCCGGGGTCGGGGGCATCGCGAAATAGGCGGTAAAGACGAACGCGCGCAGGATGTAGAGCAGCCCCAGGAGGATGTGCTTTGGGTACCTCCCGCCGAGCCAGCCGGCGGCCAGGGAGCCAATGCAGTTCATGCCGCCGATCACCGCGAGGGCTTCGGCGCTCAGCATCGGATCCTGCCCGCAGATCGCCAGATATGTTGGCAGGTGTGTGGTCAGGAAAACAAGGTTCAGGCCGCAAACAAAATAGGCCCCCGACATCACGAGAAAGGGACGATGGCGCGCCGCCTCTGCGAGCACCGCGCGCATCGTGGTCCGGGGCCCGGCGCGTCCCGGTAGCCGGTCGGCCGCGCCGGCCCAGAACCCCGCCGGCAGCATTGCGACCGCCAGGATCAGAAAGAACAGCGCGCCGATCTGCCAGGCCTCCCGCGCGAGCAGCGCCTGGGTGGCCAGCGGGATGAAGAACGTGCCGAGCGACCCGGCGGCCGCGACGACGCCGAGCATCTTGCTCCTTCGCTCTTCCGGGACCGCTCGGGCAGCGGCGGTCAGCCCGAGCGAGGAGGCGGTGCAGGACAGCGCCACTCCTATCAGTCCACCGGAGACGATCAGCGCGGTGGCCCCTTGCGCCACGGCCATCACGAGTAGTCCGACGACGTAGATCGCGGCGCCCGCCATCATCGTGGCGCGCAAGCCGAAGCGATCGGCGATGGCGCCGATCGGCGCTTGCGACAAGCCCCAGACGATATTCTGCACCGCTACGGCGAGGGTGAAATCCGCCGCCGTCAGCGCGAGATCGCGGGTGACGGGCGTTAGGAACAAGCCGAAGCTCTGGCGTATGCCCATGCCGAGACTCAGCAGCACCGCGGCTCCA
>DATFRA010000347.1:0-4092 GCA_035263705.1 Allostellaceae bacterium
GCTGGGCTATGACGTCGTCGGGGAAATCGATCAGCTCGGCGATGGCGTGAGCGGCTTTCACCTTGGCGACCGTGTGGCCGATATGACCGTACTCGGATCGAATGCCGCGTATCGCACGCTCCGGGCCGACAGCCTGACCCGTGTGCCCGCGGACGTCGACGCGGCGGAGGCGGCGACGCTGATCTTGAGCTGGACGACGGCGTACCAGCTCCTGCACCGCGCGGCCCGGGTAGAGCAAGGCCAGCGCGTGCTCGTGCAAGGAGCCGCCGGCGCCGTCGGCCAGGCGCTGCTGGTCCTCGGCGGGATGGCCGGCCTCGAGCTCTGGGGCACCGCGCGCGCCGAGCACGCGGCGCTGATCCGCGAGCTCGGCGCCACGCCGATCGACTACCGGCGCGAGGACTTCACGCGCGTCCTGCCGGCCGGGTTCGACGTGGTCTTCGACGGCATCGGCGAGGACGACTATCGCCGCTCGGACGCGGCGCTCAAGCGCGGCGGCTTGCTCTGCGTCTATGGCTATTCGGCGGGCGTGCAGCCGCAGCGGCGTCTGCTCGGCATCTTGACGTGGATTGCGCGCGTCTACCTATGGCGGCAATTGCTGAGCTGGTTGCCCGGCGGCAAGCGCATCCGCATCTACTCGATCAATGCGATGCGGGCGCGACATCCCGCCTGGTTCAAGGCGGACCTGGAGCGGCTCTTCGGCCTGTTGGCGAGTGGCGCCATCCGGCCGCGCGTCGCCGAGCGGATCTCCTTCGACGAGATCGCGGAGGCACACCGCCGCCTCGAGGCGGGCGGCCTCGATGGCAAGCTGGTTCTATGCCCGGACCTGCCGCCGCGACGCGACCGGCTGCGGCCTCAGCGCGGACCGGGCGCCACGTCCGTCCAGCCTGCGTCTGTGACCTCGAACTGAGCGTCGGTTCAAGCGCCGAGGGCGAGCGGGGCGGGCGCCTGCTCGAGGCTCGAGACTTCGTTGGTGAGCGTGGTGCGGCGCATGTCGCGCACCGCCGCGTGGTCGTAGCGCCGCGCGCGGTGCATGGTGACGCGGTTGTCCCACATGACGAGGTCGTGCTGGCGCCAGACGTGCGCGTAGACGAATTGGCGCTGGGTCGCGTGCTCCGTCAGATCGCGCAGGAACGCGCGGGCCTCTGGCACGGGCCAACCCTCGATCGCGCCTGCGTGGCTCGCGAGATACAGCGAGAGCCGGCCGGTCCTGGGATGGCGGCGCACCAGCCGCTGGCGCACCGGCGCCCACTTCTCGCGTTCCTCGTCGGTGAAGTCCGTGAAGCCGAGACTGCCGCGCGAGAAGATCTGGCTGTGCAGACAGACGAGGTCGTGCACCTCGCGCTTGGTCGCGTCGTCGAGCGCGTCGTAGGCCGCGCGCATGTCCGCGAACTCGGTGTTGCCGCCGGCCGAGGGAATCTGGCGCGCCGACAGGATCGAGTACTTCGCCGGCACCGCCTTGAACGAGCTGTCGGAATGCCAGAGCAGGTTGGCGAGATCGAACAGGCGCCGGCGATCGTCGCGCGCGAACACCTTGTTGTGCTGGTCCAGGTTGGAGATGTCGTTGAGGTCCATGCTGATGCGCCGGTGCTCGGGCGCGGTGACGATGTCGCCCGTAGCCTGCTCGAGCGGACCCAGGTTTCGGCTGAAGGCGACCTGCTGGTCGTCGTCGATCCGCTGGTCGTGGAACACCAGCACGCCGAAGCGGTCCATGCCCGCGTGGATCGCCGCGATCTCCCCGGGCGAGAGCGGCCGGGCGATGTCGCAACCCAACACCACGCCGGCGAAGAACGGCCGGCTCACGGGATCGATGGGCTCGATTGAGAGGCTCATGGCCGTTCCAGGTTAGCGCGCCGGTCCCTCCGGCGGGAAGAAACCTCTGTTGCCGATTGACGGTGCCGGGCGCAACGTGCGGCAGATCGCGGAATAGGGCGGGAGCTCGACGAGGCCCTTCAATGACACGGGGCGGTGGCTTGCGCCGCTTCAGGTGCAGGGGATAGGGTCGCGTCAAAGTCGAGAGGTGGTCGATGCGGACCCTGGTGCTGTCGACGGCGCTGCTGACGCTTCTGCTGCCGGGAATGGCCGAGGCGGCTGCCATACCGTGCTCGGATCTGCCGATGGCCGAGAACTTCATGCAGAAGCTGCGGCCGGGCCCCAACACGCGCGCGGCCCAGCAGCATCTCGAGGCCGCCAAGGCCGCGACGTCCCAGGAAGCGTGCTCCGCCGAGCTGCGGCAGGTGGACAAATATGCGAAACGCTCGGTGGCCGCCGATCGGCGGGCGGCACACCACGGGCGGCACTACACCCGGTATACGCACACCTGACGGGGTGGTGGTTCCGAATTTTGCCACTCTTTATGCCGTCTTCTGGCCACCCCGGCCTGGCCCCGGCAACCTATATCTCCGGTCGTCAAACCTGGATAGTCCAACACGCGAAAGGTGACGACCATGATCAAGGTAACAAGCGTTGCTCTGGTGGTCATTGCGCTCGCGCTTTCCGGATGTGGCCACACGGTGCCTGACCGTACGCTGTCCGGTGCCGGCATCGGCGCGGCCGCGGGCGCCGTCATTGGTGCTTTTGCGGGTGCACCGGCCGCCGGTGCCGCGATCGGCGCCGCGGTCGGCGGCGTGACCGGCGCCGTCACCACCCCGTCGCAGGTCGATCTCGGCAGGCCGATCTGGAGACAGTAATCGCGCTCTTGCGCGAAACCATCGCTCCCACTCGAGCCCCGCATCCGCGGGGCTTTTTCTTTGATTTGCGCGCGGAGGGTTCTCGGCCGTCCCGCGTAAAGCCCCTCAGCCGCACTCCTTGCCGAACTTCTCCAGGAACTGCGTGCGCTGCTGGATGACGCCGGCGCGGCAGGCCGGATAGCTCAGCACCTGACCCTCGCGGCCGAACGCCTGGCCATCGGAATAGAAGCCGCAGGACGCATCCTTCCACTTCACCCAGAGCCGCTGCTCCTCGAGGAAGGATTGCTTCGAGGCGGCCATGGACTCGCCGTCAAAGCAGGCGAAGGCCTTCTTCCAGGCGGCGTTGAGCCGCGTCTCCTGACGCTTGATCTCCGCCTCGCCGCATTGCGCCCACTCGGGGTTGGTCTTGGTGCCGGCGACGCACTTCTGCAACTCCGGCGACTGCGCCCCGGCGTGGCTCGCCGCCAGCAACGCCGCCAATAGCCCCCAGGCGATTCCGCGTTTCATGTCGTCCCCCATGCCCGGCGAAATCATGCCGGACTCGGCAAGCGGCGCAAGTCTTTCCGTGTTCAGCGGGCGAAGTCCCTGGCCGCGAGCCAGAACACCTCGCCGCTGCTCGCGGCGGTGTCGAGCCAGAGGAACGGCAGGCGCGGGAACGCGGCCTCGAGCCGCGGCCTGCCGCGGCCGACCTCGCAGAGGAGACCGCCGTCGGTCGTGAGATGCCCGGGCGCCTCCGCGAGGATGCGGCGGATGATCGCGAGGCCGTCGGCGCCGCCCGAAAGCGCGAGCGCGGGCTCGTGGCGATGCTCCGGCGGGAGCGTCGCCATCCCCGCGGCGTCGACATAGGGCGGGTTGGCGAGGATGAGGTCGTATCGCTCGGCGGCCACCGGCGCGAAGAGGTCGCCCTCGAGCAGCCGGATGCGCGCTGCGAGGCCGCTCTCGTCGATGTTGCGCCGCGCGACGGCGAGTGCCTCCGCGGAGATTTCCGTGGCGTCGATCTCGGCCCCGGGAAACGCGCGGGCCGCCAGCACGGCGATCGAACCCGAGCCCGTACAGAGATCCAGCACGCGCCGGACCTCGGCCGGATCGCCGATCAAGCCGGGATGGTCGCCCTGAAACAGCGGGCCGCGCAGGATCTCCGCCAGAAAGGAGCGCGGCACGATCACGCGCTCATCGACATGAAACGGCACGCCGCCCACATAGGCGCGGCCCAGCAGATAGGCCGCGGGCTTCCGCGTGGCGACGCGCGCCTCGATCAGCCCGGCGATCCGCTGCCGCTCCCCCGCCGTCAGCTTCCGGTCGAGCACGGGATCGAGCGCGTCGATCGGCAGGCGCAGACCCTCGAGGATCAGGAACGCCGCCTCGTCGCGCGCGGTGTCGGTGCCGTGACCATAGGAGAGCCTCG
>DATFRA010000348.1:0-4710 GCA_035263705.1 Allostellaceae bacterium
CGTGTAGGCGCCGACCGCGAAAAAGGCGACAAAGCCGAGATCGAGCAGTCCCGCGAGGCCGACCTCGAGGTTGAGGCCCATGCCCATGAGGATGTAGAGCCCGACCAGCATCAGCACTTGGCCAATGTAGGAGCCCGCAAGCACCGGCAGCAGGATCAGCACCACGATGGCGATGGCGGCCTTCGCCAGCTGCCCGTTGCGGCTTTGCAACCAGCTCGGCGCTCCGGCGGCCCCAGCGCGCCGCCGCGTCGAGAGAACGCTCGCGCCCGTGGCCAGGACGAAGATCGCCGCCGCGCCCTCCGGCGTCAGGCCGTCGTAGGTGTAGAGGAACTCCCGCGCGGGAGCGATGGCGTCGAACTGCATCATGATCTGGAGGAGCTCTTGGAAGACACCGAAGAACACCACCGCCATGCAACCGACGAGCACAGGCTTGCGGACTCCTGCTGGGCTCACCGCCAGCAGCACGCCCACCGCGCCGAGCACGGCGCCGGCGGCGACCAGCATCGGCACCGCCAACTGGAGATCAAGCTCGAGCGTCAGCATGTCCGAAGTCGCCGGCGACAAAGCGATGAAGATCGATCGGAGATCGATGGAGTTCATCGCGACCACCAGCACCGCCACCAGCGCACCCGCGATAGCGCCCGAGAGCAGGCCGTGGAGCACGATCGCGCCGATCGGCCGGTCGCGCTCACGGCGCGCGATGTAGGCGCCCGCCCCGAGGCCGATCGCCAGCAGGGACCCGTGGGCCATGCTGAGGACATCCACGATGATCGCCCGCTCGTGGATCATCGGGAGGATTCCGACCATCGCGAGATAGACGGCGATGACGCCGAATACGATGCCGGTGATGATCGCACCGTGGAAGGGCGACTGCGTCCGCTTGCGCCCTATGCGCGGCGAGATCGCGTCCGCGGTCATGCGCGCTTCTTCGCCATGCGCTCACCGAGGATCCCGTGCGGCCGGAAGATCAGGACCATGATGAGCAGGGTGAACGCGATGAGATCGCGGAGCTGATAGGGTGCGGGGATGCCGATGCCGTCGAGGAACAACGCCGGCCCCACGGACTCCACGAGGCCCAGGAAGAACCCGCCGAGCATGGCGCCGGGGATGCTGCCGATGCCGCCGAGCACGGCGGCGCCGAACGCCTTCACGCCGGGCTGGAAGCCCATGAAGAAGTAAACCTGCTTGAAGACGAAGGCGTAGAACACGCCGGCGATCCCCGCCATGGCGCCGCCGAGCGCGAAGGTGAACACCACAACCTTGTTGACGTCGATGCCCATCATGGCGGAGGCGTCAGTGTCCTCGGAGACCGCGCGCATGGCGGTACCCATGCGAGTCTTCTGCACGATCAGGTAGAGAATCAGCATCGCCACGATGGCGAGCGAGATCACGAGGACGTCCACGCGCGGGATGCTCAAGCCGAATACGTCGACGCCCGCGGCCTGCCACTTCGGGTCCGGGTACGAGCGAATGCTCGGTCCGAAGAGGCCGCGGAAGGTCTGCTCGAGAAAGAAGGAGACGCCGATCGCGCAGATCAGCGGTGCCAGGCCGCGGGTATGCCGGAACGGCCGGTAGGCGAATCGCTCGGTCAGCACGGCGATCGTGGTGGAGGTGGTCACCGCGACGGCGAGCACGGCGCCCATGCCGAGGACGGGACTGCTGTTCAGAAACCCGGAGTAATCGAGCGCGTTCGCGACGAAATAACCGGAGAACGCGCCGGTCATCATGATGTCGCCGTGGGCGAAGTTGATGAGCCGCAGCACGCCGTAGACCATAGTGTAGCCGAGCGCGATCAG
Organism: Allostellaceae bacterium; assembly: GCA_035263705.1. Taxonomy (GTDB): domain Bacteria; phylum Pseudomonadota; class Alphaproteobacteria; order ATCC43930; family CGMCC-115725; genus DASZHJ01. The sequence goes on from DATFRA010000348.1 coordinate 1,797, forward strand.
CGCGTAGACGCTGCCGAGCGTGAGCCCGAACATCACGAGGTCGACCCACTGCGCGGCCTCGTAGCGGCCCTTGATCAGGGTCCCGATCGTGCCGCCGACGACCACCACGGCGACGCCGATGCGCAGGCACCAAAGGATGACGTCAACGAAGGTGAAGCGCGCAAGCGTGCTCAGTCGAGGGATGAGTGCTCGGCCAGCCGCCACATCAGCCATTCAATCGAAACCCCGCGCTTCTATCCGGGTGAAGTTCGTCGCAAGAAACGGGCCGGAGCCACGGATGCCGCCCGCCTGGGGCGACCATCCGCGACCTCCGGCCCCTCGACCGTCACCGACTGCGATTAGGGCCAGACTTTCTTGGGATTCGCATTCGCCTTGCTCGCGTCCGATGTGAAAGTCTTCGGATCGGCGTTGGTGTATTGATACACCGCGGGGTGGAATTCGCCGCATTCGCCCCACTTGTCGCACTTGATCGGGCCGCTGATCCCGTCGAACGTGGTTGCGAACACCGCATCGCGCAGCGCTTTGCGGCCGATGTAGGTGTTGCCCTTGTCGTCGGTCTTGGCGACCTTCTCGACCGCTTTGAAGGCCATTTCCGCACCGTCATACGCATGGGCGTGGTAGCCGGAGGTTGGGCCCTCGCCATAGGCCTTCTTGTACTTCTCGACGAAGGCGGGATAGCCCTTGCCCATCGCCGCCGGCGAGAGGTCGGTGTAGGTGATCTGGAAACCCACCACCGCATCCTTCGCGGCCTCGATGAAGTCAGGCGCCAGCATGCCCGAGCTGCCGAGCAGCTTGGTGTCCTTGAGCCCCGGAATGTCCTTCGCCTGACGCAGGATCTGCGCGCCCGCGGCGACGAAGATCGGGAAGTAGAGCACGTCCGGCTTCTGGGTCGCGATACGGGTCAGCAGCGGATGCATGTCGACGTCGGTCGGCTGGATCGCCTCGGTCGAGAGCACCTTGCCACCCAGCTTCGTGAAGGCGTCGGCGGTGGCGCCCGCCAGGCCCTGAGCATAGGGGCTGCCGTCGTGCACGGCGACCATCGTCTTCGCCTTCAGGACCTCGACGAGATACTTCGCGTCGGCGGCGCCCTGGAAGATGTCGCTGTAGCAGGTACGGACGAAGCCATCATATTGCGCGCCGCGGTTCTCGGCCGTGAGCTTCGGCGCCGTCGGCGAGGTGCCGATGCTGGTGATGCCGGCCTTCCAGAGGATCGGCGCGCCCGGCGTCGCCTCGCTCGAGCACGAGGGCCCGATCACGATGGCGAGGTTCGGGTTGGCGGCGAGCTTGGTGGCCGCCGTCTGTCCGCCTTCGGCGTTGCAGAGCGAATCCTCCGCGCTGAACTTGATGGGATGGCCGGCGAGCGTCTTCTTTTCCTTGACCGCGATCTCGACCGCCCGCTTCTGGTCGAGGCCGAGCGCGGCGTCCGCACCCGACAACACCCAGTAGCCGCCGATCTGGATCGGTGCGCCTTTTGGAATCACGAGCACGCCGATGTCGTCGGTCACGGGCCCTTTGGTCTCGGCCGCTTGCGCGACGGCAAGCCAGCCGACGGCGGCGCAAAGCGCGACGCCGCTCCGAACTAGGAACTTACTCAAGCTACGCATGGCTAGGCCTCCTGATTGGGCGACGACCAGATGTCTGGCGTCCCTGGTTTGGCTGCATTGGCCGTCGAGCCTTGTTGCCCCGCCGACCCCGCCGCATTCAACCCTGATCCACTCGGGCAAACAGTGCGCTCGGCCCAAGAGTTGGTCACGAAGACCATTTCGCAAGCAATAGCAAATACCCCCGCGCCCGAGCGCCTGCTCGGGCGTGATCTAATCACGGCTCAAAACCGAGAGCAATGCCCGTGCCGGGCGCGTGCGGCGGATCCTGCGGCGCTCGGGCTCAGTCGAGCGTCCGAGGTCCCCCGTAATTGTGGATCGGGTAGGGCTCCGCGGCTATGCCACGGCAGAAGGCACCCACGATCGGCTCCAGCCGCTCGGCGACATCGCGCGCGGCGGCGTGGCTGTGCCGGAGCCGATCGGCGGTTGCCTCGGCTTGCGTGCGCAGCGTGCGCCGATCGATCGTGAGGATCTCGCCGCCGTCGACGACAAGCTCGCCGCCGACCATCACCTTGTCGACCGCGGAGCCATCCTCGGTATGGACGAGCTGATTCACGAGGTCGTTGAGCGGGGTGAAGTTGATGTGCGTCGCATCGAGAAAGACGACGTCTGCGAGATAACCGACTTCGAGCCGACCCAAGGCGCCGCCGAAGCCTAGGAGATGCGCGCTGCCCTCGGTCGCGGCCTCGAATACCTCGCGGGTCGAGAGCCAGGTTTCGTAGTCGGGGCCGCGCACGTGCGAGGCGAGCGAGGCCAGCCGCATCGCCTCGAACATGTTGAGATTGTCGGAGCAGCTCGCGCCGTCGGTGCCGATGCCGAGGTGAACCCCCGCGCTCAGCATCCGCCGCGCCGGCGCGATGCCGGAGCCGAGGCGCATGTTGCTGCCGGGATTGTGCGCGACCGAGGCGCCGCGGTCGCCCATGCGTTTGATGTCGTCGCGGTCGAGCCAGACCGCATGGGCCGCCGTGAAATTCGGACCGAGGATGCCGAGATCGTCGAGGTGCCGCGTCAAGGTCGCGCCGTAGCGCGCGAGGCCCGAAACCGCCTGGATCTTCGATTCGCCGAGATGCGTGTGATAGCCGATGCCCTGCTCGCGCGCGAGCCGCGCCGCGCCGACCATGAATTCGTCGGCGCAATGCAGCGGGATGGTGGGCGCCAGCGCTGGCCGGATGCGGTCGCGATCGAAGGGCCAGGCCTTGAGCGCGGCGGCGCAGGCCCGGAGGTTCTCGTCGCCCGAAGCGCTCGCCATGCGCAGCACCTCGGCGCGCAGCTCCTCCGGTAGCGCCTCGGTGAGGCCCGGGATCGCGGCATAA
>DATFRA010000349.1:0-7566 GCA_035263705.1 Allostellaceae bacterium
GCTCAGGAACAGGACGAACTGAGTGGTCACGGCCTTGTCCAAGCCCATCTGCGCGCGGAAGTCCGCCTTGATCTCGGGCGTCGCAAGCGGCCCCAAGGCCACGCTCGCGGGGTCGCCCGGCACGATGTAGATCATGCCGAAAAGCAGCGCGATCGCGCAGAAGATGATGGCGCAGGCGAGGCCGGACCGACGGAGCGCGAAGAGAAGCATCACTCCGTCGCGGCCGGCGTCGCCATGGGTTTCAGGCCTTGGGCGCGAATCCCGGCAGGATCACGCGTCCGTCGGGCATCGGCGCGGGTGCCACGCTGTCGAGATACATCACACCGGCGACCTCGTGGGTGATGAACACGTAGGCACCCGATTCCTCCATCAGGTCCTGCATGCGCACATACATCTCGCCGCGCTTCTTGTTGTCGGTCTCGACCAGCGCCTTCTTGTTGAGCTCGTCGAACTCCGGGCTGTTCCAGCGCTCCCAGTTCCAGACGCCGATCTGAGACGGCAGGAACCATGCCACCGCCCAGCTCGGATCGGGTGCCATGGTGTAGCGCTGCAGCACCATGTGGAGCTGCTTCCACTGATCGCCCTTCGACTGGTCGCCGAGGCTCCAGAACGTGCCGCTGTCGTGCGCATCGATCTGGACCTCGATGCCGATTTCCGCGAGGTTGGCCTGGATCACTTGCGCGGCCGAGAGCCGCTCGGTCTTGTTGAGGATCGCGAGCGTCGCCTTGACGCCGGACTTGCCGGACTCTGCCATCAGCTTCTTGGCGCCCTCGAGGTCGCGTCGCGGCATCTTGAGATCGCGATGGCCAAGCAGGCCCGGCGCGATGATGCCGGTCGCCCGATCGGCGGCGCCGAAATAAGCGGCTTGCAGGATGGCATCCACGTCCACCGCTTTTTGGACGGCCTTGCGAAGCTTGATATCGTTGAAGGGCGGCACGTCGACGTTCATGCCGAGCCAGACATAGGCGAGCGACGGATAGACCCCGACCTTGGAGCCCGCGGGCGGATTGCTCTTGAGTTTCGGCAGCGAGCTCACGCTGGTGCCGGTGAAGTCGAGCTCCTTCGCCTCGAAGCCGATCTCGGCGGTCTTTTCGTCCTCGATGGGACGGATATGGATCTCGTCATAGGCCGGCCTCGGACCGGTGTAATCGGGATTGCGGACCAGGATGGTCTCCTGCTTCGGCCGCCATTCCTTGAGGAGATAGGCGCCACACATTGCGGGCGGGTTGGTGGTGAACCGGTTGTTCGACGCTTCCATCGCCTTCTTGCAGAGGATGATGCCGGCGTTCCACGGCAAGGTGGAGAGCCAGAGCGGCGCGAAGGGTTCCTTGAGATGGATCACGCCCGAGAGCGGCCCGGTGACCTCGACCTGATCGAGGGTCGCCCAGTCACCCTTGTACGGTGATTTGGTCGCGGGATTGGCGATGCGCTCGAAGGAGTACTTCACGTCGTCCGCGGTCATTTCGCCGAAGCCGCCGGACCATTTGATGCCGGGCTTCAGCGTGAAGCTCACCGTCTTGGGATCGACCTGCTTGATCTCCGCGGCAGCATCCAGGGTCCACTCCCAGGATGCGCCACTTTTGTAGGTGATGAGCTGGCGGAAGACGCTGCGTGCGACGTCCCCGTCGGGCGCAGCCTTGCTGAAGGCCGGGTCGAAATCCTGGATGTCACCGTAGGAGCGCACGCGGAGCACGCTCGTGCCCTGCGCCTCGGCGGCGCGCGGCGCGAGCGCGGCGGCGACCCAAAGGCCGGCCGTGCCGCCGATCACCTGTCGACGGTTTAGATAGAGACCGCGCATGGCTTTTCTCGCCTCCCGGAATGAGCGGCGCCACCGCATCAGGCGCGGCGTTGGCCGCGATTTGTCTTGGCGAAAACGTTACACCAGATCGCGCGGCACTGCACAGTCCCAGTTCTGGCTCCAGACCCGCGTCTCGCCCTCGTAGGCGTCGAGGGTGGCGTGCAGCAGGAAGGCCTCGCGGGTCGCGGTCATCCGCGTCCAGGTCTCGGTTCGCGTCCGCCAGTCGCCCCGCCCGACCTTCGTTGTCCAGCGCGCCGTTGCGACCGCGCTCAAGGGGTCATCGTCCCGGATGCGATATTCCGTGAGCTTGGCGCTTCCGACTTGTAGTCCGTGCGCCTCGATCCGGACATCGCCGGCGTCATCGACAAGACGATGGATGGTCTCGCCGGTGGCGATATCCCGCTCGATCCGTCGCTCGGTTCGTCCTGCGTTCAGGATGGTGCGCTTTTCCGGCGGTGCGGATTCCACGGGCGGCAGTGGCGGCAAGGTCTCGTCCGCAGGCTTCGGCGCGCGCACCGGCAGCAGGATCGATCCGTTGTGGAGCGTAACGGCGACGCGCTCGGGTGCAGGCCATGTGATTGGCCAGTAGGCGCTCGACACCGCGACCCGCAGGCGATGGCCCCGCGGGAAGGCATAGCCGATGTCGTTGAGCTGAATGCGCACCTTGTAGCGCCGCCCGCGCTCCAGCGGCGTCGGATGCTCGTGGCTCTCGCGGTGCGTGAGGTTGAGGATGCCATAAGTGACGCGGGTCGCGGCGCCGTCAGGATGCACGTCGCAGAGCCGGACCGCGAGCGCCGCTTGCGGCCGATCCGCGGATACCTCGAGCTCGATGATGGGCGCGCCGAGGATTTCGAGTCGCGCGCCGAGCGCCTCGGTATCGAACACCAGCGACTTCGCGTCGTCTTCGCGTTGGTCGCCGGGCTCGTCGGGTGCGAGTCCGTGCGGACACCAGATGCCGGCGTGCGAGCCAGTGCTTTCCGGCGAAGACAGCAACAACGGCCGCTCGTGACCCGCCCGCACGGTGAGGCTCTGGTCCATGAGGAACAGGCGGTGCTGCTTGATGCCGGGCGCGGGCCAGGCGGCTTCCGCGACCCAACGGCCCGGCCGCTCGGCGTACCACGTCTGCGGCCGGACGCTCTCGAGCATCCAGGCGCGCAGCTGGGGCTCAGCCATGATGCCGGTCTCGATGCCCTTGAGCCACTTGTCCCACCAGCGCAGCGCCTCCCGCAGGAAGCCGGCCGCGGGTCCCGGCAGCGCGAAGTGCGGGTATTTGTGCGCCCAGGGCCCGATCAGGCCCTTGCAGGGCACCTTGAGGCCGGCAAGGAGCCGGGGGATCGCGTTGGTATAGCCGTCGGCCCAACCGCCAATCGCATAGACCGGACAGGCGATCGCGGAAAAATCCTCGCAGACCGAGCCGTGCTTCCAATAGGCGTCGCGGCGCTGGTGCCGGAGCCATTTCTCGGCCAGCAGCGGCGTGTGGCGAAGCCGCGCCATCCAGAGCTCGCGCCAGCGCTCGCCCACCAGCGCGGGATCGGGCGGCCGCGACATGTAAGCGAACATGGTCGAGGCCCAACCGAGGTTCGCATTGAGCAGCGCGCCACCCATGTAGTGGATGTCGTCGGCGTAGCGGTCATCGGTCGAGCAGAGGGTGATCACCGCCTTGAGTGCGGGCGGACGGCTTGCGGCGACCTGGAGCCCGTTGAAGCCGCCCCAGGAAATTCCCATCATGCCGACGGCACCGGTGCACCAGCGCTGCTTGGCGATCCAGTCGATCACCTCGAGGCAATCGTCCTGCTCCTGCTTCAGGTACTCGTCGTCGAGGAGCCCATCGGACTCGCCGCTGCCGCGCATGTCGACACGGACGCCCGCGTAGCCGTGGCCCGCGAAATAGGGGTGCGTGAGCGCATCGCGCTCGGCCGTGCCGTCGCGCTTGCGGTAGGGTAGGAACTCCAGGATCGCCGGTACCGGGTTGGCGTCGGCGTCCTCCGGCAGGAAGATCCGCGCCGCGAGCTTGCAGCCGTCGGCGAGCGGAATGAAGACGTTCTCGATCTCGCGAACGCGCCGCGGCAACTCCGTAACGATCACGCGCGACCCTGTCAGCTCGCGACGGCGACGAGCGGCGGCCGCATCCTCTTCTCGCCGAGCTCGCCCTCGATCGTGTGGCAATACCATTCGACGAAGTTGATCACGCCGCCTTCGCTCACTTGCGAGTAGGGGCCGGGCTCGTAGCCCAGCGAGTTGACGCCGATCTGGTTGCGCTCGACCAGTGCGATGTCCTGCCGGTTGGTCTCGTCCCAGACTTCGGTCAGTCTCCGGAGATCATAGTCGCGGCCTTCCTCGGCGTGGCGCGCCACCAGCCATTTGGCGGTGAACTGCGTCTCCAGCGGCCCGAGCGGCAGCATGCGGATGAGCACGGCGTAGTCGCCGAGCACGTGGTTGAAGGTGCTGGGATAGTGCACCCAGCGCACCGAGCCGATATCGCCGTGCGGGAGGTCGCCGAGCAGCTTCGCAACCGCGGGCTTGCCGTCCATGGTGATGGAGTGTGCACCCTCGGTGAAGGGCAGGCGGCTGATGCGGAAATCGGGGTGATGCACCATCCCGCAGTGGAGCCCGTCCGCGCGGACTCTGGCCCAGAACGGACCGATGATCGGGTCGTTCTCGGGATCGCGCACGTTGTAGTGATCGAGAAAGGTGCGCATCAGCTCCGGATGCCGAGCGCCGCAGTGGTAGCATTCGCGCGAGTTCTCCATGACCAGCTTCCAGTTCGCCTTTTCGATCAGCGATACTTCGTGCGCGAGCTTGGCCTTGGCGAGGTTGTGCGGCTTGAGGTAGGGCGCGAGCGCGGCGCGATAGGGCTCGAAGGCCGGCGCCTGCTCGGCGAGGCAGATGAAGATCGTGCCTTCGACGGTCTCGACGTGGATCGGCTTGAGCGCAATGCCGCTGGGATCGAACTCCTCGTGCATGCGACCCGCATAGAGCAGCTTTCCGGAGAGGTCGTACGTCCACTGGTGATAGGGACAGGCGAGGCTCAGGCTCTTTCCGCGCTCGGCATCGCAGATCTTGAAACCGCGGTGCCGGCAGGTGTTGAAGAAGGCGCGAATCATGCCAGCACGGTCGCGCACAACGATGACCGGTGTGCGGCCGATGGTGAGCGTGAAATACTGGCCGGGGCTCGCGACCTCGCATTCCGCGCCTGCGAAAATCCACTGCTTGTTGAAGATCAGCTCGAGGTCGAGCTCGTAGAAGGCGGGGTCGCTGTAGAAGCGCTGCGGGAGCGTGAAGAACTGCTTGCGGGACTTTAGCAGGTCCAGCATTTCCGTGCGTGACGACATCGGGGATTCCTCGGTAAAAACGGCGCAGGATTTCTAGCACGGGAGAAGCCGATGACGCGAGCGCGTCTCGACCCAAAGTCCACCGCCGGCGCTGATATGCCGATCGAGCGGCATGTACCACTCGCCGTGGTGGGCGCGGGGCCCGCGGGGCTCGCCGCTGCGATCACCGCCGCCAAGGCTGGCGTCGAAGTGCTGCTCATCGACGAGAACCCCGTGTCCCAGGCGCTCATGGGTCTCGACGTGCCCTTCCATTTCGGCGGGCGCATGAACGCCGCGGTGCAGAACAAGGGGCGCATGGTCGAGCGGATCGTCGAGACCAACCCGGGCCTCGCTGAGGCCTTCGAGCTCGGCATCGACGCTCAGCTCGGCGTCTATGCCTGGGGCGCTTTCGTCAAAGGGCCGGGCCTCAGAAGCATGGCGAAGCCGGTGCTCGGGCTTGCCGATGAGGAGCGGTCCTGGCTGGTGAGCTTCGATCGGTTGATTCTCGCGACGGGAGCGCGCGATCTCGGAATGGGCTTTCCCGGCTGGGAGAAGCCGGGCGTGGTGGGCGCCCAAGCCGCGCTCAGCCTCTTGCAGCGCTATCGGGCTTTCGATGGGCGCCGCCTGACGATCCTCGCCTCCGGTGCGCTCGGGATGCATGTCGCCGGTGCCGCCCTGGCTGAAGGCCTGGAGATCGCCGGCGTCGTCGACATCGCCCAGGAACCGCTCGGCCCCGATGTGCTGCGCCCGCCCCTCTCCAGAGCCCGCGTGCCGTTCTTCGGTGGGTACGCGGTGAAGCAGGTGCTCGGCAAGACCGAGGTCGAGGGCGTCGTGCTGGTCCGCTTCGACCAGTCTGGCGCCCCCATTGTGGGGAGCGAGCGCGCGGTTGCGTGTGACACGATCGTGGCGGCTATCGGCGCCGTCCCCAACGTCGAGCTGATGGATGTGCTGGGCTGCCGCCTTGTGTTCGACCCGACCCGCGGCGGCCACGTGCCCGTGCTCGACTCCGACGGCGTCACCTCGGTGACATGCGTTCAAGCGGTCGGCGATTGCGCCGGAGTCTTCGACAGGAAGATCACCGATCCCGAGATCGCGATTACCGAGGGCCGGCGCGCCGGTGATTCCGCCGCGCGAGCGCTCGGTGCCGAGCACCGCCGAATCGAAGAAGTGCCGATCTTCGCGCCGAAATTCGATACAGTCGCTCATTGGCAGCGCTGGCTCGCGGCCGAGCTCGCCGTCGGCGGCATGGATGTGACGGTCTGCCAGTGCGAGGAGGTGACGCGGCGCGAGCTCGTGGAGCTGACGCCGCCACGTTATTTGAAGTGGGGCGGCTCGCAGTTGCGCACCCGCGATGTGGCGGCGCTGGCGAAGGAAGGGCCAGTCAATGCGGACCAAGTGAAGCGGCTGACGCGAGCGGGCATGGGGACCTGCCAGGGTCGGCGCTGTCGCGAGCAAATCCAGATGCTGCTGGCGATGAGTGCGGGCGTCCCGCCCGAGCAGGTGCCGCTCGCGAGTTACCGCGCACCGGTGCGTCCGCTGCCGCTTGCGGCGCTGTGGCCGCACGACGAGACCCAGGCGACGCGCGACAACTGGGACGTCTGGTTCGGCATCCCCGCGCAGTGGACGGCCTATTGGGAGATGGGTCCAGTGTCGCCGGCGGTGCCGGGGACCATCGAGGCCAGCACGGATTCCGGCAAATGATCGACATCAAGGGCGCGTCAGTCGTCATCATCGGCGGTGGGGTAACCGGCCTCAGCGCGGGTTGGTGGCTCGCGCGCAACGGTGTCGACGTGCTCGTGCTCGACAAGGGCATCGTCGGTTGGGAAGCCTCGGGCCGCAACGGCGGCGGCTGCACCCACGCCTTCAGCCCCTTCTTCATGGAGGAGCAGAAGCTCTGGCCGCAGATGGATGACCTGCTGGGCTATCCGACCGAGTACCAGCGGCACCGCATCCGCGTCACCCTCGACGAGGCGCAATTCACGCACCACACCCGCATCGAGCGGCTGGCGGGAAAGCAGGGCTTCAAATGCCAGCGCCTCACGCCAGCGGAAATCCGGGAGCTCGTGCCGCTCTGCGGCGACAACGTCTACGGCGGATTCCTGCTGGACTTCGGCGGCCACGCCAACCCGCAGCGCACGAGCCAGGCTTATGCCTGGGCGCTGCAGGATCACGGCGGAAAAATCCTCCAGCACGCGACCGTGACCGGCATCACCGTGCGCAACGGCAAGGCCGTGGAGGTCGTGAGCGACCGCGGCACCTTCGGCTGCGACGCACTGGTGATCGCGGCGGGCCCGCAGACCGCGAAGCTCGTAGCCATGGTGGGCGCCGACCTGCCGCTGGCGCCGGCGCGCGCCGAGATGATCGTGACGGAGCCGTTGCCTCTGATGAAGCACGGCGGGGTCGACGGCAACGGCCTCTACGGACGGCAGACGCTGCGCGGCAATCTCGCCTATGGCG
>DATFRA010000350.1:0-4991 GCA_035263705.1 Allostellaceae bacterium
TCGAGCCCGTCGCTCAGCTTTGCATTCTCAGAGACGAGCTTTAGGCCGGCGCCCTTCGCTTCGAGCTCGATCAAGGCCGCGAAGTCGCAATCGGTATAGCCGTTGCCGACCAGGGTCTGGACGATCTCTCGCGTGAGCGCGGTGAGCGGCATTGGCACGCCCTCGGCCCGTGCCGCCTCGAGGCCCAAGTCCAAATCCTTGCGCAGCAGCGGCGGCGTGAATGTCGCGGCGAAGTCGAGGTTCACGTAGGCCGGCGTTTTGTAGCGCGAGAACACCGAGCCCATCACGCTGTCGTTAATGAAGCTCAGGAATGCGTGGCGCGATACGCCGTTCTTCTCGGCGAGCACGGTGATCTCCGAGAGCGCCTGCGCGACGATGCCCAGGTAGACGTTGTGGCAGATCTTGACGATGCGGGCCTTCTCGCCGTCGCCCACGTAGGAGACGCTATGGCCGAACATCTTCAGATAGCGCACTGCGCGGTCGAAGGCGTTCGGTGGACCGGAAACGACCACGCTAAGTTTGCCCGAACGCACCACTTTCGGATTGCCACTCACGGGCGCGGCCAGGAACGCGGATCCGCGGCGCGCCAGGAGCGCCCGCGCCTCCGCGGAGGCTGCCTCGGAGACCGTGGAGCTGTCAACCACCACCCGCGGGGCCTTTCCTGGCCGGGACAAGAGTCCCTTCGGACCGGAGATCACGTCCAGCAGGTCCTTGGACTCCGCGACGATGACGAACACGATGTCGAAATCGACGAGGTCGGCGATAGAATCGACCACGGTCGCGCCATGGGTCGCCAGCGGCTCCGCCTTGGCGCGCGTGCGGTTGTAGACCGAGAGTTTCACTCCAGCATTGAGAAGCCGCTCGGCGAGCGCGAAGCCCATGCGGCCCGCGCCCACCCATCCAATCCGTTGCTCTGCCATGCTGAACCTCGTGCTGCTGCACTAGCCATTGCTGCGCGCCGCATCCTAGTGGAGGCTCCGCCGACCACTCAACTGCGTCGCAGCGCTGGACGAGCCGGCCTCTGCTAAACTGGAGTGCCGCCGGCCGCGGCAGGGAGAGGCGCCCATGGCGCGACAAACCGAGCTCTTGTTGGCGACGCACGAAGTCTTCAATCAGCCTCCGCCGCTCGTCGACTACAACCTCTTCGACAGCGACCGGGTGCTCGCCGAGGCCGTGAAGCGCGAAGGGGCAGGGTGGGCGGCTGGCGAGCTCACGACGCTCGGGAGCAAGCTCGGCACCCGCGAGACGATCGAGGCCGGCTTCGCCGCCAATGCCAATCCGCCGCGGCTGCTGCCGTTCGACCGCTACGGCAATCGCCGTGACGAGGTGGAATTCCACCCCGCCTATCACGCGATGCTCGGGCTCGCGGTCGCGTCTGGCCTGCACGCCTCGCCGTGGGTCGAGCCTAAGCCCGGCGCACACGTCGCGCGCGCGGCGGGGTGCTACATGCTGACCCAGGTCGAGAGCGGGGTTTACTGCCCAATCGCCATGACCTACGGCTCGGTGCCGACCCTGCGGCGCGAGACCGCGATCTCGGCCGAGTGGCTGCCACGGGTGTTCTCGCGCATCTACGACGACCGCTTCCGTCCGGCGGCGGAGAAGACCGGCGCGCTGCTGGGCATGGGCATGACGGAGAAGCAGGGTGGCTCCGACCTGCGCGCCAATACCACGCGGGCCGAGGCGGTCGATGCGGGCGGACCAGGCCGAGCCTACCGGATCACTGGTCACAAATGGTTCCTCTCGGCCCCGATGTGCGATGCGTTCCTGATGCTGGCACAGGCACCCGCCGGCCCCAGCTGCTTCTTGGTGCCGCGCTGGACGCCCGACGGCACCATCAACGGGCTCAGGCTGCAGCGCCTCAAGGACAAGCTCGGCAACCGCTCGAACGCCTCCTCGGAGGTGGAGCTCGCGGCGGCGTGGGGGTTGCTGGTCGGCGAGGAGGGGCGTGGCATCCCCATCATCATCGAGATGGGAAATCTGACGCGGCTCGATTGCGCAATCGGCTCCGCCGGTCTGATGCGTCAGGCCACGGTGCAGGCGATCCACCACGCCCGGCACCGCACCGCCTTCCAGAAGCGTCTCGTCGACCAGCCGCTGATGACCAATGTTCTGGCGGACCTCGCTCTCGAGTCGGAGGCCGCGGCGCTCCTCGCGTTCCGGCTGGCGCGCGCCTATGACCGGCAGGACGAAGCCGGAGAGATCGCGCTCCGACGCCTGCTGACGCCCGTCGCAAAATACTGGATCTGCAAGCGCGCGCCGGCGCTGGCGCTGGAGGCGATGGAGGTGCTGGGCGGCAACGGTTATGTCGAGGAAAGCATCATGCCGCGGATCTATCGCGAGATGCCCGTGAACTCCGTGTGGGAGGGCTCGGCCAACGTGATCTGCCTCGACGTCCGGCGCGCGATGGAGAAATCGCCGGAAGCGATCGACGCTTTTCTGGCGGAGGTGCGAGCCGCGGGCGGTGCAAACGCCCGTCTCGATCGCTTCATCGCGACCCTCGAGACGGAGCTCCATGCTGCGCGCCGGACAGACGAGGGCCTCGCCCGGCGACTGGTAGGGCGCATGGCGGTCGCACTGCAGGCGGCGCTGCTGGTCCGCCACGCGCCGGCACCGGTCGCCGACGCCTTCTGCGCCTCGCGGCTCGAGAACGAGGCGGGCGGGACGTTCGGCATGCTCCCGGAGGGAATCGATCGGCGCGCCGTCGTCGACCGCGCGGCGTGCGCATGAACGAAGCGGCCCGGTCGCCGCCATCGGGCAGTGGGCCCGACCCGCGCGCCGGGATCCTCGAGCCATCTATCAAGCTCCCGCGCACCATGTTCCGCTACGTGCTCGACACCAGCGCGCCCCATCAGGCGCTGCTGTTCCTGCTCACGGTGACGGTATTCCTGATCGAGCTCGTGCCGCTCGAGCTGCAGCGCCGCATCGTCAACGATCTCGTGAAGCATCGGACCTTCAGCTACGTGATTACACTGTGCGGCATCTATGCCGGCGTCGTCCTGGTCCACGGCGCCACCAAGCTCGCGCTCAACATTTACCGGAATTGGGTGGGCGAGCGCGCCATCCTCGACCTGCGTCGGCGGATCCAGCGCCTGGTCGGACTATCGTCTGTCGCGGCGAGCGATCCCGAGGTACAGGGCGTTGAGATCTCGATGATCGTCGCTGAGGTCGAGCCGGTCGGCTCCTTCGTGGGGAGCAGCATCTCCGAGCCGCTCCTGCAGGGAGGCGTCATGCTCTCGGTGCTTGCTTACATGATCCACCTCGATCCCTGGATGGCGCTAATCGCGGTGGCGATCTTCATGCCGCAGCTCGTCTTCGTGCCCTTGATGCAGAGGGCGATCATCGACCGCACGGCCAAGCGCGTTCAGGTGCTGCGCGGTCTCAGCGTGAGCATCGTCGAACCGCCGGCACGAGGCGAACACATCGACTACGGTCCGATCCAGCGAGTGTTCGAGCTCGATATGGGCATCTTCAAGCTCAAGTTCACCATGAATTTCCTGATGAACTTCTGCAATCACCTGCAGCGGATCGCGGCGTTGTTACTCGGAGGCTGGTACGTGTTAACGGATCAGCTCGAGATCGGCGGCGTGGTGGCATTCATCTCGGCGGTCGATCGCCTCAACGATCCCTGGGGCGATCTCGTCAATTATTTTCGCGATTTCAGCGTCAACGACGTGAAGTACCGGCTGGTGCAGAAAGCGGTGGACGATCTGATCGAGGGCCGCGAGCTCGCCGCCGGTGGCGATGAATAGAGGAGACATGAATGATGGCTCAGGACGAGCGGCGACCCTTCATCCGCAACGTCGCGGAGGTGCCGTGGCGGGAATTCCCCGGTCACTCGGGCGGCGCGCTCTCGAAGCCGCTGGTGATGCCGGAGACAGCCGATTCCCGCCACATCGACTACCGCATCTCGATGTATCAGCCGATGGCGCGCGTCGAGCCGCACATGCACAGGACGCAGGAGCAGGTCTATCACGTGCTCGAGGGCGAGGGGTTGATGGAGATCGCTGGCAAGAAGCAGGTCGTTCGTCGGCACGACGTGGTCTTCCTGCCGCCCGGGATCGAGCACGCGATCGAGAACACGGGGGTCGAGGACTTGATCTTCCTTGTGGTGTCCTCGCCGGTTACCGATTGAGCCAGCGTCGCGCGAAGCCGAGCAGGCCCTGGGGCATGAAGATCACCATGGCGATGAAGATGATCCCGACGGGGATCAGGTAGTACTCCGTGAGGAAGCGCGAGAGCACCTCGTGCAGGAGCAGGAAGAAACCGGCCCCGACGATGGGTCCGACCAGCGTACCGATTCCGCCCATGACGTTGTGGATCACCGTCTGGCCCGATGTCACGAAGAACACGAAGTCGGGCGCCGCGAAAGATTTCTGGATGGCGTAAAGCACGCCCGCGAGTCCCGCGAACAGTCCCGACAGCATCACCGCCGCGATCTTGTAGCGCTCCACGGGGTAGCCGATCGCGCGCGTGCGCGCCTCGTTCTCGCGGATCGACTGCAGCACCATGCCGAAGGGCGATTGGGTGATCCGCCGCAGCAGAAGGTACGAGAGCGCGACCACGGCCAGCACGAACCAGTGCAGCGTCCGAGTGTCGAACGGAATCGAGAAGAGCCCCGGGATCGCCAGCGCGGGCTTCCTGAATGTGAGGCCGTTCTCGCCGCCGGTCACCTCGGTCCAGGTGAAGATGATCACGTAGAAGATCTGCGAGAAGATCAGCGTAGTGATCGCGAAGTAGATATCGCGGAGCCGGGTCGAGAAGTAGGCGACGAACAGCGCGACGGCGCCGGCACCGACGAGGCCGTATACGATGGCGAGCCAGAGGCTCGGCGGCTTCACCGTGAGCAGTGCCGCCGCCGCGCCGTAGACGCCCAGACCGAAGAACGCGGAGTGGCCGAACGACACCATCCCGGTGTAGCCGATCAGGATATCCGAGGACATCGCGAGCAGGCCCCAGACCAGGATCTCCGTGAGGAAGCGGCGCCAGTATTC
>DATFRA010000351.1:0-9639 GCA_035263705.1 Allostellaceae bacterium
TGCGGCCGCGGCGGCTTCGGCGCTGGTGGCTTCAGGATCAGCGAGACCTTGGTCATGAAACCCGGCGCGTCGTCCTTGACCAGGAGCGGCACCGCCTCGGCGATCGCCGCGATGAGCGGCGTCACCCAAGCCATCTCCTCCGCGTCGAAGTTCTGCAGCACGTAGGGCAGCACCAGCTCCTTGATACCGGGATGACCGATGCCGATGCGCATGCGCCAGAAGTCGGGCCCGATCGCGTCGTCGATCGAGCGCAACCCGTTATGGCCCGCGGTGCCGCCGCCGCGCTTGACGCGGAGCTTGCCGGGTGCCAAGTCGAGCTCGTCGTGGATCACGGCGATCTCCGCGGGATCGACCTTGTAGAACCGCGCACAGGCGCCGACGCTGTCGCCGGAGAGGTTCATGAAGGTCATGGGCTTGAGCGCGATCACCCGCTCGCCCGCCACGGTACCCTCGGCGTAGGCGCCCGAGAATTTCGAGCGGAAGGGCGCAAACTCATGGCGACGGACGAGTGCGTCCACCGCCATGAATCCGATGTTGTGGCGGTTCTTCGCGTGGCGGGGCTCGGGGTTGCCGAGCCCGACGAGAAGCCGCATGGGTGAAAGCGCGCTCTCGCTCGGCGTATCAGCCCTTCGCCGGCGGCCCCTTCGCGGGAGCAGGTCCCTTCGCAGGGGCTGCGGGCGCACCCTTCGCCGGAGCAGCGGCTGGAGCTCCCTTGGGAGCCGCGGCGCCCGCGGCAGCCGGTGCGCCGGCCGCGGCGCCGGGCGCAGGAGCCGCCGCGCCAGGCGCGCCCTCCGGGGGCGCGCCTTCCGCCGGCACCTCACCCGCCAAGGCCGCGGCCTCGGCCGCCGCCGCCGCGGCTTGGGCTGCGGCTTGCGCCGCCGCCAGCTCTTCGCGGACCACGGTCGGCGCCGCCACTGTCGCCACCGTGAAATTGCGGGCGATCGTGGGCTTGGTACCCTCCGGCAGCTTGACGCTCCGGATGTGCACACTGCCGCCGATCTCCAGGCCCTCAAGGCTGATGTCGACCTTCTCGGGGATCGCGTCGGCGTTGCAGTAGAGCTCGATCTCGTGCCGTACCAGGTTCACGATACCGCCGCGCTTTATGCCCGGCGACTTCTCGGCATCGACGATGTTGACGGGGATCTCGACCGCGATCCGCGCGCCCGCGCCGACGCGCATGAAATCCACGTGCAAGGGTCGGTCGCTCACGGGATGAAACTGCACGTCGCGCGGCAGCGCGCGCTCCTTGCCGCCATTCATCTCGACGTGAAGCAGGCGCGCGAAGAAGCCGGGCTTGTTGACCTCGCGGTCGAGCTCGCTCGGATCGATCGAGATCAGCACCGGCGGCTTCTTGTCGCCATAAAGTACTCCGGGCACCCGACCGTCGCGACGGGTGGCCCGGGCAGCCCCCTTTCCGGCCCGGTCCCGCGCTTCCGCGCGGATGGTGACGAGTTCAGCCATTTCCAACTCCTCTCAGGCTCACGTGACGCGGCGCCGGCGCGGTTTGCGCGGGCTTCTGCCGCGGGAAGTGCCGGCCTCCAGGGGTGCCGCGCGCTTCCGATCTGCCCGCTGTCGCGGGCGGAAGACTCCTCAATCGAACAGGCTCGAGACCGAGCGCTCCTCGCTGATCCGCCGGATCGCCTCGGCGATCAACGGCGCGATAGAGAGCTGGCGGATGTTGTGCGCGACCCGCACGGCCTCGGTCGCGAGGATGCTATCGGTCATCACCAGCTCCTGCAACGGAGAGGCGGTGACGCGGCCGACCGCGCCGCCCGACAGCACGCCATGGCTCACGTAGGCCGAGACCGACTTGGCGCCGCGCTCGATCAGCGCCTCGGCGGCGTTGCAGAGCGTGCCCGCGCTGTCGACGATGTCGTCCACCAGGATTGAGCGACGTCCGCCGACGTCGCCGATGATGTTCATGACCTCCGAGAGGCCCGCGCGCTCGCGCCGCTTGTCGATGATGGCGAGATCGGCGTTGAGCCGGCGCGCGATGTGCCGCGCGCGCACCACGCCGCCCACGTCCGGCGACACGATCACGAGGTCGCCGCCGTTGTAGCGCTCGGAGATGTCCTTGAGGAACACGGGCGCCGAGAAGAGGTTATCGGTGGGGATGTCGAAGAATCCCTGGATCTGCCCCGCGTGCAGGTCGACGGTGAGCACGCGGTCGGCGCCGGCGGCGGTGATCATGTTGGCGACCAGCTTCGCCGAGATCGGCGTGCGTGCCGCCGATTTTCGGTCCTGCCTTGCGTAGCCGTAGTAGGGGATGACGGCGGTCGCGCGCCGGGTCGAGGCGCGCTTCAGCGCGTCCAGCGTGACTAGGAGCTCCATCAGATTGTCGTTCGCAGGGAACGAGGTCGACTGGATCAGGAACACGTCCTCGCCGCGCACGTTCTCCTGGATCTCGACGAAGATCTCCATGTCCGAGAAGCGCCGCACGCTCGCCTTGGTGAGGGGCAAGTTGAGGTAAGCCGAAATCGCCTCGGCAAGCGGCCGATTGCTGTTGCAGGTCAGGATTTTCATCCGATCTCGCCGAATGCGGGCGGTTCGCCCGGTCGCGCCCCCGGCGGCGCGCGCGGAATGTAACAAAGCCGACATGGCGTGTAAACCGCCGCGAGGCGCGCGATTTGCCGCGGATTTGCGCGGCTTTCTAGCTGCCGCTCTGGACCTGCTCGGCCTTCTCGATGATCGCGAGGATGCCGGGTGCCGCGGCGGTGGCGACGAAGTTGGCGACATCGCCCCAGCGGCCATCGAGGCTACCCTGCGGCACAGCATTCTCCTGCTTCACCACGCCCAGTTGCTTGCCGCCGGGCCCCATGAGCGCCCAGGTGATGGCGATGTGCTGCTGCCCATTTTGTGGGCGATCGAGGCTCACGCTGCCTACCACGGAGAGCGCCTTGGCATCGCTCGGTTGCGCCGGAAGGACCGTAAGCTTGGCCTGGGTCAGCGCCGCGGTCATGGCGAGTTGCAGCGCGTCGCGCCCGTCGCCGGGCGCGCCGGTCACTGGCATCACGACCAGCTTGCGGAGCGAGGCGGTCTCGGTGGACTCGATCGGCCCGTCGTCCTGCAGCAGCTTCGCCACATCCGGTGCGGCGGCGACGGCCAGCGCCTTGAGCGCCGCGGCCTCTCCGCGATTGACGGCGTCGAGTCTGATGGGCGCGGAGCCCGATCCCTCTCCGAGCGCGTTGCCGGCGGGATCGACCAGATGCCAGTCGACGACGACCTTGGTGCCCTCGGCCCGGGCAGTGCCGAGCAGGCTCAGGCTGCCGCGGCTCGCGCTCTCGGCGCTCGCGAGCACGTCGAGGTCCTGGAGCGCGCTGGCCATCGCGCCCGCGAGCTGGTCGCGCGCCGCGGGCTCGAGCCCCGCTACCGGTGCCACGGAGACGCTGGTGGTATTGCGCAGGCTGATGATGGGCGCATGCCGCGCCGGCTTGTCGTCCTCGAACGGGTGCGGCAAGGGCTGACAGCCCACGAGGAGCAGGGCGAGCGTGACGGCAGCGATGCGGGCGGTCATACCAGGGCGCAGCTCACCAACAGGCCGAGAACGAAGAGGAGAGCAAAGCCGATGAGATAAGGCATCGGCGGTCAGCTGAGCGCGAAGTCGAGGCTCGCGCGCGACAACACGCGGGCGCCGGTCGCCGTCACCTCGGAGGTCCGGCCCAGGGTCATGGCGAGGCCGCGCTCGGCGTCGAACACGATCATGTGTAGGAAGATCACCATGCCCGGTGCGACCGGCACGGGATTGCCGTGGTAGAGCATCGGCCAGTCCATCCAGTTCGGCGCAAAGGTCGTCCCGAGGCTGTAGCCGCAGGCGTTGAGGCGATGGGCGCGATGACCGAGCGCATCGAGCGCGCGGGCATGCTCATCGAACACATCGCCGAAGGTGTGGCCGGGCTTGAGCGCCGCTTCCGAGACCTGGAGCGCCTCGCTGACGGCCTTATGCATCTCCGCGAGCCTCGGATCGGCGCGGCCGATGACTAGCGTCCGCATGAGGCACGCGTGGTAGTGGCGATAGACGCCTGCGAATTCGAGGGTCAGCTGGTCGTTGGCGTCGAGGTCACGGCGGCCGCTCTTGTAGCGGCAGAGCAGCGCGTCGGGGCCCGAGCCGATGATGTACTCGTTGCCGGGGTCGTCGCCGCCGCCGCGGAACACGGCGCCGTGCATCGCCGCGAGGATCTCGCCCTCGGAGGCGCCGGGCTTCGCGAGCCGGCGCGCCTCTTCGAGGGCGGCGTCGCCGAGTTCCGCGGCTCGGCGGACATAGGCGAGCTCCGCCGGGCTCTTGACCACGCGCAAGCGGCTCACCAGGTCGGAGGCGTCGGCGAGCGTGCAGAAGCCCTCGAGCGCGGACGCGAGCCGCTGGCCGTTTCGGGCGGTCAGGCCATAGGCCTCCCACTCGACACCGAGGCGCTTCCCATTGCAGCCCAGCGAGGTCAGGATCGCGCGGAGCTGCTCGGCGGGCCTGGCGTCGGGCGCGTCGACCCAGATGCGGATGTCCGAGATGACGGACGTGTGCTTCGCCTGCAGGAGGTCCGGCGCGCGGGTTAGCAGCGTCAGGGTGCCGTCGGCGCCAAGATAGAGGCACTGGAAGAACACATAGCCGAAGGTGTCGTAACCCGTGAGGTAGTACATGCTTTCCTGCCGGAACATCAGGAGACCATCGAGCCTCGCCTCGGCCATGGCGGCGATGGTGCGCCGGCGGCGGTCGGCGAGTTCCTCGACGGAGAAATGCAAGGCCATGTGTCGCAATTCTCCTTACGCTGCGGCGAGGCCGGCGAGTGCCTGAGCCAGCACTTGCCGGCTGCGGAACAGCACCAGCTCGCGCCATGGCTGGGTGTCCGGAAAGAAGTGGCGCCGTAGGTTCCGCTTGATGCGCTGGGTCTCCGGCGAGGTCCAATCGACGGGTCCGCGCGCGTGCAGCACGTGGTCCTCGCGCATGGGGCTGCGTCCCTGGTCGGGGCCGAAGGTGCCAAACTCCAGCGCGGTGTAGACGACGCCATCGCCGACCCGCGGCTGCCAGAAGCTCATACCCACCGTGCCGTGCTTGGGAACGGAGGACGAGGTGCCGAGAAGCGGCACCGTCACCCCCTCGCCGTACCAATCGCGCGCGGTGGCGAGACCCGGCGCCCCTGGGTCCAGGTCGACGATGAGCTCGCCGTAGCCATAGGGTCCGAGGCCCGTGTGAAAGTCGATGACCGCTACCAGGGCGCGCGCCGGAAGCCCATAGTCGGCGACGATCCGCTCCAAGGTCTGGCGCGACCAGGTGGGCTCGGTGCCGCCGTAGAACATTCCGGTCGGGTGCTTGTACTGGCCACCACTGCGTGCGCGCTGAAGCGCGTTCCGACCGCGCTCATTGCGAAAGGCTGCGATCTTCGCTTCGGCTGCGGCGACCACTTCCGGCGACAGGGATGGCGGCACCAGCGCGTCCGCCAGGATGTCGTATCCCGGATTCTCCGGCGGCGGCTTGGCGAAGTCGTAAAAGTTCCGGTTGAGATCGACGCCTTCCTCGGTGACGCGCCGGAGCCACGCGAAGCCGTAAGGGTTGATGGCGTGGACGTGCAGAATCGCGAGATCCGGCGGCAACTCCGTCCGAGCGGTCTCCATGAGCCAGTCGGCCTGGCACCCCGAGCCGCAGAATCCCTCGACGCCGTGCATGGCGGAGATCGTCACCAAGAGCTTCTGGGCGCTGGGATCGCCCTGCAGCGCCACGTCGGTGGCGAGCCGCTCGCCGGTCGGACCCTTGCGGGGATTCTCGTAGGTCTTGACCGGCAGCTCCGCGCGCGCTGCGAGCGCCAGGAATCGCTCCCGGGCCCCCGTGAAATCGGGCGGGAAGATCGCCGCCGCGGCGGCCTCCGGGCTCCGTCCGTATCGCACGGTTATCAATCCCGCCGCTCCGCGATCAGGGCATCAAGGCGATAGCGGAGATCAACCGACCATAGTCGCGCTCGCCGCGCAAGCACGCACGCCGGTACGAGAAGTAGCGCGGCACCTCCGCCGCTGTATCGCCGCCCGTTGCCCCTGCCGTGCCCACGCGGAGGCGCCGGAGTCGCCGCAGCACACAGCCCGCGAGATCGAACAGGAAGTGGTCCGGACGCGGCGCGGGCTTGAAGAGATCGGCGTCCGCGAGGTCCGCGGCGAGGAAGGGCGCCGGAAATTCCGGCCCCACCTCGTAGGAGCGTTCGCCGATGCACGGGCCCACCACGGCGGCGATCCGCTCGATGCGCGCGCCCTGTCGTCTCATCGCCTCGACGGTGCTCTCGACGATGCCGGCGAGCGCGCCGCGCCAGCCCGCGTGGCAGGCGCCGATCACGCCTGCTTCCGCGTCGGCGAGCAGCACCGGGGCGCAGTCCGCCGCCAGCACGCCGAGCGCCAGCCCCGGCACGGTCGTCACCATGCCGTCCGCGCGCGGCGGAGCCTCGCGCCGCCAGGGCGTCTCGACGACGACCGCGTCCGCGCTGTGGATCTGATAGCAGGTCACGAGACGATCGGCCGCCACGCCGAGGTTCTCGGCCACTCGCGCGCGATTCACCGACACACGTGCGGCGTCGTCGCCGGAGCCGAAACCGCAATTCAGCGACGCGAACAAACCCTCGCTCACACCGCCCTCGCGGGTGAAGAAGCCATGCCGAATCCGCGGCGCCTCGAGCAGCTCGTGCACGATCATGGTGCGTACGCGGGAAAGCCGGCCGGTACCGGTAGGTCAGGATGCGCGAGGGCGAGCACTTTGAAGAGCGTGCCCATTTCGTCGCCGCCGATCAAGCGACGCACGCCCCTCGCGATCGCCGCGGCTGTCTCAGGCGAGGCCTTGGCGATGAGCCGCTGCGCTCGACTCTCGACGCCGAGCGCGCGCAGGAAATCGGCCTGCGTGACGGGTCCGCAAGCCTGCGCGCCCGCGGCGCGCGCCTTGTCGGCGAAGGCCTGGAAATCCACGTGAGCCGTGAGGTCGGCGCCGCCCGGCGTCTCAAGCACGGGATGATAGCGGTGCTGCCGGACCGCCTGCAGCGTATCTCCGCACGCGCTTTCAGCATGCCCATAGTCGATAAACAAAGCCGCGCCGCGGTCGGTCGCGAGGCGCTTAGCGATGTGCGCAGCGAGGTTGAGCGCGTCTGGCCGAATCTCGATCACGCTGCCATCCGGCACCCCGGCGAAGCGCGGAGCACACAGCGCCGCCGAAGTGGGCGCGGGGTCGAGCACGAACGCCAGCGTCGCCCCATCCGGCGCCAAGCCCACGCAGCGCTCGTGCCAGGCCGAGCTTCGCCGCTCGAATTGCTGGATCGGGAGCGCGTCGAGGAACTCGTTCGCAATCATCAGTAAGGGCCCGGTCGGGACCTGATCCAGGCTCTCGTGCCAGGTCGGCTCGGCGGCGGCGGCGAGCGTCTTGGATTGGAGGGCACGCAGCGCCGGACTGGTCTCGACCAGATGCAACCGGAGCGCCCGGCGGAAGTCAGGCGCGACCGCGAGGGCGCGGAGTGCGTCCGCCATTAGTGTGCCGCGGCCGGGCCCGAGTTCCACCAGGAGCACGGGGTCGGGCCGGCCCATCCGCGTCCAGATGTCGGCGCACCAGAGGCCGATCAGCTCCCCGAACACCTGGTTCACCTCGGGCGCGGTGATGAAATCGCCGGCGGCGCCCAAGGGATCGCGCGTCGCGTAATAGCCGAGCCGCGGATGCTGGAGCGCCTCGGCCATGAACTCGGCGATGGTCAGCGGGCCGGTCGCGCGGATGCGCCGGATGATGAGGTCGGCAAGCGCCGTCGCAGCCACGGCGGCTCTCAAACCGCCGGCGCCACGTTCCGGCGCGAGCGCGCGATGAGCCAGGCGCCGGCGATGAGTACGGGCACCGACAGCAGCTGGCCCATGGTGAATCCCCCCGCGAGGTAGCCGAGCTGGCGGTCGGGCTCGCGGAAGAATTCCGCCGTGATGCGTGCGAGGGCGTAGCCGGTCAGGAACACGCCCGAGAGATAGCCGCGATAATCGCGGGCAGGGGTGAAGCGCTGCAGCACGAACAGCACAAGGAACAGCAACAAGCCCTCGAGCGCCGCCTCGTAGAGCTGGCTCGGGTGCCGCGGCAATCGCGCCTCGTCCGCCGGGAATATCATGGCCCACCAAACATTGGTCGGCCGGCCGTATAGCTCGCCGTTGACGAAATTCGCGAGCCTCCCGAGGAACAAGCCAATCGGCACCGCGCAGACCAGCATGTCGCCGAGCCGCAGGAAATCGATCTTGCGAAGCCACGTGAACAGCGCCATTGCCAGCACCACGCCGAGAGCGCCGCCGTGGAATGACATCCCGCCGGACCAGATCTTGAGCGCCTCGATCGGATGCTGCGAGTAATAGGGCAGGTTGTAAAACGCGACGTAGCCGAGGCGGCCGCCCAGCACGACTCCGAGCGTCACCCAGACCAGGAAATCGTCGAGCTGCGCGGGATCGAGCACGGCGGGCGACCGGCGCGCCATGCCGACGCAATAGCGCCAGCCGATCAGCAGGCCCGCGATGTAGGCGAGCGCATACCAGCGGATCGCGAACGGTCCGAACTCGATCAGGACCGGATCGATGGAAGGATAGGGAATGGTCAGCATCAGCGATATGGATCGGCAGCCGCGAGATACGTCCTCACGAAATCCCCCACGCCGTCCTCGAGCGAGGTGGTCGGCCGCGTGTAACCCACGCGCCGGAGCTTGTCGAGCTTCGCCTCCGTGAAGTACTGGTACTTCTCGCGGATCGCCTCGGGCATGGGCACGAAATCGCTCATGGGCGCGCGCCCGGCCGCGCGGTAAAGCGCGGTCACCAGTTCGCTGAAGCTGCGCGCCTTGCCGCTGCCGACGTTGAAGAGCCCGTTCACGTCGGGGTGGTCGAGGAACCAGAGCATCACGTCGACACAGTCGCGGACGTAGACGAAGTCCCGTCTCTGCCCGCCGTCCGGCACGTCTTGACGATAGGAGCGGAAGAGCGCCGCGGGCTCGCCGGCCTTGGCGAGCGGGAAGAACTTCGTCACCACGCTGCGCATGTCTTCCTTGTGGTACTCGTTAGGTCCGTAAACGTTGAAGAACTTGCAGCCGATCCATTGCGGCGGCCGTGCCGCGGCGCGCTCGGCCAGCCGCGCCACGCGCCGGTCGAACAGGTGCTTCGACCAGCCGTATGCGTTGAGCGGATGCAGCCGCGCGAGCGCCTCCGAAGAGCCGTCGTCGTCGAATCCGCCGTCGCCAGCGCCATAGGTGGCCGCCGAGGAGGCGTAGATGAAACGCGCGCCGTGCCGGGCGCACCAATTCCAGAGCGACAGCGACAGCGTGAAATTCGCGGCTACGATCGCGTCCGCGTCGGTCTCCGTCGTGGAGGAGATCGCGCCCATGTGGAATACGGCGCCGACATCGCGTGCGTGGGCGTCGAGAAAAGCCAAGAGGCCCTCGGGCGGCACGATATGCGCGAGCTCCCGCTTGGCGATGTTGCGCCACTTGTCGCCACGTCCGAGTCGGTCGCACACGACGAGGTCGGGTTGGCCGCGCTCCTCCAGCGCCGCCACCAGGTTCGATCCGATGAAGCCGGCGCCGCCGGTGATGACGATCATGGCGCTTGCCCGTGCATGAGCCCGGCGGAGTTATAGGGCCTCGCCGCCCGATCGCAATGCCCGATTTGCCGATTGGGCGC
>DATFRA010000352.1:0-14890 GCA_035263705.1 Allostellaceae bacterium
TGGCACCGTGGCGGCGGGTGTCGCCAAGGCGCGGGCTGACGTGATCCTGATCTCGGGCCACGCCGGCGGCACCGGCGCGAGCCCGCAATCCTCGATCAAGTTTGCCGGCATTCCCTGGGAGATGGGGCTCTCGGAGGTGCATCAGGTGCTGGTGCTGAACCGGCTCCGGCACCGCGTGCGGCTTCGGGTCGACGGCGGCATCAAGAGCGGCCGCGACGTCGTCATCGCGGCGATCCTCGGCGCCGAGGAGTACGGGCTTGGTACGGCCTCGCTGGTCGCCATGGGCTGCATTCTCGTCCGCCAGTGCCACTCCAACACCTGCCCAGTCGGCATCTGCACCCAGAACGAGAAGCTCCGCGCCAAGTTCACGGGCACGCCGGAGAAAGTGGTCAACCTGTTCAGCTTCGTCGCCGAGGAGGTGCGCGAGATCCTGGCGTCGCTGGGCGCCCGCAACCTCAACGAGGTGATCGGGCGCACGGATCTGCTGGCGCAGGTGAGCCGCGGCGGCCATCACCTCGACGACCTCGATTTGAACCCGATCCTCGCGCAGGCGGACCCGGGCGAGTACACGCGCTACTGCACGCTCGAGGGCCGGAACGAGGTGCCGGACACGCTCGATGCCCAGATGATCAAGGACGCGAAGGCGCTCTTCGACGTCGGCGAGAAGATGCAGCTCACCTACAACATCCGGAACACCCATCGGGCGGTGGGTACGCGCTTGTCCGCCATGGTGACGAAGCGCTTCGGCATGGTGGGCCTGCATCCCGGCCACATCACCGTGCGTTTGCGCGGCTCGGCCGGCCAGTCGCTCGGCGCCTTCGCGGTGCAGGGCCTGAAGCTCGAGGTGTTCGGCGAGGCGAACGATTACGTCGGTAAGGGCCTCTCCGGCGGCACCATCGTGGTGCGGCCCATGACCTCGTCGCCGCTCCAGAGCCACAAGAACGCCATCATCGGCAACACCGTGCTCTATGGCGCAACCTCCGGCCGGCTGTTCGCGGCGGGCCAAGCGGGCGAGCGTTTCGCCGTACGCAACTCCGGCGCCCAGATCGTGGTCGAAGGCTGCGGCTCCAACGGATGCGAGTACATGACCGGTGGCACCGCGGTGATCCTGGGTCCGATCGGCGACAATTTCGGTGCCGGCATGACCGGCGGCATGGCCTTCATCTACGACGCCGCGGACGAGTTTCCGCGCCGGGTCAACGCCGAGAGCGTGATCTGGCAGCGGATCGCGACGCCCCATTGGGCTGGCGTGCTCAAGCCGTTGATCGAGGAGCACGTGCGCGAGACGCAATCGCGCTTCGCCGAGCAGATCCTGGTGGACTGGG
Organism: Allostellaceae bacterium; assembly: GCA_035263705.1. Classification (GTDB taxonomy): domain Bacteria; phylum Pseudomonadota; class Alphaproteobacteria; order ATCC43930; family CGMCC-115725; genus DASZHJ01. Next base: position 1,326 of record DATFRA010000352.1, read on the forward strand.
AGCGCGAGGTAAGACGCTTTTGGCAGGTCGTGCCCAAGGAGATGCTGCAGCGCCTGCCGCAGCCGCTTAGCCTCGAGGAGAAGCGCGCCGGCACCGGCGACGACGACTAAGCGCCCTCGCCCGCCAGCGAAGAGGCGGCGCCTATTTTTGGACACGGACAACTTATCGTGACCGAATGATCTGCAAGCGTCCAGGTACTACCCGGGCATCGGCACCGCGCTAGACTAGGTGCCAAATCGCACGGGAGCGCGCGCCATGGACCAACGCCTTATTGATTTGTTCAACAGCTACACCCACGGCGGCATGAGCCGCCGGGCGTTCCTGGATCGATTCACTGCAATCGCCGGCGGTGCTGCCGCGGCGAGCGCGCTGCTGCCGCTCCTCGACTACAACTATGCTGCGGCAGAAACGGTCGCCGAGAGCGATCCACGCATCTCAGGCCAGATGATCGACATCCCCGGCGTCACCGGCCTCAAAGGCTATCTCGTGACGCCGAAGTCCGGCGGCCCACACGGGAGCGTCGTGGTAATCCACGAGAACCGCGGCCTCAATCCCCATATCAAGGACATAGCCCGCCGGATCGGCATCGAGGGATTTAGGGCGCTCGCGGTCGATTGCCTGAGCCCGCTCGGCGGTCTGTCCGATGATTCTGACAAGTCCGCGAGCCTGTTCGCAACCCTGAAGCCCGAGGACGCGCTCGCCGATATCCGGGCTACGTTCGCGGCGCTCAAGGCGCGGCCCGACGGCAACGGCAAAATCGGAGCGGTCGGATTCTGCTGGGGCGGCGGGATGGTCAACAGTCTCGCCGTGGTCGAGCCCGAGCTCGTCGCAGGTGTTGCCTACTACGGCCGGCAGCCCAGCGCCGACAAGGTGCCCGCGATCAAGGCCGCGCTGCTGCTGCATTACGCCGGCCTCGACCAGGGGATCGATGCGGGCATCCCCGCCTATGAGGTTGCGCTCAAGGCGAGCGGCAAGACCTACGAGATCTTCGTCTATCCGAACACGAATCACGGGTTCAACAACGATACCAGCGAGGCGCGCTACGACAAGGCAGCCGCGGACCTCTCCTGGGGTCGCACGATCGGCTTCCTCAAGAAGTATCTCGGATAGCGCGAACGCGCGACGCGAGATCAGAACCCGCCGCTCGCGCCGGAGAGGCAAGCGGCGGGTTCGCGCGGCGAGCGCCGCTGCGCTAGACTGCTGGTTGCATGCGGCTCCTCTACCACCTCTGGCTCTCCCCCTTCTCGCGCAAGATCCGCGTGGTGCTGAAGGAGAAAAACCTCGATTTCACCATGAAGGTGGAGAAGACCTGGGAGCGGCGGCCGGAGTTCCTGGCGCTCAACCCGGCGGGCGACGTGCCGGTCCTGATCGAGCCCGACGGCACCGTGCTCGCCGAGGCCAGCGCGATCGCGGAGTTCCTGGACGAGGTCTACCGGGACAAGCTGCTGATCGGCATCAACGCGCTCGACCGTGCCGAGGTGCGCAGGCTCACGCACTGGTTCGACGGCAAGCTCAACCGAGAGGTCACGGAGCCGCTGGTCGGCGAGAAGATGATGAAACGTTTCCTGGGCCTCGGCGAGCCCAATTCGGCCGCGATCCGCGCCGGCAAGGCGAACCTCGGCTATCACCTCGACTACATCACCTTCCTGGTTGAGCGGCGGCGCTGGCTCGCGGGTGACCATTTCTCGCTGGCGGACATCAGCGCCGCCGCGCATCTCTCGGCGCTCGACTATCTCGGTGACGTGCCTTGGGACGCCCATGAGCCCGCCAAGGAATGGTACGCCCGGATCAAGTCGCGGCCGAGCTTCCGGCCGCTGCTCGCCGACCATATTCCGGGCGCGCCGCCGCCCAAGCATTACGCCGACCTGGATTTCTGACCGACTCGTCAGGGCTTGGCGGGCTTGGCCGACTTCGGGCTCTTGGCGAGGTAGGCATCGAGCTTGCTTAGGTCCTGCTGGGCCAGATTCGCAGCGAAGCTCCCGGGTGCCAACTCCTTGACGCGGGTCCAGTCGGCCCGGGCGCCGTCGTAGTCGCCCTTGATCGCGCGGAGCGTGCCACGCTCCAGGTAAGCATCGGGAAATTGCGGCTGCAGGGCGATCGCGCGCGCGATGTCGTCGACGGCGAGGTCGGTCGCCTCCACCTGGCGATAGGCCGCGGCGCGCAGCACCAGCGCGTCCGCACGCTTGGGCTCGATGTCGAGCGCCGCGTTCAGGTCGTCGAGCGCCGCCCAGAAGTCGTGCGCGAGCCCCTCGGCCTGGGCGCGGTCCAGCAGCAACCGGACGTCCTTGGGCGCGAGCTTCAGGCCGGCGTCGAGCTCGCTTCGCGCATTCTGCGGCTTCTGCGCCATGAGCCAGGCTTCAGCCGCCTGGTCATAAGCCTCGGCGCGGAGGCTCAGGTCCTCGGCGGTGCTGCCCTCGGCGACGTCGTGAAAGCGCTTCGCCGCCTCTTCGAACTGCTTGAGATTGAGCAGCGCCGCCGCCTCGCAGTGCTCGGCTGCGTAACCGCCGCCGTTGGTGCGCGCCTGCTGAGCGATTTTTTGCGCCTCCGCCGGACGCGTGTCCGCGAGCGTCATGCAGCGGTTATAGGCCTCGGCATCGAAGGGTACACCTGGCTTGCGCTGCGCCGACGCGGAAGTGGGCGCGAGCACCAGCGCCGCAAGCACCACCGCACCCACGGCACAGACGCGAGTCCGGGAGCCCCTATTCGCCGGGTGCCGCGGAAACATGACGGTCGGCGAGCGCCGCCACCCCCGCCTTCGCCGCGGCGGGCGCGGCAAAGGCGTGCCGCAGGCGCTCCAGATAGACGTAGATGACGGGCGTGATGTAGAGCGTGAGGCTCTGGGAGACGATGAGGCCGCCGACCACCGCGAGGCCCAACGGCCGACGCAGCTCGGAGCCGGCGCCCGAACCGAGCGCGATAGGGAGCGAGCCCATGATCGCCGCCATTGTGGTCATCATGATCGGCCGGAAGCGTAGCAGACAGGCCTCGTAGATCGCCTTCTCCGGCGTGGTGTCGCCCGAGCGCTGCCGCTCGATCGCGAAGTCGATCATCATGATCGCGTTCTTCTTCACGATGCCGATCAGCATGACGATGCCGATCATGGCGATGACGCTGAGGTCGTGACCGAACATCATCAGGCTCAGAAGCGCGCCGAGGCCCGCCGCTGGCAGGCCGGAGAGAATGGTGATCGGGTGAATGAAGCTCTCGTAGAGGACGCCCAGCACCATGTAGATGACCGTGACCGCTGCGAGCAGCAGCAGGCCCTGGCCCTTGAGCGAATCCTGGAACACCTGCGCGGTGCCCTGGAAGCTGGGGGCGACGGTGACCGGCAGGTTCGCCTCGCGCTCGGCGCGACCGATCGCGCTCACGGCCTCCCCGAGCGACACGCCAGGCGCCAGATTAAAGGAGATGGTGACTGACGGTAGCTGCCCCTGATGGTTCACCGTCACGGGCCCGATGCCTTCGCGAAGTGTCGCGAAGGCGTCCAGGGGCACCATCTGGCCCGAGGCGGACCGGATATAGAGCTTCGAGAGCGCCGACGGGTCCTTCTGGTACTGCGGATCGATCTCCAGGATGACCTCGTAGTCGTTCGAGGGCGCGTAGATGGTCGAGATCTGGCGCGTGCCGTAGGAGCTGTAGAGCGCGTTCCGCGCCGAGTCCGCGGTGACGCCGAGCTGCGCCATCTTGTCTCGGTCGAAATCGACCAGCACCTGCCGGTTCTGCAGCTGGAGGTCGGAGGTAACGTCCTGGAAGCCCGCGAGCTTCACAATCTTGTCCTGCATGACGGGCGCGAGCCGGTAGAGCTCGGAAAGATCTCCGTCCTGCAGCGTGTATTGGTATTGGCTCTTGGAGAGGCGGCCACCCAGCTGGATGTTCTGGATCGGCTGGAAGAAGACCGTGAAGCCTGGGACCTTCGCCGTCTCGCGGCGAAGCTGCTGGATGACCTCGGTGACGCCGCTGGTGCGCTCGTCGCGCGGCTTCAGGGCGATGAACATGCGGCCGTTGTTGAGCGCCGGGCTGAAGCCGGTGGCACCCACGAAGGAATTGACGTCTGCGACGTTCGGATTGGCTCTCACGATCGCCGCTGCTTCCCGCTGGTGCGCAAGCATCGATTCGAAGGAGATGTCCTGCGCGCCCTCCGTGGTCGCGAAGATGAACCCGGTGTCTTCGATCGGGAAGAAGCCCTTCGGAATGTGAACGTAGAAGTAGCCGCTCACCACGACGGTCGCGATGGTCACGAGCAGCGTCACGAATTTGCCCTTGAGCACCAGGCCAAGCGACCATCTGTAGAAGCGGATCATGGCCTGGAAGCCGGCCTCGGACGCGCGGTAGAAGGCGTTGTGCTTCTCGCCCGCGTGGCTCTTCAGGAGCCGCGAGCACAACATCGGCGTCAGGGTCAGCGAGACCAGCCCCGAGATCAGGATCGTCATGCTGATGGTGACCGCGAATTCGCGGAACACTCGGCCCACCACGCCACCCATGAACAGGACGGGGATGAACACCGCTACCAGCGACAACGTGATCGATATGATGGTGAAGCCGATCTCGCGCGAGCCTTTGAGCGCCGCCTCGAACGGGCGCTCGCCGTTCTCGATGTGGCGGACGATGTTCTCGAGCATCACGATCGCGTCGTCGACGACGAACCCGACCGAGAGCGTCAGCGCCAGCAGCGAGAGGTTGTCGATCGAATAGCCGAACACGTACATGCCTGCGAAGGTGCCGATCACCGACACCGGCAGGGCGAGCGCCGGGATGATCGTCGCCGTGACGTTGCGCAGGAAGAGGAAGATCACCATCACCACCAGCGCCACCGTGAGCAGCAGCGTGAAGCGCACGTCGGCGACGGACTGCCGGATCGAGATCGACCGGTCGTTCAGCACCTTGAGATTGATCGAGGGCGGGATCTCCGCCTGGAACACGGGAATGAGTGCGCGGATGCTGTCGACCACCTCGACCGTGTTGGCGTCGGGCTGGCGCTGCACCGCGAGAATGATCGAGCGCGTGCCGTTGAGAGCGCCCGCCACTCTGTCGTTCTCGACGCTGTCGATCGCCTTTGCGACCTCGGCCAGGCGCACCGGCGCGCCGTTCCGATAGGCGACGATCAGCCCGTCGTACTGCTTGGCGGCGCCCATCTGGGCGGTTGCCTGCAACGTGAAGCTTTTGGCGGGTCCCGATAGCGTTCCCACCGGCGTATTCGAGTTGGCGGCGGCGACCGCGTTCTTGACGTCGTCGATGCCGATCCCCATCGCGGCCAGCGCTTCGGGGTTCACCTGGATGCGCACCGCGAACTTCTGGGCGCCGAAGACGCTCACCTGCGCGACGCCGGAGAGCTGTGAGATGCGCTGAGCCATCAGCGTCTCCGCGTACTCGTCCACTACGGAGAGCGGTTGGGTCGCCGACGAGAGCGCCGCGAACAACACGGGCTGGTCAGCGGGATTGACCTTCTGGAACGAGGGTGGCGTGGTCATCTCGATCGGGAGCTTGCGCGCCGCGGTGGTCAGCGCCGATTGCACGTCGAGCGCCGCTCCGTCGATGTTGCGGTCTAGGTCGAACTGCAGCGTGATCGTCGTGACGCCCTGGCCGCTAGTCGACGTGACGGAGCTCAGTCCCGCAATGTTGGAGAACTGCCGCTCGAGCGGCGTCGCGACCGAGGACGCCATGCTCTCCGGGCTCGCGCCAGGCAGGTTCGCGGTCACCACGATGGTCGGGAAATCAACGCGCGGCAGCGCCGCCACGGGCAGCAGGCGATAACTGAACAAGCCGAAGATGACGAACGCCATCATCATCAGCGTCGTCATGACCGGACGACGGATACAAGTCTCGGGCAACGTCATGAACGGCTCTCCGCGACGGCGCCCGCGGTGTTGCTGGTGCGGATCTCGACCCGGCTGCCGTTGGTCAGCCGGAGCTGACCGTCAGTGACGACGCGCTCGTCGCCATTGAGGCCCTTGGTGATCACGGACTCGTTGTTGATGGTGCGGCTCACCGTGACCGGGCGAAACTCGACCGTGTTATCTGCCTTGACCACGTAGACGAAGCTCCCGGTCTGCCCGACCTGCACGGCGGACGCCGGCACCACGATCGCGTCAGGATCGACCCGAAGCGTGGTCGAGACGTTGACGAACTCGCCCGGCCAGAGCCGCTCGTCGGCGTTGTCGAAGATCGCCTTCAGCGAGATGGTGCCGGTGGTGGGGTCGATCTGATTGTCGAAGAAGAAGATCTTGCCGGTGATAGGTGGCCCGGGATCGCCCGGCACGGTGGCCTGCACGGGCACCGTGCCGCTGCTCATCGCGGCGCGAACGCCCGGCAGCTCGCGCTGTGGCACGGCATAGCTCGCGTAGATCGGCTTGATCTGGTTGATGGTAACCAACGAGATCGTGTCTTGCGCCTTTACGGCGTTGCCGGTCTTGAGCCCGATCGTGCCGACGCGGCCGTCCATGGGCGAGCGGATCGTGTAGTAGCTGAGCTGGACTTTGAAGTTGTCGACGGTCGCCTGATCCGCGAGCAGGGTCGCCTCGAGCGCCGCGGCGTTGGTCTGCGCCGTGTCAAATTGCTGGCGCGAGACGAACTCCTTCTCGGTGAGCGGCTTGAAGCGCGCGACGTCGCGTTTGGCGTTCTCGAGTTGCGCCCGGTCCTTGGCCAGCGCGGCCTCGGCTTGCATGAGCTGCGCCGAGGCGGCCCTGGTGTCGAGAATGAACAGCACGTCGCCGGTCTTCACGGCCTGGCCGTCGCTGATCTTCACCTCGGCGATCTGTCCGTCGACCCGAGACTTGACCGCGACGGTGGCGATCGGCTGCACCGTGCCGATGGCGTCGAGGCGCACGGGCATGGCCTTGCGCGTGGCGGGCGCGATCAGCACTGGGACCGCTGGCGCGGCATTCTGCGCCGTGCGCGGCGGCTCGGCCGCCTTCAGAACAAAGGTCTGGTACGCGATGCCGCCGGCGGCCAACAGCGCCAGGAACGCCACCGCCATGATCACGCGCTTCATCGAGAGGTACCGCTTCGCCGATGCCCCCATCCGGATCCCCGACGCTCCCGATGGTAGGCACGCGGCATTATACACATAACCCAAAATGGCACGATGCTCGCTCCGGGCGACGGTATCCCGCGGCCCGCGCCGGCTGTCGCGCGTCCATCCCGACGCATAGCTGTCCGGTGCGAATTAATCAATCCTGTGGCGGGGTTACTCTGGTAACATTCGCGCGTGTGGCAGCGGAGGCGAGATCGGCGTCCCTGGGTTGCCACACACTGGCCGGCAGAACCCGCCGTGCTAGAGCCAGGCCGCCGGTCGTTCCGGGGCGGGCATTCCCGCGTCTCGGGCACCCTGTCCGGGCCGATGGATCAAGGAGCCTCGTCGAGCAGTGCGCAGTGAGTCTTCCACGGGCGGCTTTGGCAACGTGGTGCGCGCGCTCAGCATCCGCAACTACCGCGTCTATACGTTGGGGAATGCGATCTCCCTGATCGGCATCTGGCTTCAGCGGGTGACCGTCGGCTGGCTCGCTTGGCAGCTCACGCATTCCGGCACTTGGCTCGGGCTGGTCGCGGTTGCCGACCTGGCGCCGGTGGTGTTCCTGAGTCCCATCGCGGGGGCGCTGGCGGACCGGCGCGATCGTATCTGGGTGATCCGGATGACCCAGATTGTGTCGATCAGCCAAGCCATCCTTCTGGCGGTACTGACGTACACTGGGCTGATTGCGATCTGGCTGCTGTTCCTGCTTACGCTCGCGCTGGGCTCCGCCAACGCGGTGGCGCAGCCGGCGAGGCTCGCGCTGATCCCAAGTTTGGTCGATCGCGAGTCCCTGCCTTCGGCGGTCGCCATCAACTCGATCGTGTTCAACAATGCGCGCTTCATCGGCCCCGCCGTCGCGGGCATCGCCATCTCCCAGGGTTCGGCTTCCCTCAGCTTTGCGTTGAACGCGCTCTCCTATATCGCCTTCTCCGTGTGTCTCTCCCGGGTCACGGTGGCGCCCGAGCGCAGCGGGGGTCGCGGCCGCAGCCGCATGTTCAGCGAGACCCTGGAGGGCTATCTCTATGCGCTCAAGCACCCGGGCATCGGACCCATGCTCGGCATGTTCGCGCTGAGCTCGGTGATCTGCCGCGGCTTCATCGAGATGCTGCCGGGCTTTGCCGACAGCGTCTTTCATCGCGGGCCGCAGGGCCTCGCCTGGATGGTGGCGACCGCCGGCCTGGGGGCGATGCTCGGCGGAACTTGGATGGTCTGGCGCAGCGGGATCGAGGGTCTCACCGACCTGCTCGTCATGCACATGCTCATGCTGTCGCTGGCGCTCCTCGCTTTCACCGCGACCACGGAGTTCTGGATCGCGCTGCCCTGTCTCTTCGTCGCCGGTGCCGGATTGGTGGTCACCGGCGTCAGCGCCCAGACCCTGATCCAGAGCGCCGTCGATCCCGCGATGCGCGGGCGGATCATGGGGCTCTACGGCATGATTTTTCGGGGCGGCCCGGCGTTGAATTCTCTGCTGATCGGCCTGCTCTCCTCGCAGCTCGGCCTGCGCCTGCCGCTCGCCGGAGGAGCCGCGCTCGCCGTGCTGCTCTGGGCCTGGGCCCGCTGGCGGCGGGGCCAAATGGCCGCGGCGTTGGAGGCGGCGCCGCAGGGCGCGCCCGCGGATTGACCGCGTGAGCGGCACAGCCGAGCAGCGCGCGCTCTTCTGCTTCGGTCTCGGCTATACCGCGGGCGTCTTGGCGCGCACGCTCACAGCCGATCGCTGGCCCGTGGTCGGCACTCGGCGCGCGAGCGATCCGGGCGCGGCCGCGTCCGAGGGCGTCGAGTTGCTCCCCTTCGACCGCGCGCATCCGCTCCCCGATGTGCGCGCGCGCCTCGCGGAAGCGACTCACATCCTGAGCTCGGTGCCGCCGGACGAGAGGGGGGACCCGGTGCTCGAGGTGCACGCCGGAGACATCGCCGCTGCCCGCAATCTTCGATGGATCGGCTACCTCTCCACCACGGGCGTTTACGGTGACCGCGGGGGCGGTTGGGTCGACGAGACGGCATCCCTGCTGCCCACGGGCGAGCGCGGGCGCCGCCGGGTCGCCGCCGAGAACCAATGGCTCGACCTGTGGTGCCGTCACGGCGCTCCCGTGCATGTCTTTCGCTTGGCCGGCATCTATGGGCCCGGCCGCAACGCCCTCGATGCCGTGCGTGCTGGGACCGCGCGGCGCATCGTCAAACCGGGCCAGGTGTTCTCGCGCATCCATGTCGCGGATATCGCGCGAGTGCTCGGCGCGTCCATGGCAAAGCCCCGACCGGGCGCAATCTACAACGTCTGCGATGATGACCCCGCGCCGCCCGGCGACGTCATCGCCTTCGCCTGCGAGCTTCTGGGCGTGGCGCCTCCGCCGGAAGTGGCGACCGAGCAGGCCGGGCTCTCGGAGATGGCCGTCAGCTTCTATGCCGACAACAAGCGCGTCTCCAATCGGCGCATCAAGGAGGAACTCGGCGTGAGGCTGCTCTATCCCAGCTACCGCGACGGGCTCGCGGCGCTACTCAGGGCGTGAGCAGCGGCTCCAGTGTCCTCATCAGGAGCGCGAGGTTCTCGTCCGTCGAGAGCCGATGGTCGCCGTCCTTGACGAGGGTCACCGCCACGTCTCGGCTCTCGAGCTTTTCCACCAGTGCCAGGCTGGTGCGCCAGGGCACGTTGGGATCGCGCATGCCATGGAGCAGCCGCACCGGACAGCCGACCGGGATCGGCGCCCGCATGACCAAGTGCCGGCGGCCCTCCTCGATGAGTGCTCGCGTGTAGATATAGCCTTCGGGACTGTACTCGGACGGCAGGCGAAGAAATCCATCGCGCAGCATGGTTGCACGCTGCGCTTCGCTGAGCTCCGCCCACATCAGGTCCTCGGTCGCGTCGGGCGCCGCGGCGATGCCGACGAGGGCCTTGACGCGCTCTGCCCGCGCTAGCGCCGCAAGCAGCATGATCCAGCCGCCGAGGCTCGAGCCCACGAGCACTTGCGGGCCTTGGGTCAGCGCGTCGAGCACGGCAAGCGCGTCGTCCTTCCAACGTCCGACCGTGGCGTCCTTGAACGCGCCGGAGGAGGCGCCATGACCGAAATAATCGAAGCGCAGATAGGCCTGGTCACGCGCGGCGCAGAAGCGATCGAGCGCCTCGGCCTTGGTACCCGTCATGTCCGACATGAATCCGCCGAGGAACACCACGCCGGGCGAGCGGCCCGGGCGGCGCCTATACGCGACGGTCTCGCCGCCCTCGCGCGCCAAGGTTTGCGGTGCGGCAGTGTCCGGTTTTCCCGAAGGCATGGACAATTGGTTTGTCACCGTCGCATTCTCGCGCCATGACCGCCGTCGGTAGCGACCCTAGCACCGGCTCGGCGCCCGCGAAAAGCCGGCCGCCGGCCGTTCTCCAGGTGCTGCCGAGCCTGATCACCGGCGGCGTCGAGCGCGGCACCATCGAGATGGCGCAGGCCCTGGCGGCGGCGGGCTGGCAGGCGGTGGTGGCGTCCTCCGGCGGGCCACTCGTACGCGAGATCGAGCGCGCAGGCGTGCGTCATGTGACGCTGCCGCTTGCGTCCAAGAATCCACTCGTGATGCGCGGGAACATCGGCCGGCTCGCCGAGGTGATCGAGCGGCACACGATCGACATCGTGCACGCTCGGAGCCGCGCGCCGGCCTGGAGCGCGCTCTGGGCCGCGCGCCGCACGGGCCGGCATTTCCTCACGACATTCCACAACGCCTATGGCGTGGGCTCGCGCTTGAAGCACATCTACAACTCGGTGATGGCGAAGGGCGAGCGGGTGATAGCGATCTCCGATTTCGTGGGCGCACATGTGGCGCAGGTCTACGGCGTGACACCCGATCGGTTGCGCGTGGTGCCGCGCGGCGTCGATCTCGCGCGTTTCAACCCCGAGCGCGTCGGCGCCGAGCGCCTGGTGACGCTGGCCCGGCAGTGGCAGCTTCCCGACGGCGCGCCGGTGGTGATCCTGCCGGGACGCTTGACGCGGTGGAAGGGTCAGCTCGTGCTCATCGAGGCGATTGCCCTGCTGGGCCGCGGGGACGTCCGATGCCTCTTCGTCGGCTCCGGAGACGCGCGCTATCGCCGCGAGCTCGAGGCGCATGCCACCAAGCTGGGTCTCGGTGCCCAGGTGGAGATTGTCGACGAATGCCGCGACATGCCGGCGGCCTACATGCTGGCGGACGTCGTGGTCTCGGCCTCGACCTCGCCCGAGGGCTTTGGCCGCGTGGTCGCGGAAGGGCAGGCAATGGGCCGGCCGGTAGTGGCGACGAACCACGGCGGTGCGCGCGAGACGGTGGTGCCGGGCAGCACGGGCTGGTTGGTGGCGCCCGGCGACGCCCGCGCACTCGCCGATGCGATCGGTGATGCCCTGAGGCTGACACCCGAGCAGCGCCTCGCCCACGCGGCGCGCGCGATCGATCACGTCCGGCGGAATTTCGACACCGCGACCATGGCTGCGCGCACGCTCGACGTTTACGAGGAGGTGCTGTTCCCGGCCGCGATCGCGAAACGGACCGCGCAGGCGGCGCTCGCATGACGCCTGCCGGCGTGACCGGCCGGCCCCGGATACTCGTGATCAAGCTGGGCGCGCTCGGGGACATCGTGCAGGCTCTCGGTCCAGCGGCGGCGATCCGCCGGCATCACGGTGATGCCGAGATCGTCTTGCTGACCACGGCGCCGTTCGCGGGCTTCCTCGCCAAGGCACCCTATTTCGATGCGGTGTGGATCGACGAGCGTCCGGGCCCGCTCGATCTCGTGGGGCTCTTGCGGCTGCGGCGACGGCTGCGCGCGGCGGCGTTCTTGCGCGTCTACGACCTGCAGACCTCGGCGCGAACCAATTGGTATTTCCGCCTTCTCGGTTCCGGTTCCCGGCCGGAGTGGTCGGGGATCGCGCGCCGCGCCTCGCACGCGCACGACAACCCCGCGCGCAATGCGATGCATACGCTCGATCGCCAGGCCGAGCAGCTGCGGCGCGCGGGTATCCCCGATGTGCCGTGGCCGGATTTGAGCTGGGTCCACGCCGATCTTGAGCGCTTCCGCTTGCCGGGACGCTTCGTCGTGATGGTGCCCGGTGGCGCGCCGCATCGGCCAGCGAAGCGCTGGCCGGTGGAGCGCTACGCCGCGCTTGCGGCGGCTGTCGTCTCTCGCGGTGCCGTCCCGGTGGTGATTGGCGGTCCAGCCGAGCGCGGGCTCGCGGCGGCGATATCGGCGGCTTGCCCGATGGCGCGCGACCTCACGGGCGAGACCGATCTTGTCGAGGTGGCGGCCCTGGGCCGGCGCGCCCTCTGGGCCGTCGGCAACGACACCGGGCCCGTACACCTGCTCGTCGCCGCGGGCGCACCGGCGACCGTGCTCTATTCCGCTGCGTCCGATCCCGCACTCACCGCGCCGCGCGGGCCCCGCGTGAGCATCCTGCAGAGCGAGAGACTCCGGGATCTCGGGGTGGAGGAGGTTGCCGCGACGCTCGCCTTCGGCTAAATCCCTCGGCATGAGCGACGTAGACGTCAAATCCTCGGAGCCCGTTGCGGTCACGCTGCCGGACGGCTCGGTGCGCCGCTTTCCAGGCGCGGTGAGCGGCGCAGAGCTCGCCAAGGCGATCGGTCCCGGTCTTGCGAAAGCAGCGCTGGCGCTCAAGGTCGATGGCGCGGAGAAGGACCTCGCGGCCGTGATCGACCATGACGCCAAGGTCGCGATCATCACGCGCAGCTCGCCGGAGGCGCTCGAGTTGCTTCGCCACGACGCCGCCCACGTGATGGCGGAGGCCGCCAAGGAATTGTTTCCTGACGTGCAGGTGACTTTCGGGCCCGCGACCGAGACCGGATTCTATTACGACTTCGCCCGCGATCATCCGTTCACACCCGAGGACCTCGCGAAACTCGAGCAGCGCATGCACGAGATCGTCGACCGGGACGAGCCGATCACGCGCGAGGTCTGGTCGCGCGACGACGCGGTGCGCTTCTTCCGATCGATCGGCGAGAAGTACAAGGCCGAGTGGATCCAGGAGATCCCGAAGGACGAAGCGATCAGCATCTACAAGCAGGGCAAATTCGTCGATCTCTGCACGGGTCCGCACCTGCCCTCGACCGGCAAGCTCGGGCACGCCTTCAAAGTGATGAAGGTGGCGGGCGCCTATTGGCGCGGCGATGCCAGGAACAAGCAGCTGCAGCGCGTTTATGGCACGGCTTTCCCGGAGCAGAAGCAGCTCGATGCCTACCTCCATCAGCTCGAGGAGGCGGAGAAGCGTGACCATCGCCGCTTGGGCCGCGAGCTCGACCTTTTCCATCAGCAGGAGGAAGCGGTCGGCAGTGTCTTCTGGCATCCGAAGGGCTGGACGCTCTTCCGCACGATCGAGAGCTATATGCGCCGTCGGCTCGAGGCCGCCGGATATCTCGAGGTGAAGACGCCCCAGCTCATCGATCGCGCGCTCTGGGAAGCGTCGGGCCACTGGGAGAAGTTCCGCCAGAACATGTTCACGGTGAAGGACGAGGATGCGGAAGCCGGTCACGAGCACATCCTCGCACTCAAGCCGATGAACTGCCCGGGCGCGGTGCAGATCTTCCGCCAGGGCCTCAAGAGCTA
>DATFRA010000353.1:0-13289 GCA_035263705.1 Allostellaceae bacterium
CCATGGTGTAAGCGCCGATCGCGAAGAACGCGGCATAGCCGAGGTCCAGAAGCCCGGCGTATCCGACGACGATATTCAGCCCGAGCGCCAGGAGCACGTAAATCATGGCGTCGCTGACCGCGTAGACCGTGCCGAGCCCCAGGCCCTGATCGAGGAAGGGATAGGCGAGGAGCCCGACGCCCGCCAAGGCGGCCGTCAGGACGGTGCGCCGCTGCTGGGGCAAAGACGACGGAATTGCTGTCGCTGCCATGCGGTTAATGCTTCTCGGGGACGCGTTCGCCCAGGAGCCCGTGCGGGCGGAATACCAGCACCAGGATCAGGACGGAGAAGACGATGGCATTAGTCCACCGGGCCGAGATGATCTGGTCGCTCCAGGCCGAGAGAAGCCCGATCACGAATCCGCCAAGGGCCGCCCCCGGCATGTTGCCGATCCCGCCCAGCACGGCGGCGGTGAAGGCCCTGAGTCCCGCCTGGTACCCCATCCACCACTGGCCGATGTTGTAATAGATGCCCTGCACCACGCCGGCGGCGCCCGCCAGCGCCCCGCCGACGAAGAATGTCAGGATGATGACGCGCTCGACGTCGATCCCCATCGCCTCCGCGGTTTCCCGATCCTGGGCGGCGGCGCGCATCGCCTTGCCCCAATAGGTCCGGGTGATGAAGAGGTGAAGGGCGAAGATCAACGGTATGGTGACCCCGATGACCAGCAGATCCTTCGTGGTGATGTAGACCGCGCTATCGAGATGCAGCACGTCCTGCACGATGTCGATGCTCGGGAACACGTCGGGATAGGAGAGGACGTACGGCCCTTTGATGACCAGCGTCAGGTTCTCCAGCATGAAGGAGACGCCGATCGCGGAGATCAGCGGCACCAGCCGCGGCGCGCGACGCAGCGGCCGATAGGCGATGCGATCGACCGCGACGTTGATGAGGCCGGTGATCACCATGGTGCCGAGCACGATCAGCGGGAGATAGATCACCAGCTCCCAGCCCTCGAATGTACGGGTCAGGCCCAGGTCGACCAGCAGGGTGAGCGACACCATCAGTCCCAGCATGAAGATGTCGCCATGCGCGAAATTGATCAGCTCGATGATCCCGTAGACCATCGTGTAGCCGAGTGCGATCAGCGCGAAGATCGACCCGCGGGTGATACCGTTGATGGTCTGCTGAATGAAAAGTTCAATCCAACTCATGAGCCAGGACGCGAGAAAGAAAGGGGAAGACGGGCAGTCGTCATCGTCGTCTCGCCCTCAGCCGAGCCGCCGCGAAGGACGCACGCTCGACCTTGGTGCCTTGACGAAATTCGACGCTCCTGCGGGGTGAGGGGAGAAGGGATAGGGCCGAGACCGGCCCTATCCTCCGCGTAGCGCGCTACTTGCTGAGCGTCTCTGTGTATTCGAATTTGCACCCGACAGGCCCATCCGCCTTCACGACCTTGAAGCCGGACATGACGTCCATGGTCGTATCGCCGTTCTTGTCGAAGCTCCACTTCCCGTTGAGGCCGTTGAAGTCCTTGGTGGCCGCGATGGCGGTCCGGATCTTCTCCCGATCCTTCGCGCCCGCTTTGTTGATCGCCTCGATGACGACCTCGGCGGCTTCCCAGGAGTAGAGCGCATAGGACGTGGGCTCGATCTTGTACGCGCCCTTGTAGGCCTTGTAGACCTCGCCGCCCTTGCCGGTCAGCTTCTCGAAGGGCAGGCTGGCGAAGGTCATGTGCATATCGACGCCCATCACCGCGTCGCAGGTTGCCGCCTTCAGCAGCTCATCCTCATAGAGACCGTCGGGGCCCATGAAGCTCACCCCCTTCGCCTTCACCATGCCGAGGTCCTTCATCTGGCGGATGATGGTCTGCGCTCCGGTCTCGACGACCGCGCCCATGTAGACGAGATCCGCGCCGGAGGCCCGGATCTTCGTGAGGATCGGCTTCTGATCGGGCTGCTTGTAGTCGACGCCCTCGTTGCCCAGGACCTGGAGACCGATCTTCTTGGCCTCGGCCTCGAACACGTCGGCGATGCCTTTGCCGTAAAGCTCCTGGTCGTTCAGGATGTAGACCTTCTTGTAGCCGAGCTTCTTGGCCCAGTGCGCGCCGACGGCGCCTTGGATGTCGTCCGCTGGCGGCACGCGGAAGTAGCTCACGATCCCGAGCGGACGATAGATCTCGGGCTCGCCCGGCGCGGCGCCGGCCTTCTTGGTGAGGCCCGGATAGGTGTTGGCCGGGGTCACCTGCGCCATGTGGGCGCGCTGCGTGATGGCCATGGAGACCTTCGCGGCGCCGGAGTTGTAGGTGCCGATGTAGACCATGGCGTCGGCGTCGGCCACGGCCTTGTTGGCGTTCTCCGCCTCGACCGCGCCGTCCCACTTGCCGGTTTGCGGCGACGAATCATCCAGGTTCACGACCTCGAGGCAGTAGCCGCCGGCCACCCCCTTGGCTTGCTCGACCGCCAGGTTGACGCCGTTCTTCATGCCGGTGCCTTCCGGCACCATGGCGCCCTGCATCGGCCAGCTGGTGTAGATCTTGATCTTGCCCTTCGGGCAGTCGGCGGCCTGAGCCCCGACCGAGATACTGGCCAACGGCAGCGCCATGGCCATAAGAGCGAATGTATTCAATCGCTTCATCCGGTCCTCCTCGGTTCAACAGTTCCGCACAACTACTTTTTCTAGAGCCTGGCTCATTGTTGTTGTGCGAGCCCCCCACGGGTTCTTGAAATGATGCTATCCAGCTTAATTGACGGTTTCAATGGACTCGTCGCCGAGACCATTGATCGCGTCCGCCGCGTCGATCCAGATCGAAGCGAGGCGGTCTGGCGGAAGTGTTAGCGGGACGAGCGATTAAGCGCGCCCCCAGAGTTGCTTCGTGGCGAGCCGCGCGCCTTCGGCCAGCGCCGTGAGCTTCGCCCAGGCGATCTTGGCGTGGCCGACGCGGGGGCCGAGGCCGCAGTCGGTGCCCGCCATGACGTTCTCGCGGCCGACCAGCTTGGCGTAGCGGAGCAGACGCTCGGCCACCAGCTCGGGATGCTCGATGAAATCGGTGCAGTGGCCGACCACGCCGGGGATCAGTACCGCGCCCTCCGGCAGCCTTACCTCCTCGAAGACCCGCCACTCGTGCTCGTGCCGCGGGTTGGAGGCCTCGATCGAATAGCTGCCGGCGCGCACCTTGAATATGATGTCGACGATGTCGCGGAGCGGGATGTCGCTCTGGTGCGGCCCGTGGAAGCTGCCCCAGCACACGTGGAGCCGGACCTTCTCGCGGGGGATGTCGCGGAGCGCGTGGTTGAGCGCGTCGACCCGAAGCTCGGCGTAGCGCCGGTACTCGGCGACGCTCATCTCCGGGTACATCTGCCAGCCATCGGGCAGGTCGGGATCGTCGATCTGCAGGAGGAAGCCTGCGTCGACGATCGCCCGATACTCCTCGCGCATGGCGTCCGCGATGCCCAAGAGGAAGGCCTCGTCGCTGGAGTAGTGCTCGTTGCGGAGCCAATGCTCGATGGTGCCGGGCGTGTTGGCGGGCAGGAACGCCTCCGCGACCGAGACGCCCGCGAGCGCCGCCTTGAAAGTCGCGAGTTCCTCCTGGAGCGCCGCGTGCCCGACGTATTGGAGCGGCGCCACGCAATAGACCTGAGACCGGCTCGGGCCCCCGCCCGCGAATCCGCCGAAGCCGCGCCCGCCCGCCGCGAAATACTCCGGAAACAGTCTCAGGTCGCGGCCGGCGATGCTCAGCGGCTTGGGTCCCTTGCCGGCCTCGCGTGACTCGAAGCCCGAGAGCCGCTCGCGGACATAGTTGGTGAAATTGGTCTTGCCGAGCTCGCCGTCGTTGATGCTGTCGAGGCCGCAGGCGACCTGCCGGCGGACGACATCGCGCACGCCCGCGCGAAGCTCGGCGGCGAGCCGCTGCTTGTCGTAGGGCTTGCCGTCGGCGCGGGCAAAGACCAGGTCGCGGAGCGCCTCGGAGCGCGGCAGGCTGCCGGCATGCGTGGTCAAGATCCGGCCCGCGCTGCCCGTCATCGACGCCTCCCCCTGAGTGGTTCGCGCTTATTGGCACGAGCGCACGGGCGCTTCAAGGGAGCGGATGCGGCCCGGCGCAGGATTTGTGCAATCGATCCGCCCATGTTTCCGGGCGGCGCACCGCGGCGATCGGTGCCGGTTTCCTGGCACTCCAGCTTGCACCGTGGCAGGATGACCAAGGGGCGGCGCGTGATCCAAAGCGCTGTCGAATAACTGCCGCGCGCATCGACGCCGGCGGCACGGGGAGGCACCATGGCGCAGGAAAAGACGCTCGATATCTCCAAGCTGATCGACGAGCGGCCCATGAACGCGTTCAACGCGTCGCTCGTCATACTGTCGTTCTTCGTCATCCTGATCGACGGGTACGATATCGCCGCTGTCGCCTATGCCGGCCCCTTCTTGGTGAAGGAGTGGGGCCTTACCAGCATGGCGGCACTCAGCCTTGCCTTCAGTGCCGGCCTCGTGGGGATCCTGTTCGGTGCTCCACTGTTCGGGTTCGTCGGCGATCGCTACGGCCGGAAGAAAGCGATCATCGCCTCGTGCCTCACCTTCGGCGTTTTCACGCTTGCGGCCGTGAAGGCAGGTTCGGTCCCGGCGCTCGTCGTCCTGCGGTTCTTCGCCGGGTTCGGCATCGGAGGCCTGTTGCCGAACATTATCGCCCTCAATGCCGAGTTCGCGCCGAAGCGGGTCCGCGCAACCATGATCATCATCATGTTCACCGGCATCACGTTCGGTGGTGCGGTGCCTTGGGCGGTCTCTTATTGGCTCGCGCCGCAATACGGCTGGCAGCTCCTGTTTTGGGTAGGTGGTATCGCGCCACTCGCGATCTCGATCGTGGCGCACCTGTGGCTGCCGGAGTCGCTCAAATTCCTGGTGGTGAAGGCAAAAGACCAAGTCGAGGTCGCACGACTGGCGCGGCAGCTATCGCCCTCTCTTAACGTGGCGCCCGGCACGACCTTCGTGATTCGCGACGAGCACAATTACGCCGGTTTCTCGCCGAAGCTGTTGTTTGCGGATGGCCTGCAATTCCTGACGCCCCTGCTCTGGGTGCTGTTCGTCTGCAATCTGATGGTGTTCTATTTCACGAGTCAGTGGCTGCCGACGGTCTTGCCGTCTGTCGGAGTGCCCCGCGAAACTGGCGCCGGCGCACTCGCGCTCTTTCAGCTCGGCGGCACGATCGGCGGCCTCATCCTAAGCCGACAGCTCGACCGGAAAGGCCTGGCGCCCGTCGTGATCCTGTTTGCGCTGTCGATGCCGATCGTCGCGGCGATCGGATATTCCGTCGTCTCCGTGCCGATTCTCATGATCGTGGCGTTTCTTGCGGGCTTCTGTCTCTTGGGTCTGCAATTCGGCATCAATGCGACATCTGCGATGCTTTACCCGACCTCGATACGGTCAAACGGCTCCGGTTGGGCATTCGGGGTGGGGCGCTTCGGCTCGATCGCGGGCCCGATCATCGCAGGTTTCCTGCTCGATATGCATCTACCCCTCCATCAGGTCTTCTTGGTCCTGCTGTTCCCGCTGGCCATTGGCACCGTCGCGAGCTTCATCATGGCGCGGCTCTATTACGAGCGGTTCCAGGGCCACGGGCTCGGACAGCGCGAGGCGCTCAGCGGGGATTGAGAGCGCGCTGCCGGCAGGCGACATCGCGGAGATGCGTTCCGAGCAACTCTTCGATGTCCGCGACCGCATCGCCGTCGTAACCGGCGCCGCGAGCGGGCTGGGACTCGCGATGGCTGAGGCGATGGCCGAGAATGGTGCCGTCGTGGCAATGCTCGACATCGATCCAGTCGGGCTCGCTGGGGCAGTGACGCGGCTGGCGAAGGCTGGCCATCGTGTGGAGCCGATCGTGCTCGATGTCGGCGAGACAGCAGCACTCCGTGCCGCCATCAATGCCGTCGCCGCGAAGCATGGCCAGCTCGACGTGGTCTTCGCCAACGTCGGCATCAGCGCGGGGCGGAGCTTCGAGTTTCCCGAAGGTGAGATCAATGCCGTCGAGATGGCTCGCTGGCAGCTGGTGCTGCAGGTGAACCTGACGAGCGTGTTCGTCACGTTGCAGGCGGCGGCCGAACGCATGAAGGCGCAGCGCAGCGGCCGGATCATCGTGACCTCGTCGATCGCGGGTGTCCGTGCCGAGCGCATGGTGGGCTATGCCTATGCGGCTACCAAGGCCGCCGTGAACAATCTCGTGCGTCAGGCGGCCCTCGAACTCGCGCCCTATAACGTCATGATCAACGCAATCGCTCCCGGTCCTTTCTTCACCAATATCGCGGGCGGTCGCCTGCACCGCGAGCCGGAGTTCGTCCGCAAGTTCGCGGACATGGTGCCGCTGAAGCGGATCGCCAAGCCCGACGAGATCAAGGGACTGGCGCTCCTGCTGGCGTCGCCCGCCTCGAGCTTCATCACGGGCGCGGTGATCCCGATCGACGGGGGCATCACGGCGGGCTGAGCCCTCTGCCCACTAATCAGTGGGCAACCGCCCATAACAACTCACCGGATGCTCAATCGTTACACCAGACGCTGTGGATCACTCGCGGCAGAATCGCCCCGTTGACGAGGATTGACGGACCTTCCCACGCGATTAAGGGCAATTGCCCATAAATCAGCCCACTCTCAATGTGGGATATGTCATGGTTGACGAAGCCGCTTCGCGGTGCTCGAATTTCAATCGGCGGATGCGCGGATGTGACCATGGATTCGGAAACCCTGCTGCGCGAGATCTCGGAGTACTGCCGCCGGGCGGATCTGGCGGAATCCACCTTCGGGCGGCTCGCTATCAACGATGGAAAGCTGGTGCGCCGTCTGCGCGACGGCGGACGCATTACCACCGACACCTTCGATCGCATTCAGGCCTTCATCGCGAAGGGCGCGGCGCAGGCGGGCAACGGCGGCGTGCTCGTCACAGAGCGTCCGCGCGCAGACCTCGCGGATTTCGTTCCGCCGACGCGGCGCATCGCGCCGATCGCCGGGCCCGTCGGCAATATCGACGCGGTCAACGGGTTCCGCTTCTATGACAACCGGCAGAAATATCTGCTGTTCGTAAACACCTGCAGCGAGAAGTGGGTGGTAGCGCAGCGCGTGAGCCTCGAGCTCGCCAACGTGCACCCGCGTCCGCCGGCGCTGCGCGTGTTCGACGCCGGCGTGGGCGACGGCACCGTGCTCGCCCGCGTGATGCGTGCCATGCACGACCGATTCCCGACCATGCCGCACTACGTCGTCGGCAAGGAGATCAGCCTCGAGGACGTGCGCCTCACGCTCGACAAGATGCCCGACCGCTTCTTCGAGCATCCCGCGACCGTGCTGGTGATGACCAACCTCTACTACTCCGAGGCGCCGTGGCTCGCGCCCAACTCGGTCACCGCCGCGACCAGCCTGGTCTGGCACGAGCTCGCGCTCACCGGCAACACCGCGCATCATTTCGAGGAGCAGATCATCGATCTGCAGTCGTTCCTGGCGGAGCACTGGCGCGCCCGCGTCAGCCAGACCTCGGGCAATCCCGTCTACGAGCGCCCGGTCGTCCTGGCGATCTATCGCGACGATCACAAGTTCCTGCTGGATTCCGTGATGCCGCGCCGCGGCGTCACGCGCGCCGACTACGACCTGGTGATCGCCTCGCAGCCCTACCGCGCCCGCGCGCCGGCTGAGTTCAAGGTCCGCAAGGTGATTGCGCCACTAGCGCGCAGCCTCGCGCCCGGTGGCCGGCTGCTCACCATCCATTCCTATGGCCGCGGTCCCGGCCTCGAGATCGTGCAGGAGATCTGGCCCGGCGAGAATCCGTTCCGGACCGACCGGCACGAGCTCCTGAAGATCGCCAAGACCGAGCTCGGCAACGCCGGCCGCGATCTCAACTTCAATGCCTACTCGGACAACCGCTCGATCTTCCGTTACGACATGCACACGCTGCCCAGCGAGATCAGCGACACCATCGGAACCTCGACGCTGTTCGCGGCCTGGAACGCCGCGATCTACGTGGCGCAGATCGAGGACCAGCGCCTCGCCGAGGTGATCAGCGACCGCCGCTACCTTGACGCCACCCGCAGCGTCCTGCGGAAGCACGGCGGGCTCTGGTTCTTCGACGAATCCTACGTGATCTCGCGCAAGCGGGATTGATCCGGTATATCTCGGCTCTTCCGTCGATCGAGGAGGGCCGACCATGACCGCACCTGCTCAGAGCGCCCCGCAACTGGCTCCCGTCGAGGACCTGCAGCCCTGGCAATGGCCGGAGGCACGCTGGCGTGGCGCGGTCGAGCATGTGCGCGCGGGGCGGGCGCTCAGGCCGAGCGTCTGGAAGAACGGCGCCCGATGCGCGGTGGCCCTCTCCTTCGACAGCGACCACGAGAGCGGTGAGCTGCGCGAGGGCGGGACCTCGCCGGGCCGGTTCTCCCAGGGCCAATACGGCGCTCGCGTCGCGGTGCCGCGCATCCTCAAGCTGCTCGGCAAATATGGCATTCCCGCGAGCTTCTACGTGCCCGCGGTGATCGCGCAGCTTTATCCCGACGAGCAACGGCGGGTGGCAGGCGAAGGGCACGAGATCGGCATCCATGGCTGGATTCACGAGCGCAACAGCATCTTGCCGCCAGCGGCGGAGCGAGAGCTGCAAATGCGCTCTTGCGACACGCTCGAGCGGATCGTGGGCGTCCGCCCCGTGGGCATCCGCACGCCGTCCTGGGATTTCAGCCCGCACACGCTCGCAATAACGCGCGACATGGGCCTCTTCTACGACTCGTCGCTAATGGCCGACGACGATTGCTACGAACTCCTGCTCGACAACGAGCCCACGGGCGTGGTGGAGCTGCCCGTCGAGTGGATCCGGGACGATGCGGTCTACTTCAACATGAACCGGTACCAGTCGTTGCGGCCCTATACGGCGCCCTCGGCGGTGCTCGAGATATTCCGCCGCGAGTTCGACGCGGCCTATGCCGAGGGCGGCTTGTTCCAGCTCACCATGCACCCGCACATCAGCGGACACCGCTCCCGCATCTCGCTGCTCGAGGAGCTGATCCGGCACATCGCCGGCCATCCCGGAATCTGGTTTGCGACCCACGCCGAGATCGCGCGCTTCGCCCGCGACCACGCCGCCTGACCGACCGCTCGCGGACGGGCGATCCACGGATTTCTATGCAATGTTGATTGATAGTCTGAGAATTTCTACCGCATTTTATCGAATGCGGCCTCGACGCCCCGGCAGGTGCGGCAGCCGGGGCACTTAATCCTTCGTTCATCGTGACTCTGTAAAAGTGTATCGCTCCAGAAGGGGTTGCTGCGCTTTGGACGGAATGATGCGGAACGAGACTTTCTTGGTGTCGCCCGACGGCCGATGGCTGCCCGAGGGAAGCCAGGAGTTCCTGCGCGAGGCCGGGGATCTCGATCCCGACTACGACTCGGCCATGTTCGCCGTGAAGAACCTCGGCTTCATCAAGGTCGAGATCATCGGCGACCTCGTGGTCAGCATCACGCTCCATCCGCGCAACGTGGACCTCAACAGCCTGATCGCGGTCAACCATGTGCTTTCGAGATCGACGGCGCGTGCCTTCTGCATCCGCTTCCTCACGACCCGCTGGGAACGGGAGATCCTGCCCAGTGCCGGGCGCGCCTTCGAGCGGCTGCACGATCTCTACTCTCTCGCGCATCTCGAGGACCATCGGACCAGCGAGCGCTTCTCCGCGACACGGCAGGACCACGAGCGGCTCCTGAACAACGGCGAGCATCGGCTGCGTCCGGTCCTGCAGAAATGGCGCATGGCGTTCGGCGTGTTCGACGACACCATCCTGCCTTTCCTGGCGCGGCACGGCTTTCTTCGGCGCACCGTGGTGGTCGGTGTCCAACCGGACAGTCTCGACCCCGTCTTCCGCTACGTCGGCGATGCCTTCGATTGGCTCGGCGACCCGGATTTCACCTACCGCGCCATCGGTGAGAAGGTCGCCAACCAGCCTGACCGAGAATATGGCCAATGGGTCGCAGAGGACTACCGCCAAACGGCGCTCCGCAAGCTGCCGCAATTGGATCGGGTCGACGCCGCCTTGCGTGGCCGCGAGGGCCGCACCGTCTATGATCGCTTGTTGCTGCCCTGGACGACCAAGTCGCCGGAGATCCTGGTGACCGTCTCTTCCCTGGTGACCGAAGGAGCAACCGCTCTTGCGCCAGCCGGTACCACCACGGGACCCGACGCGACGCCGGCCATGCCTTCGGTCAAGAAAGTCGCCAGGTCGTCATAAGCTTCCTCCCTTGAGATGTAGACCAGCACCACCTCGAGGTCGCCGAGCTGGTGACCCGGGAAGAACAGGCTGCGGCTCTCGTGCTTGTAGCCGTATCCGACCGCGATGCCCCTGTCGACGAGCGCGGGCTTTACCAGCGAGATCCCCCAATCGATGGGCCAGCGCGCGGCGGCATAGGCGCGTCCGAGCCGCGGCATCAGCTTCGAGAGTCCGAGCCCACGGAAATCCGGACGTACCCAGACGGCCCCGCCGAAGAACACCACGCCGGTGATCTTGGCGGCATCCGCAGCCTTGACGAGGCAGGGGCCGGTCTTGTCGGTGCGCCCGCCGTAGAACATGTCGTGGGCTTCCTCGGCGAGCGTCGTCTCCGGCCAGTAGTAGACGCGGCCCGCCTGGGTCACCACGATCTCGCCGTCGTCCGTTTCGCCAGAGATCCAATAGGCATTCTCGGGCGACAGCCCGACATGACCCGGCTGGAAGATATCGACCAGCGGATACCAGTTGCCGCGCGCCACCTCGAATTCGTTGAGCGTCAGGAAATTCTCGAAGTCGTGGCGCAAGCGAAGCCGGATCCCCAAGCCGCGCGCGAGCTTGTCGCCTTCGATCACGAAGCGCGCCAACAGGTCGCGCGGACCGTGCTTGATGGTCAGCGCATCGGGCAGCCGTAGATCGTTCGGCGGCGTTATGTTCGGATAGTTCCGCGTCATGTGTTTCCCCCCGCGCCCCTGGGACTGCTTGGCATCCGGATCGTGACCGGGCCCAGAGATTTCGAAGCATGTTCGAAGTGTGCGTCCTTAGACAAGATCAATTCTCCCTGGTTTTCATTAACTCCCGTGTGCGCCGTTCGGGGTCAGGTGCCGCATGGCGCGAACCCTTGAGGCTAAGCTGCTGTTTCAACTGGCATACTGGAAGGAGGGACACCGCACCCTTGAACCTCCGTGGCGGCGGGAAGCCTAGGCAACAGGCGTTAACGGTTCATTAACGTTAGTATCGCTTAACCCAGCTACCCCACATTGAGGTAGCTCAACAGCGCTGTGATAAGCTTCCGAGCAGGGCTCCGAGAGAACACACGATGAGTAAGGCCTTCACCAAGGAAACCGAGACCGAGGACGACCCGCCCGACGAACCACAACTGCTGCCGGCGGGCGCCAAGAACTACGTCACGCCGCGCGGGTTTCGGCGCCTGCAGGACGAGCTGCGGCAGCTGCTGCGGGTCGATCGCCCGAAGGTCGTGGAGACCGTGTCCTGGGCCGCGGGCAATGGTGATCGTTCGGAGAACGGCGACTACATCTACGGCAAGCGCCGCCTGCGCGAGATCGATCGGCGCATCCGGTTCCTGACCAAGCGCGTGGAGAGCGCGGAAGTCGTGGACCCCGCGCACCAGAAGAATCGCGACCAGGTCTTCTTCGGCGCGACGGTGACCTACACGAGTGCGCGCGGAGCGGAGCAGACCGTCACGATCGTCGGCGTCGACGAGGCAGATCTCGCGGAGCAGCGGGTAAGCTGGATCTCGCCGGTCGCACGCGCCCTCCTCAAGGCGCGCGTGGGCGATGTCGTGGAGCTGCGCACGCCCGCGGGTGCCGAGAGCATTGAGGTGATCGCGATCCGCTACGAGGACGGTTGAACAGCTCATTGACCGAGGCGGGGTTCCCGAGGCTTGAATGGCGCGAGCTTGATGGAGGGTTGACGATGCGCCCGGGAATTATGACCGTGCTGTTGCTCGCCGTAGCTGCCTGTGCGTTTGTGTCGAGCGCACAAGCCCAGGGCGACTCCGCGGCCTATTGCGAGCCCGCACCGCAGACCAAGCTGCTCTACAACAACCGGGGCTATCTCATCCTGCCCAAGCCCGCGGATGCGCCGCCGCTCGCTTATTCATATTCGATCCTGGGCACTGAGCGCACCGTCGTGCGGGCGGGTCAATTCCTGTTCGACGACGGCGGCGACCGCTGGGCCTTCGAATCGAACCCCGAGGGATTGACCCAATTCTGGCCGCTCACGCCGCGGAAGCATTTCGATATCACGCGGATCAACCGTTTCACCCGCGGCAAGGCGCTGGTCTCCTTCGTGGTCGAGGGCACGGAAACCATCAGCGCAGCCGGCCGCAGCTACCGGAGTTGGCGCATCCGACGCACCGACCGCGAGGAGGGGAGCTCGACCAAGACGCAGCTGCTCTGGTACTCGCCGGACCTCTGCACCCTCTCCGCCTTCACGGATTCCCAGGAGCGAACCATCACGCTGCTCCGCATCTTGAAGCCCGGCGATCGCGACTACAATCGCCCGGTAGCGCGTCGCGATGGGAAGCTGGTGTTCACGGATACCGGCGAGCCCGTGAAGTAGCGCGTTCCTCGGGCGACTTGATGCCGGTCTTCTCGATGGTTGCGCCGCGCCTCGGCGCGCGGTGACAAACCGTCATGGCGGTGGCACGATCGCTGCAACATAGCCCCTCAGGAGCCATCGACACATGACCACCGACGCGGAATGGCGCCAAAAACTGACGCCGGAGCAATTCCGGGTGCTGCGCCAGCACGGCACCGAGCGTCCCTTCACGAGCCCCCTCAATGACGAGCACCGCAAGGGCGTGTTCGTCTGCGCTGCCTGCGCGCAGGAGCTCTATCGATCGAACGCGAAATTCGACAGCGGCACCGGCTGGCCGAGCTTCTTCGCGCCGATCGAGGGCGGGATCGCGACGTCGCGCGACTTCAAGCTGATCTATCCGCGCACCGAGGTGCACTGCAGCCGCTGCGGCGGTCATCTCGGCCATGTCTTCGATGACGGCCCGGAGCCCACGGGCAAGCGCTACTGCATGAACGGCGTCGCGATGCAGTTCAAGCCCGACACCTGAGCCGCCGTCGGCCGGCCATGGGGGGACGCGAGATCGGGGTGGTCGGCGCCGGCGTCGTCGGCATGAGCGCCGCGCTCTATCTGCAGCGCGACGGCCACAAGGTAAGCGTGATCGACGCGCGAGCGCCGGGCACACTTACCTCCTACGGCAACGCCGGCGGCATCGTCACGGGCGCGGTGACGCCCACCAGCACGCCGGATCTCTGGCGGGAGATTCCGACGATGCTGTTC
>DATFRA010000354.1:0-2575 GCA_035263705.1 Allostellaceae bacterium
GGCGGCGGTGGAGCGCGCGATCAAGCTCGCGGCCGAGCGCGGCGCCCGGCGCTCGATCCTGCTGCCCGTGAGCGCGCCGTTCCATTGCGCGCTGATGGCGCCCGCCGCGCGCGAGATGGAGGAGGCGCTGGCGGCGGTCACCATGGAGGCGCCCGCCGTGCCCTTGATCGCCAATGTGACGGCGGCGCCGGTCGAGGATCCCGAGACGATCCGGCGCCTGCTGGTGGAACAGGTGACCGGGCTCGTGCGGTGGCGCGAGAGCGTGTTGGCAATGAAGGCCGACGGCGTCGACACGATCATCGAGCTGGGTGCGGGTCGCGTGCTTTCGGGTTTGGTCAAGCGCGTCGACCGCGACCTCACGGTGATGTCGGTGGGGACGCCCACGGAAATCGAAACGTTCCTGAAGACGCTTTAAGGCGAGGCGAAGCCATGTTCGATCTTTCCGGCAAGTCCGCGCTCGTCACCGGCGCCTCCGGCGGCATCGGCGGCGCGATCGCCCGGGCGCTCCATCGCCAAGGTGCCGCCGTTCTGCTGGCGGGCACGCGGGTGGCGGCGCTCGAGGCGCTGTCGGCGGAGCTCGGCGAGCGCACCCGCGTCCATGCCGCCGATCTCGCCGATCCCGCGGCGGCCGATGCGCTCGTGAAGGACGCCGAGACCGCGCTCGGAAAGCTGGACATCCTCGTCAACAACGCGGGCCTCACGCGCGACGGCCTCGCGGTGCGCATGAAGGACGAGGACTGGCAGAAAGTGCTCGATGTCGACCTGACCGCGGGTTTCCGCCTCGCGCGGGCCGCCATGCGCGGCATGATGCGCCGCCGCTTCGGGCGGATCATCGGCATCAGCTCGGTGGTGGGCGTGACGGGCAATCCCGGCCAGGCGAACTATGCCGCCGCCAAGGCTGGCATGGTCGGGCTCTCGAAGGCGCTTGCGGCCGAGGTCGCGACCCGCGGCATCACCGTGAACTGCGTGGCGCCCGGCTTCATCGCCTCCGCCATGACGGACGCGCTGACGCCCGAGCAGAGGGAGCGTATCGCCGGCATGATTCCGATGGCGCGCCTGGGCGCGCCCGAGGATGTCGCCGCCGCCGTGGTGTTTCTGGCCAGCGACCAGGCCGGCTATATCACCGGCCAAACCATTCATGTGAATGGCGGAATGGCGATGATCTGAGGCGACGGCGGGCTTCCGGCCGGACCGTCACGCACAAGCTTCGAGCGATTGGCAAACCCGAGCGAACTATGATATGTCACGGCACTTTCGGCGGGGGAACCGGCGCCGCTGGGCTCACGGGAGCCGGCACGGGTCGCAACGGTGAGGCCGAAACCATCCACTCCCAAGAGCGCGGTTCAATCCAGAGGTCGAGGTAAACGTTATGAGCGATGTCGCCGATCGGGTTAAGAAGATCGTCGTGGAGCACCTGGGGGTCGACGAAGCCAAGGTGACCGAGAACGCAAGTTTCATCGACGACCTCGGCGCCGACAGCCTCGACACTGTGGAGCTCGTCATGGCGTTCGAGGAGGAGTTCGGCTGCGAGATCCCCGATGATGCCGCGGAGAAGATCGTCACTGTGAAGGACGCGATCGGCTTCATCGAGGCGCATAGCTGACCAAGCCGCGGACGCGGCCCGGTTGCCGCGCGCGCTGTCAGCGGGTTGGATTTCAATCGGAATGAGACGCGTCGTAGTCACGGGAATGGGCATGGTCACGCCGCTGGGCTGCGGGGTGGACGTGACATGGCGCCATTTGCTCGCGGGCCAATCGGGCATCGCGGGCATCCAGGCCTTCGACGTATCCGATATGCCCGCGAAGATCGCGGGCCTGGTGCCGCGCGGCGAGACCTCGTCGGGTCTGTTCAACGCTGACGACTGGGTTCCGCACAAGGACCAGCGCAAGATGGACGAGTTCATCGTCTTTGCGCTGACCGCCGCGACCCAGGCCGTAGAGGATTCCGGCTGGAAGCCCGAGGACACCGAGAACCGCGAACGCACGGGCGTGATGATCGGGTCCGGGATCGGCGGGCTGCCCGGCATCATGGAGGGCGTCATCACGCTCCATGAGAAGGGCCCGCGGCGCGTCTCGCCATTCTTCATCCCATCGAACCTGATCAACCTGGCCTCGGGCCACGTCTCGATCAGGTACGGCTTCTCCGGCCCCAACCACGCGGTGGTGACGGCGTGCTCGAGCGGCGCCCACGCGATCGGCGACGCGGCGCGGATCATCATGTGGGACGACGCGGACGTCATGGTGGCGGGCGGTGCCGAGGCCGCGGTCTGCCGGATCGGCATCGCGGGCTTCGCCGCGGCGCGCGCGCTCTCCACCGCCTTCAACGACGATCCGCCCAAGGCCTCGCGTCCGTGGGATCAGAAGCGCGACGGCTTCGTGATGGGCGAGGGCGCGGGGGTCGTGGTGCTCGAGGAGCTGGAGCACGCCAGGCGGCGCGGCGCCAAGATCTATGCCGAGGTGCTGGGCTATGGCATGTCGGGCGACGCGCACCACATCACCGCGCCGGCCGAGAATGGCGATGGCGCGTTCCGCTCGATGCGCAACGCGCTGAAGCGCGCCGGCCTCGGCCCGGAGAA
>DATFRA010000355.1:0-6996 GCA_035263705.1 Allostellaceae bacterium
GCAATGCTTCTATAGCCGTGGTGATTGCGTCCGCGGGCCGGAGACCGCACACTGGCGGCGCCTTCTCTCGACGCGATCATGCTCGCCTCGCCGACGGTTCGGTTTGCCTTCTTCACCTCGGTGAGCAACGTCACCGTCGCCGTGCTGATGGCGTTCTGGCCGCTCTGGCTCACGTCGCGCGGGCTCGACGCAACGGAGATCGGTGTGCTCGGCGCCGTCCTCCTCTGGGTTCGTGTCCCGGCGACGCCCCTTCTGGGGATGCTGGCCGACCGCAGTGGCAAGCCGCGGCTGGTGATGCTGCTGCTCGCGGGCGGCAGCCTGGCCGTCTCCGGCCTCTTCATCCCGGCCTACGGGTTCTTGCCGATACTGGTGATCTCCACCGCTTTCGGCACGCTCTTCTGGAGCATCGGTCCGCTCGCGGAGAACGCGATCTTGAGCGCCACGGTCGACTACGGCCGCGTCAAGATATGGGGCTCCTTCACGTTCCTGGTGATGACGGTGGTGATCGGGCGCGTCCTGGTCACGGCACCGCGGGATGCGCTGCTCGCGCTGTTGCTGGCCGGCGGCGGGCTGATCCTGACCGCCATTTGGCTCTTGCCAGCGGCCATCGGTCCGATCCAGCGTCACGATCCCGGCGGCTGGCGCCCCCTGCTGCATCCTCGGCAGGTGCTGTTCTTCGCGGCGGCCGCGCTGATCCAGGCGAGCCACGTCGTCTACTACAGCTTCAGCGCGCTTTATTGGGGCAGCCTCGGGTACAGCACTGACGCGATCGGCTGGCTATGGGCCGAGGGTGTCGTCGCGGAGATGGCCCTGTTCTACTGGAGCGGCCACCTGCTGCGTCGAGTGCGGCCGACCCACCTCATGGCGCTCGGCGGCATCGCCGGAGTGATCCGGTGGACGACGCTGGGCACGGCGAGTGCGCTCCCCGCGCTCGCCGCAGTCAACTTCCTGCACTGTTTCACCTTCGCCGCGGCCCATGTCGGCGCGATGTTCTACCTGCTGCGCAACACGCCGAGCGCGCACGCGGGTACTGGGCAGTCGCTTTACACGACCGCGCAGTGCGTCGGTTTCGGGGTGGTCTGGCTGTTCTCGGGCGCGCTCTACGAAGCCGTGGGCGGCAGCGCCTTCCTGGTGATGGCGGGCATGGCGGCGCTAGGCGCGCTGGCAGCCCTCTGGCTCTCGCAGCTGGCGACGAATTCTTGAGCCTTCATCGCGCCGCGCTTCGCGTATGAACTCCGCCCGCAGACGGCGGACGTGCTCGCTGGCAGGCTGCTATGGGGCGCGCGCGAGGAGGCGCGCTGCGAGGCGCTGGCGGCCTGAACTCTTCAGACTACTTGCAGGCGAGATAGCTGGCGCGCTTCGCCGCCGCTTCGGTGGCCGCGTACTTCCGGAAGTCCGTGGGACTGCCGATGCTGTTCGCGGTCATGATCAACTGATTGCTGGGCTGGCAGATCTGGCCCGTCGTCAGCTGGCCCGACGCGATCGACTCCTGGTTGGCGATCCGGGTCATGTAGTTCTCGAAGGTGATGTCGGCGCGCCGCTCGCCTGCCCGCTTGAAGTGATCGATCATCTGGCGCTGATAGGCCATGATCGCGTCGCGGTTTCGCTGCGTGAACAGGCCGTAGGTGGTGTCCCGGCAGATGTCGCTCAGCACCATCAGCTGGGCCTGGAAGCGGACCGCCATTTCCGCCTCGAGATCGGCGTTCGAGAAGCATTCACCTTTTGGTGCCGCGCTGGCAGTGGCGGCGATCGCCGCCAGGCTCAGAGCGGTCCCCAGCAACGCTACGCGCCGCATGCGCCCCACTCCCTCGCTTTGATGTCCCGTCCCAACGGGTCCTGCTTGTTCCCTAACGGAAGATGCGGCCGCGAACAACTCAAAACTTCATGACATTTTTGCTCAACCCGAAGGCTGAGCGTGCTCGAAATGGACACCGTCCCCGCCGGACGGCGCCCGCTTTACGATTCCGAAAGGATCGCCGCTCACCATGCACGAGCGGTCACTTGGCGACCCGCGATCTTTCAAGGCCGGAGGCCGGGCCCCTATGCTGGCTTGGACGCTGCGCACGGTGGTGCTGACCCTCATCGCAGCCGGCGCCTTTGCGCTGATCCTGGCTCCCGATGGATTTGTCGAGCGCTACCTCCGGCAGCGGCCGGGACCCGCCGGCTCTATGCACACGGCGGCCTTCCGCTCCGCGCCCACCCCCAACGAGAACGTCTATCGGCGCGCCCGCGACGGCCACTTCTACGTGGATGCGGACGTGAACGGCGCGCACATCCGCTTCCTGGTCGACACTGGCGCCACCTATGTCGCTCTGTCGCCCGACGACGCAAGGTCGGCGGGCCTCCGGGTCTTCGACTCGGACTACTCAGCCCAGACCAGCACCGCCAATGGCGTGGCCCGCGTTGCGCCCGTCACCCTGCGGCAAGTCGAGCTCGACCAGTTGGAGCTCTTCGATGTTCGCGCGGTGGTCCTGGAGAAACCCATGCCGGTCTCGCTCCTCGGCATGAGCTTCTTGTCACGCCTACAGGGCTACGAGACCCGCCGCGACGAGCTGGTCCTGCGCTGGTAATCAACAGCCCTCAGGAATCGGCCTTGCGGCCCTGAGGCGGCGATGCCGGACGGCGCCGGCGATACCAGAGCAGCCCGAGCGCGGCGGCGGCCACCACCACCACGAAGATACCGAGCGCCACCAGGCGGAATTTCTCCGCGAGATCGCCGAGCATTGCCTCGGAGGCGTGCCCGAAGATATAGCCGACGCCGATGAAAGCGATGGCCCAGAGGCCGGCCGCAATGAAGTTGAGGACGAGAAAGCGGCGCCAGTCGATGCCGCTGATGCCCAGCGCGAACGAGGATATGTTCCGGATCCCATAGATGAACCGGAAGGAGAGGATGAACCCGATGTCGAACCGGCGCAGCCACGCGAGCGCCGTATCGACCCGAGCGCGCCAGAATGGGCGGCGCTCCAGCAGCATCAGGCCGAAATGCCGGCCGACCCAGAAATAGAATTGATCGCCTGCAAAGCTGCCGAGCCACGCGGCGACTAGCAGGAGCGGCCCGTTGAGTAGCCCCTGCGCCGCGGCAAAGCCGCAGAACAGCACGAAGGTCTCGCCTTCAAAAAACGTCCAAATGAACGTGAAAACGTAGATCCAAAGACCGTGCTCTCGGATCAGCTCTTGGATAACGTCCATCAACCGCGCTTCCCGTCCCCGCTCGTTGAGCGCTCCCCCGGGCAGGGTCGCCGATCCTATGCTTTAGGGCTATGCGCGGTCGAGGGGAGAGTTGCGCCCACACGCGCCTTGCTCCAAGAATGGGCGCGCTTCAGCGAGGCCTTGGCCTGCGCCTTGATGCGAAGGAGGGATCTCCGCGTGGAACCAGAGGAAGCGGGCGACGCCATTGCCGAGGAAGGCCATGACGCGCCGTTCCGGCGCTTTGCGGCGGTGATCCTCGGCGTGATCGCCATGCTGCTGGCGATCTCGTCGCTCTTCGGCGAGGCCGCCATGAAGGACACCATTAACTTCAACATCAAGGCGTCCGACACCTACGCCTTCTACCAAGCCAAGAACGAGCGCCAGACGGCGACCCAGCTCGCCGCCGACCACCTGGAGGCGCTGGCGGCGAGCCATCCCGACTTGCCGGCGGCGGCTCGCGCGAGCGTGGAGAAGCTGATCGCCGATTATCACGCCACCGCGGCGCGCTACGAGAGCGATCCCAAGACCGGCGAGGGCAAGAAGGAGCTGCTCCAGAAGGCGCGGGACTACGAGGCGAAGCGCGACCTGGCGCAGCACCAGGACAGCAACTACGACTATGCGCGCGCCCTCTTCCAGATCGCGATCGTAATCGGCTCGGTCAGCATCGTTGCGGTGTCACGGCCACTGCTCTGGCTCGCCTGCGGATTGGCGGGCGTGGCGCTCATCCTGGGCCTCAACGGCTATTTCCTGGTCGTCATGCTGCCCATCGAGTAATGCCATGCACATCCGTCTCGTCGGCGCATGAAGGCCGACAAGCTCCGGCGCATCTTCGTGATCGCGAACGAATGACCGACTAACCAAGGGACCTCACGATGGCCACAGCCGCTCCGCTCCTGCTCACCGGCGCCGCCGGCGCTCTCGGCCAATCCCTGCGCCCGCACCTCGCCAAGCGTCCTGGCGGTTTGCGCAGCTCCGATCTTCGCGATCCCGGCAAGCCGTTCCCGCGCGAGGAGATCCTGGTGGGCGATCTCGGCGACGCGCGCTTCGTCGACCGCATGATCGCCGGCACCTCGGCGGTGGTGCATTTGGGCGCCGTCGCGACCGAGGACGCCGTCGACAAGATCTTCCACGCGAACTTCCACGGCACCTACCACCTCTTCGACTCGATGCTCCGCCACGGCGTGAAGCGCATCGTGTTCGCGAGCTCGAACCACGCGATCGGCTACCACCGCGTGAGCGACCGGCTCGACAGCACGGCGGTGCAGAAGCCCGACACGATGTACGGCGTCAGCAAGGCCTTCGGCGAGGATCTCGGCAGCTTCTTCTCGGACAAGTTCGGTTTCGAGGTCGCATGCCTGCGCATCGGTTCGTGCTTCCCGGAGCCGACGAATCCCCGGATGCTCGCGACCTGGCTCAGCTACGCCGACCTGCTGCGCCTGGTCGAGGCCTGCCTCGACGCGCCCAAGCTCAAATTCGCGATCGTCTACGGCGCCTCCAACAACGCGCGCGGCTATTGGGACAACGCGAACTCGGGCATCGACTACCGCCCGCAGGACAGCGCCGACGGCTTCGCCGCGAAGCTGATGCCCGGCGGCATCGACCCGCGCGATCCGAAGGACCCGGCCACGCAGTTCCAGGGTGGCCCCTATGTCAATCTCAAGCTTGGCGAAAAGCCAAAGATGTGAGCGGCTTTGACCAGGCGCCGCCATCTCGGATAGGCTTTGGACGCCGCACGATGCAACCGTCTCGTCAATCGATCACCGCGTCCGGCTCAGGATTGAGGCTCCGTGTGCTCGAGAGCGGCCTCGGCGCCGAGGTGCTGGGCTTGCAGGTCGCCGACGTCGACGACGGAACGTTCCCGGCGCTCTACGCCGCCTTTCTCGCGCATGAGTTGCTGCTGTTCCGCGATCAGACGCTGCCGCCCGCGGCGCAGGTCGCCTTCGCGCGCCGGTTCGGCGAGGTGCAGGTGCACGTGATGGACCAGTATCACGCCAACGCGCATCCCGAGCTCTACACACTCTCCAACCTCGACGAGAAAGGGCAGCCGACCGGCAAGCATCCGGACCGGGGCACGATGATCTGGCACACGGACGGGTCATGGCGCCGCACGACCGGCCACGCGACAATGCTCTACGCCGAGCAGATCCCGTCGAGCGGCGGCGAGACGAGCTTCGCCGATATGTACTCGGCCCATGACGCGCTCGACCCCGCCGAGCGGGCGCCGCTCGCGCGGCTGCGCGCGGTTCACAGCCTCGATTTCTCGCGCACCCGCCGGCACGGCGACGACCCCTTGACCGCCGCACAGCGCGCCGCGGTGCCGCCGGTCGACCATCCCATCATCCGCACGCATCCCGAGACCGGGCGCAAATGCGTCTTCCTCGGAGACCATGCCGAGAGCATCGTCGGCATGGACTACGACGAGGGACGGCGGTTCATCGAGGCGCTGAACGAGCGCATCATCCGGCTCGCGCGCACCTATACGCACCGCTGGCGCCCGCGCGAGTTCATCGTGTGGGACAACCGCTGCCTGCTGCACAAGGCCGGCGGGTACGACACCGCCCGCGAGCCGCGCGTCATTCGCCGCTGCACCGTGATCGGCGAGGTACCAGCGTAGACGCATCAGGCGCCGCTAAACCGCGGCTTGCGCTTCTCCTTGAAGGCGGCGACACCCTCGGCGAAATCGGCGCTGCCGCGCACGCGCGCTAGCGCCTGGCTGGTCTCCACCATCTGCTCGACGGGTCCCGCCTCGAGGATCAAGTCGTTGACGAAACCCTTGAGCGTCGCGACGACCAGTGGCGCCATCTCCGCGAGCTCGCGGGCTATCGCGAGCGCCGCCTGCTCGTGCTCGCCATTAGGCACCACGCGGTTGACGAAGCCCACCTCATAGGCACGCCGCGCCGGGATCTTGTTCCCCAGCAGCATCACCTCCATGGCGAGCTTGTGCGGCATGCGCTTCACGAGCGAGCTGATCATGCCGCCGGTCAAGCCCAGCTTCGCCTCGGGGTAATAGAACTGCGTATCCTCGGTCGACACCATCAAGTCGCACATCATGACCATGACGACTCCACCGCCGACGCACCAACCGCTGGTCGCGGCGATGATGGGCTTCCCGGTCTTGAAACCCACGTTCGGAATGCAGCGCCACAGCTCCGGCAGATCGTTCACGTCGGCGCCGACCGTGAAGGCACGGGTGCCGGCCGACGACAACACGGCGACGCGCTGCTCGGAGCGATCGAAGGCCTGGAAGGCTTTCTGTAGCTCGACCGCCACCGCACTGCTGATGGCGTTGAGCTTGTCGGGCCGATTGATGCGGATGAGCGAAACCGGGCCCTGCTCCTCCACGGTCACCACGGATGCGACGGCGGACATGGTTCTTCCCTCCTTCACTCCAGCAACGCCCGGGCATCGACGATGACGCAGCCCTCGCCCGCGCGCCGGACGATCAGCGGGTTGATATCCAGCTCTTTGAGGCGACCGCGCAGATCGTGCGCGAGCCAGCCGAGGCGGACGACCGCGTCGACCACGGCATCGATATCCAGCGGCGCCCGGCCGCGCAGCCCTCGCAAGAGGGCGGATACTTTGAGCCCGCCGAGAATATCGCGGACGGTCTCGGCCGCCACCGGGGCTGGCGCACTGGCAACATCCTTTAGTAGTTCGACGAAGATGCCACCGGCGCCGAGCACGATCTGCGGCCCGAACTGCGAATCCACCGTCACGCCGAGGATCAACTCGGCGTCGCCCCGTTCCATTTGCTGGACCAGGAACCCGTCGAGTCCCGCGATGCGCCGTTGCATGTCTTCCAACGCC
>DATFRA010000356.1:0-21302 GCA_035263705.1 Allostellaceae bacterium
CCTGGCCACGCACAGCAAGGATTTCCACTCGCGGCGCGGTTTGCTCGTGATGGTGGGCCAGCGGCGCAGCCAGCTCGACTACCTGAAGCGCACCGATCCCGCCCGCTACGAGGCCCTGATCGACCGCTTGGGGTTGCGGCGCTGACGATGCCGCGATCTAGCGGCGCCCCCTCGCTCGCGCGGGCCCTGCTACCACCGGGCGCGGGCATCCACTGTTCAACCGAGATACCGGGCGCGGCTAGCGCGACCGCGGATTCGGCACTTGGCGCCGTCCGCGCGGTCGCCCCGCACCCTCACCCGTTTCTGAAAGAAGGAAGAGAGAGATGTTCCAGACATTCCGCAAGGAACTGACATGGGGCGGCCGCCGCCTCGTACTTGAGACCGGAAAGGTCGCGCGCCAAGCAGACGGCGCCGTGATGGCGACCTACGGCGAGACCACGGTGCTCTGCACCGCGGTCGCCAATCGGCAGGTGAAGCCCGGGCAGGATTTCTTCCCGCTCACCGTCAACTACCAGGAAAAGACCTTTGCTGCCGGCAAGATCCCCGGTGGCTTCTTCAAGCGCGAGGGCCGGCCGTCCGAGAAGGAGACCCTGACCTCGCGGCTCATCGACCGGCCGATCCGGCCGCTGTTCGCCCCGGGGTTCCGCAACGAGACACAGGTCATCTGCACGGTGCTGAGCCACGATCTGGAGAACGATCCCGACATCGTGGCACTGGTCGGCGCCTCCGCCGCGTTGACCCTCTCCGGCATCCCGTTCCTGGGGCCCATCGGCGGCGCGCGCGTCGGCTATATAGACGGCCAGTACGTGCTCAATCCCAAGCTCGACGAGATGCCGACGAGCCAGCTCGACCTCGTGGCCGCGGGCACGCAGGAAGGGGTGCTGATGGTGGAGTCCGAGGCGAAGGAGCTCTCGGAGGACGTGATGCTGGGTGCCGTCATGTTCGGCCACCAGCAATTCCAGCCGGTGATCCAGGCGATCATCGAGCTCGCCGAGGCCTGCGCCAAGGAGCCATGGAACCTCGAGACCGCCTCGCCCGAGGCGGAGGCGATCGAGGCGAAGCTAAAGGACGCCATCTCCGGCGATCTCGCCACGGCCTATGCCGAGGTGCAGAAGCAAGCGCGCCAGGACCGGCTCGACGCCGCCAAGGCCAAGGTGGAGGAGCTCTTCCCCGAGGAGCCGCAGCGCACCACCGCGCTCAAGCTGATCAAGGACCTCGAGAAGGACATCGTACGCGGCGCGATACTGGAGCGGGGCCAGCGCATCGACGGCCGCGACACCAAAACCGTGCGGCCGATCTCCTGCGAGGTGAGCGTGCTGCCGCGCGCCCATGGCTCGGCGCTCTTTACCCGAGGCGAGACCCAGGCCGTCGTGGTGACCACACTGGGCACCGGCCAAGACGAGCAGATCATCGATGCGCTCGAGGGAGAGTACCGCGCGCATTTCATGCTGCATTACAATTTTCCACCTTACTCCACGGGCGAGGCGGGTCGCATGGGCTCGCCCGGCCGCCGCGAGATCGGCCACGGTAAGCTTGCATGGCGCGCCGTGCATCCGCTGCTGCCCGCCAAGGAGAGCTTCCCCTACACGATCCGCGTCGTCTCCGAGATCACGGAATCGAACGGCTCCTCGTCGATGGCGAGCGTCTGCGGCGCCTCGCTCTCGCTGATGGACGCGGGCGTGCCGCTCGCGAAGCCGGTCGCCGGCATCGCCATGGGCTTGATCAAGGAGGGCGCGCGCTTCGCCGTGCTCTCCGACATCCTCGGCGACGAGGATCATCTGGGCGACATGGACTTCAAGGTGGCCGGCACCGAGCAGGGCGTCACGGCCTTGCAGATGGACATCAAGATCACCTCGATCACCGAGGAGATCATGCGGACCGCGCTCGGACAGGCGAAAGACGGCCGGATGCACATCCTCGGCGAGATGGCGAAGGCGCTCGCCGCCGCTCGCGAGGCCGTTTCCGGCAACGCGCCCCGGATCACCACGATCCACATCCCAAAGGACAAGATCCGCGAAGTCATCGGCTCCGGCGGCAAGGTGATCCGCGAGATCTGCGAGGTGACCGGCGCCAAGATCGACATCGAGGACGACGGCACCATCAAGGTGGCGGCCGTGGACGCCTCCGCCTCGCAGGCAGCGATCGACTGGATCCGCGGCATCGTCGCGGAGCCCGAGGTCGGCGTGATCTACTCCGGCAAGGTCGTGAAGATCATGGACTTCGGCGCCTTCGTGAATTTCCTGGGCGCCCGCGACGGTCTGGTCCACATCAGCGAGCTCGCGCCCTATCGCGTCGGCAAGACCGCCGACATCGTCAAGGTCGGTGACCAGGTGAAGGTCAAGGTCCTGGGCTTCGACGATCGCGGCAAGGTGAAGCTCAGCATGAAGCAGGTCGATCAGGCGACCGGCGAGGACATCTCCGCGAAGCTCGAGGCCGAGCGGCGGGAGCGCCACCGCGAGCGCGACGGCAAGGAGCACGCGGCGTCTTAGTGGGCGGTGACCGCGTCCGCCGCCCGTAAATCAAGACCCGGTCACGCGCTGCCGCGGGTGATCGGGCATCGCGGTGCCTGCGGCTTGGCGCCGGAGAACACCGTCGCGTCCTTTTGCAAGGCGGCGGAGCTCGGCGTGCGTTGGGTCGAGTTCGACGTGCACCTCTCGGCCGACGGCGTGCCAGTGGTCATCCACGATGACACGGTCAACCGCACGACCAGCGGTCGCGGCAGGGTCGCATCGCTCACCCTCGCGGAGCTCCGGGCGCTCGATGCGGGCACGTGGTTCCAGCCCCGCTTTCACGGTGAGCGCGTGCCCACGCTCGAAGAAATCGTGGCACTCCTCGGCAAGCTCGGCCTCGGCGCCGTCGTCGAGATCAAGCCATCGCCAGGCGCCGAAGCCACGACTGCCGAGGCAACCGTCCGCCTGCTCCTCAAGCTTTGGCCCGACCATCTGCCGCCGCCGATGGTGTCGAGCTTCGAGGTCGAGGCACTCGAGCGGGCGCACGACGTAGCGCCGGGAATCGCGCGCGCGCTGCTGGTCGGTCGTGTCCGTGACGGCTGGGAACAGGAGATCGACCGCCTCGGCTGCACGGCGCTCCACGCCGATCAGGATCGCCTCGATGCGACGACCGTCGCTTCGGTCTCGCACGCGGGGCTGCCGCTCTTCGCCTATACCGTCAACGATACCGCCCGCGCGGCGGATCTGTTCAAATGGGGTGTCGCCGCCGTGTTCACCGACCGGCCGGACCTGATCGAGCCGGTCGCGCGAACGGCAGCCCTTTGATTATTGCGGTGGCAATCAATACATATGCGGCATGACGCCAGGCCGGGCGAACCGGCCGGACCGGGCTGAACGCGTGGGGAGTACTGTGAGGGCGTTGAAATCTCTAGTGATTTCCGGGCGCGAGGTGCTGCCTCTGGTGGAAGGCGGCAAGGGCATCTCGGTCTCGAACGGCGAGAGCTCGGGCGCCTGGGCGGCCTCGGGCGGGGTCGGCACTTTCTCGGGCGTCAATGCCGACAGCCTCGACGAGGAGGGCCGGCGGAAGACGCAGCTCTATTACGGCAGGACGCGCCGCGAGCGCCACGAGGAGCTGATCCGCTACGCGATCGCGGGCGGGATCCATCAGGCGAAGGTCGCCTACGAGCGCGCGAACGGCCAGGGTCGCCTCCACATGAACGTGCTCTGGGAGATGGCGGCGGCGGAGCGCATCCTGCACGGCGTGCTGGAGGGCGCGCGCGGACTCATCAACGGCGTCACTTGCGGCGCCGGCATGCCTTACCGGATCGCGGAGATCTGCGCGAAGTACGGCGTGCACTATTACCCGATCGTGTCTTCGGCGCGCGCCTTCCGTGCGCTCTGGAAGCGCGCTTACCACAAGTTCCGCGACTGGCTCGGCGGCGTGGTCTACGAGGACCCCTGGCTCGCCGGCGGACACAACGGACTCTCCAATGTCGAGGATCCCGAGAAGCCCGGCGCGCCCTTCCCGCGAGTCCTCGAGCTACGCCAGCTCATGCGCGAGTACGGCCTCCAGGAGACGCCCATCTTCATGGCGGGCGGCGTCTGGTGTCTCCGCGAGTGGGAGGATTGGATCGACAATCCCGAGCTCGGCCCGACCGCATTCCAGTTCGGCACGCGGCCGCTCCTCACGAAGGAGAGCCCGATCTCCGACAAGTGGAAGCAGAAGCTGCTGACCCTCAAGGAGGGCGACGTCTACCTGAACCGGTTCAGCCCAACCGGATTCTATTCATCGGCCGTGCGGAATGCGTTCCTGAACGAGCTCGGCGCCCGCAACGAGCGCCAGGTCGCCTACACGGTCGAGCCCGTGGGCGATCACCTGGCGCCGCAGCAGGTGGGCGCGCGCGGACGGCTCGTCTACTTGACGCCGCACGACCGCGACCGTGCTCAGGGCTGGATCGCCCAAGGCTTCACCGAGGCATTGCGCACGCCAGACTCCACGCTGGTCTTCGTGACGCCCGAGAAAGCGCTGGAGATCCGCACCGACCAGATCAACTGCATGGGCTGCCTCTCCGCCTGCCAGTTCTCCAACTGGGCCCAGAACGAGGCAGGCACCACGGGCAAGAAGGCGGACCCCCGCAGCTTCTGCATCCAGAAGACGCTGCAGGCGATCAGCCATTCCGACGACGTCGAGTTCCAGCTGATGTTCGCGGGCCACAACGCCTACCGCTTCGCCGGCGACCCCTTCTACAGCAACGGCTTCATCCCGACGGTGAAGGAGTTGGTCGCGCGGCTGCTGACCGGCGACTAGTCGCGGCGTTGCCGGCGCCCATTTGCCGCGTCCACCCCATTTGGGATACACTCCCATCCTCTATCATCCATTCCTCGCATGACAGCATCCGCCGCACCCCGTCCTTACGCTAACGCACTCGAGCTGTTGCGCACGGCGAAGTTGCGACCCACACGGCAGCGCCTCGCGCTCGCGCGCCTGCTGTTCGAGAAGGGCGATCGTCACGTCACCGCCGAGCAACTGCACGGCGAGGCGCAGGCGGCCTCGGTTCGCGTGTCGCTCGCCACGGTCTACAACACGCTCCATCAGTTCATCGGTGCGGGACTCTTGCGCGAGGTCGTGGTGGACCCCGGCCGCTCGTACTTCGACACGAACGTCAGCGATCATCATCACTTCTTCCACGAGGACTGCGGCCGCCTGCAGGACATCCCCGGCGAGCGCCTGGGTGTGGCGGAGCTGCCGGCGCCGCCCGCCGGTACGCAGATCCGGCGCGTTGACGTCATCATCCGCGTGAACCCCGAACGGTCGCGCTGACCCGCGCGCCACGGTTTCGGCGTCGTCACAATATTAGAACTATTCCAATCTATTGACAGGAGTGCGGGCAGCGGTCCATAACGCCCATCCTGGATTCCTTTCGCTCCGGACCCATCCATCATCGAGGAGGCGCCAATGCCGTCGCTGAAAGGCACGAAGACCGAGGCAAACCTGAAGGCCGCGTTCGCCGGCGAGAGCCAGGCCAACCGCCGCTATCTCTATTTCGCGCAGAAGGCGGACGTCGAGGGCTACAACGACGTCGCGGCCGTGTTCCGCTCCACCGCCGAGGGCGAGACCGGCCACGCGCACGGCCATCTCGAGTTCCTCGAGGAGACCGGCGACCCCGCCACCGGCAAGCCGATCGGCGGTACCGGCGACAACCTCAAGGCCGCGATCGCCGGCGAGACCCACGAGTACACCGACATGTACCCGGGCATGGCCCGCACCGCGCGCCAAGAAGGCTTCGACGAGATCGCCGACTGGTTCGAGACGCTCGCCAAGGCCGAGAAGTCCCACGCCGGCCGCTTCCAGAAGGCGCTCGACGCGCTCTGATGCTCTGAGCCTTGGAGATCGCGGGGGCGCCTCGAGAGCGAGGCGCCCTTCGCGCTCCTGAGAGCGAGAATCCCATGCGCGAAGGCAGCCTAGATGCGCCGATCCGCCATCCCATCGACTGGGAGGACCCGGACTTCGCCGACCTCGCGAAGATCGAGGCAGAGATGCACCGGGTGTTCGAGATCTGCCACGGCTGCCGGCGCTGCTTCAATCTCTGCGACAGCTTTCCGCGGCTCTTCGAGCTGATCGATTCAGCGCCGAGTGAGGACCTCGACGCCGTCGATCGCAAGGACTACGCGAAGGTCGCGGATGCCTGCACGCTCTGCGACCTGTGCTTCATGACCAAGTGTCCCTACGTGCCGCCGCACGAGTTCAATGTCGATTTTCCGCATCTGATGCTGCGCTATCGAGCGGCGGAGCTGAAGGCCGGGAAGGTCACGTGGGCACGCCGCCAGCTGGCGGAAACCGACCGTACCGGCAACCTCGCGGGAAAAATGGCGCCGCTCGCGAACTGGGCGAGCAAGACGGGGAACGCGCTGACGCGTCCCGCGCTCGAGTCCGTGGCGGGCCTCGACCGCCGCGCGGCTTTGCCGAGGTTCCACGGCAAGACCTTCGTGATGCGCGCCAAGGATAGCGCGCCCGCCGTCAACCGGACGGCGCCCGGCTTCGGCCGCAAGGCCGTGCTCTACGCCACGTGCTTCGCGAACTACAACAGCCCGGGGATCGGCGACGCGGCGCGTGCCGTGCTCGCGCACAACGGCGTCGAGACCGAGGTCGCCTATCCCGGCTGCTGCGGCATGCCGAAGCTCGAGCAAGGCGATCTCGCCGCCGTGGCGGCCGGCGCGCGCAAGCTCGCGGGCGAACTCGGCACCTATATCGAGCGCGGCTATGACGTCGTCGCCCTCGTCCCCTCCTGCGCGCTCATGCTCAAATTCGAGTGGCCGCTGATCCTGCCGAAGGACGAGAGCATCAATCGATTGGCCGATGCGACCTTCGACGTCAGCGAGTACGTGGTCGCCATCGCGAAGAAGGAGGGGCTGGCGCCGGGGCTGAAGGCGCTGCCCGGCGGCGTCACCGTGCACCTCGCTTGCCATGCCCGCGCCCAGAACATGGGCGCCAAGGCCGCGGAGATGCTGCGCCTCCTGCCGGATACCGACGTCGCCGTCATCGAGCGCTGCTCGGGCCACGGCGGCTCATGGGGCGCCATGAAGGAGAATTTCGAGACCGCGCTCAAGGTGGGAAAGCCCGTGGCGAAGCAGGCTGCAAAGAGCGCGAAGGCGTTTCTCGCGTCGGAATGCCCGCTCGCGGGCATGCACATCGTCCAGGGCATGGAAGCGCTCGATGGCGAGACGAGAGTGCCCACCGAGGCCTTCCACCCGATCGAGCTGATGGCCCGGGCCTATGGCCTCTCCCCGGGAACGTCGTGATGGCGAAGCGTGAGATCACGCGCGCCGATATTCTCCCGCCCGAGCGCTATGCCGCTGAGCGCCGCGAGCATCGCCGCCGCATCGGCGAGCTCAAGCGAAATCGCCGCGTCGAGGTCGGCCCCTTCGTCGCCTTCTATTTCGAGTGCTGGGAGACCATGTGGCTGCAGGTGCAGGAAATGCTGCACATCGAGCGCGGCGGCGACGGGCAGATCTTGGACGAGCTCGCGGCCTACAATCCCATGATCCCGAACGGCAGCGAGCTCAGCGCCACCGTGATGATCGAGATCGCGGACGCCGAGCGTCGCCACGCTGCGCTCTCCCGGCTCGGCGGCATCGAACACAAGATGTTCCTCGCCGTTGCCGGCGATACCGTCCGCGGCCTCGCCGACCCCACCCGCGAGAACACCAGCCCCGAAGGCAAGGCGTCCTCCGTCCAGTTCATCAAATTTCCGCTGACGGCGGCGCAGAAGGAAAGATTCCGCGCGGCAGGCACGCAGGTGGGCGTCGGGATCGATCACGAGAACTACGGTCACATGGCCGTGATGCCCGAGCCGGTGCGGCAGGCGCTTGCCTTGGACTTGGAGTGACTTCGAGCAATCCTTAGCTAGATCGTCATGCCCGGGAAAGAGAGGCTCAGGCTTCTTGGCGAACTTGGCGTGTTGGCGGTTCAAATTTTCG
Source organism: Allostellaceae bacterium (assembly GCA_035263705.1). Lineage (GTDB taxonomy): Bacteria > Pseudomonadota > Alphaproteobacteria > ATCC43930 > CGMCC-115725 > DASZHJ01. The sequence goes on from DATFRA010000356.1 coordinate 7,929, forward strand.
CCTTCAGGCATTACCGGCTCTATCGCACTTCCTCGTCGGGATCGACGCCCCAGACCTCGTTGCGGCCGAGCCAGCCCTTGATGTCGGCGGTCTCGACGCGGCACCAGGCACCCCGGCATTCCAGGAGCTTCGCGATCACGCCGGGCTCGGCGCGCGCCACGATGTCGGAGGCGGGATCGGGATCGCTGTGCAGCGGGCGCACCGTGCCCCGCACGATGACGCCGCGGCTTCCTGTGAGCATCCGCTCATGCACCCAACCCTCGGTGCCCTGCCAGTCCCGAATCTTGCGCCAGACATCCGACTTGCCGATCACCTGCACCGGCAACCCCTTGCGTCGATAGACCCACTGGATCGGATATTGCTCGCCGGGGCCGGCCCGGAGGTTCACCTCGGCCGCGCGCAGCGTCACGTAGCGCTGCACGGCGACGACGGTGTCGGCAGCGGCGGCGCCCGTGATCAACGCAAGCGCCAGCAGCCATCCGGAAATGAGGAGCGGAAAACGCGGGCCCGGCACGGATCCATGCTCTAACCGCCGGGGAGTCCGGGGTCAAGGTGGCGGACGATCATCAGCGCCGCTGCCGCGGCATGAAGACATGTCGGCCTGCCCTGGACACGGCTGACAGCCTGCTCTATGGCCTTGGGCTCGGGAGAAGGAACGTCGGGCCCATGCCGCCTCGAAAGCCGGTCGTCATCGTCACGCGCAAGCTGCCGGACGTCGTGGAGACGCGGATGATGGAGCTGTTCGACGCGCGCCTCAGCGCCGACGACCATCCCATGATGCGCGAGGAGCTCATGGCCGCCGTGCACCAAGCGGACGTGCTGGTGCCGACGGTCACCGATCGCATCGACGCCGAGCTGATCGCGGCGGCGGATTCACGCCTCAAGCTGATCGCGTCCTTCGGCACGGGCACGGACCACATCGACCTCGCGGCAGCCCGCGCAAAGGGCATCGTCGTCACCAACACACCCGGGGTCCTTACCGAGGACACCGCGGACATGACCATGGCGCTGATCCTCGCGACGACGCGGCGCCTCGTCGAGGGCGAGCGGCTCGTGCGCCGCGGCAAGTGGCAGGGATGGGGCCCGACCTTGATGCTGGGCCAGCGCCTCGGCGGCAAACGGCTCGGCATCGTCGGCATGGGGCGGATCGGCCAGGCCGTCGCCAAGCGCGCCCGAGGCTTCGGTCTCTCGATCCACTATCACAACCGCCGCCGCGTGCCGGATGCAATCGCGCAGGAGCTCGAGGCCACCTACTGGGAGAGCCTCGATCAGATGCTGGCGCGCATGGACGTGATCTCCGTCAACTGTCCGCACACGCCGGCCACTTACCATCTGCTCTCGGCGCGCAGGCTCAAGTTGCTTCGCCCGCAATGCGTGCTCGTGAACACGTCCCGCGGCGAGGTGATCGACGAGGAGGCGCTGACGCGCATGCTGATGGCGCGCGAGATCGCCGGCGCCGGCCTCGACGTCTACGAGCGCGAGCCCGCGATTTCGCCCAAGCTCCTCAAGCTCGAGAATGTGGTGCTGCTGCCGCACATGAGCTCGGCGACGCTCGAGGCCCGCATCGACATGGGCGAGAAGGTCCTGATCAACATAAAGACCTTCATCGACGGCCACCGCCCGCCCGACCGCGTGATCGAGGGCGTGGCATAGGTCTCGCCCATAGCGTAGCCGTCAGTCCGCTACGCTGCGATTGTCCCGACGGCCACAGGTCGGGCAGTGGGGATCGCGGGGAATGCGCACGCGCTGGAACCGCGTGCCTAGCGCGTCATAGAGCAGCAGCGTGCCGCTCAGGGACTCGCCGATGCCGAGCAGTTCCTTCAAGACCTCGGTCGCCTGGAGCGTCCCCATGACGCCCGCGACCGCGCCCAGGATGCCCGCGGTCTCGCAGCGCGGGATCAAATCCGGCGGCGGCGCCTCGCGGAAGAGGCAGCGATAACACGGGTGGGGCGGCCCTAGATGCGCCTTGAAGCTGGAGAGCTGGCCGTCGAAGGGCGCGAGCGACGCCGCCACCAGCGGCCGGCCGAGCCTGAAGCAGGCGTCGTTCAGCAGATAGCGCGTCGAGAAGTTGTCGCTGCCGTCGGCGACGAGGTCGTAGGCGCCGACAAGCGCGTCTACGTTCGATTGATCGAGACGGACGTCGTGGGTCTCGACTCGGACTTCCGGATTGAGCGCGCCCAGGGTCTCGCGTGCGCTCTCCACCTTGGGCGCCCCAATGCGCGGCGTCGGATGCACGATCTGGCGCTGCAGGTTCGAGAGGTCGACCGTGTCGTCGTCGACGACGCCGAGGGTGCCCACGCCGGCGGCGCCGAGATAGAGCAGCAGCGGCGAACCGAGTCCGCCCGCGCCCACTACCAGCACGCGCGCCGCCATCAGCTTCGCCTGCCCCTCCTCGCCCACCTCGTCGAGGATCAGGTGCCGCGCATAGCGTTGGAACTGTGCCTCGGTGAAGTCCATGGTCCTCATTTAGTGAGAGATCGTGCGTCCTTCGACTCACGGCCCTCCGGGCCGTGGCTCAGGATGAGGGTGAATTGAGTTTGCACAAAGAAAGCTTCCTCATCCTGAGCCGCGAGCGGAGCGAGCGAGTCGAAGGACGCACGATCTAAAATCCGTCGAACAACCCCGTCGACAGGTACCGCTCCGCGAAATCGGGGAGCACGACGACCACGCACTTGCCCGTCATCTCCGGGCGCTGGCCGACCTCGATCGCGGCGGCGAGCGCAGCACCGGCGGAGATCCCCACCGGCACGCCCTCGAGCTTCGCCACCTCGCGTGAGGTCCTGATGGCGGTGTCGTTGCCGATACGGATGATCTCGTCGATGAGCTTGGTGTCGAGGATCGCCGGAATGAAACCGGCGCCGATGCCCTGAATCTTGTGCGGACCCGGCGGACCGCCCGAGAGAACGGCGCTGTCCTCGGGTTCGACCGCGATCATGCGCACCGAGGGCTTGCGCGCCTTCAAGACCGAGCCCACGCCCGTCAACGTGCCACCGGTGCCGACGCCGCTCACGACGACGTCGACGGTGCCGCCGGTGTCCTTCCAGATCTCCTCGGCGGTGGTGCGGCGATGGATCTCGGGATTTGCGGGGTTCTGAAACTGCTGCGGGATGAAGGCATCGGGGAGCGAGCGCACCAGCTCTTCGGCGCGCGCGATGGCACCCTTCATGCCCTGCGCCGCCGGCGTGAGCTCGAGCTCCGCGCCCAGGAATTTCAGCATCTTGCGCCGCTCCACCGACATGCTGTCGGGCATGGTCAGGATCAGGCGATAGCCCTTGGCGGCGCAGACGAAGGCGAGCGCGATGCCGGTGTTTCCCGAGGTCGGCTCCACCAGCACCGTGCCTTCGCGAATGCGGCCCGCGCGCTCCGCCGCCTCGACCATCGCGACGCCGATACGGTCCTTGACGCTGTCCAGCGGATTGAAGAATTCGCACTTGCCGAGGAGGCTCGCCTTTACCCCGTGCGCCGCGGCGATGCGCTTCAGGCGCACCAGCGGTGTCGCACCGATGGTCTCGACGATGCTCTCATAGACATGGCCGCGGAACTCGGCCGGCGCCGCCGGGTCCAGCCTGGGCGATTTTGCTTGAGCCATGATGGTATCCTCGGTTGATGCCGTCAGATCGTGAAATCGAGCTTGGCGCCGAACTCCCCGGCGATGCCGGCCTTGTGAGCGCGCAGGCACAGGTCCTCGATCGTAACGGTGTCGAGCCGCGCCATCACCTCGTCGCGGAGCTCCTGCCAGAGCGGCCGCACCACCTTGACCCCGAGCTCGGGACCGGAATTCTTCGCGACCGCGTCCTCGCTGCGCTCCAGCGCCTGAACCACGCGCACGATCTCGCCCACGGTGATGCGCCGCCGCTCGCGCGCGAGGCGATAGCCGCCGCGCGGGCCCCGCACGCCCGTCAGGATCCCCGCGCGCACGAGCTGCTGCAACACCGGCTCTAGGTAGCGGCGCGGGATGCCTTGGCGACCCGTGATCTCCGTCGATTGCACCGGCAGCGCACCGGCGTTGTAGGCGATGTCCAGCACGGCTTCGATCGCGAACAGGAGTTTCTTGCTGAGCCTCAGCACGGGGATCAGCGGCCCGTGGAGCCGAAGCCGCGCGCGCCGCGGTTGCTCACCGGCAGCGCCTCGACCGGCGCCCAGGCGATGCGGGAAACCGGCGCCAGCACGAGCTGAGCCACCCGCTCGCCGCGTGCGAGCGTTACCGGCTCGGTTCCGAGATTGGCCAGAATGACCCGGATCTCACCACGGTAGTCGGCATCGACGGTGCCGGGGCTGTTGAGCACGGTGAGGCCATGCTTCAGCGCGAGGCCCGAGCGGGGCCGGATCTGCGCCTCGTAGCCCTCGGGCAGCGCCAGCGCGATGCCCGTCGGCACCGCCGCGCGCGCACCGGGGCTGAGGGTCAGTGGCTCTTCCAGAGCGGCAACCAGATCCATGCCGGCGGCGCCGGCGCTCGCATAACCCGGTAAGGGGATGCCTTCGCCGTTTCTAAGCACCGTCACCGCGACCGGCACCTCCGGGCGTGGCGCGGTCATTCCGCGGCTTTCTTGGCGGAGAAGAAATCGCCAATGCGGAGCGCCAGGCGGTCGGCGAGGTCACGCTTACTGAGCGGCGGCCAGTGCTCGACACCAGTGGCATCCACCAGATGCACCGTGTTGGTCTCGCCACCGAACGTGCCCGCGGAAGCCGAGACATCATTGGCGAGGATCCAGTCGCAGCCCTTCTTCTGGCGCTTCGCCTTGGCGTTCTCGATCAGCTTCTCGGTCTCCGCGGCGAAACCCACCACGAGGCGTGGCCGCCGGTTGCCGGCGCGGGAGAGGGTCGCGAGGATGTCGGGGTTCTCGACCAGCGTGAGCGCGGGCGGCGCGCCCTTCTGCTTCTTGAGCTTCTGCGGCGCCGTCTCGACGCGCCAGTCCGCGACCGCCGCCGCGCAGACCGCGATGTCCGCGGGCAAACTCGCCTCGCAGGCCGTGAGCATGTCGCGAGCCGTCACGACGTGGACGACGCGCACGCCCGGCGGATCGGGCTCCCGGGTTGGGCCCGCCACCAGCACGGTCTCGGCGCCCTGGCGCGCCAGCGCAGCCGCAATCGCATGGCCCTGCTTGCCCGAGGAATGATTGGCGATATAGCGCACGGGATCGATGGGCTCGTGGGTGGGACCGCTGGTCACCAGCGCGCGGCGGCCCTTGAGCCGGGCGCTTGCGAGGAAGAAGGCCTCGAGGGCGCCAGCGATCTCCAGCGGCTCCGCCATGCGACCCAAGCCCGTCTCGCCTTCGGCGAGCGAACCGGCATTAGGGCCAATCTGTTGGACGCCGCGCTCACGCAGAACCGTCATATTGGCTTGCGTCGCCGCGTGCCGCCACATGCGCCAATTCATGGCGGGTGCCACCAGCACGGGCTTGTCGGTCGCAAGCAGCGTCGTGGCGGCGAGATCGTCGGCGATGCCGCCAGCCATCTTGGCGATCAGATCGGCGGTCGCCGGCGCCACCACCACAAGATCGGACTCCTGCGCCAGACGCAGATGCCCCATCTCGCTCTCTTGCGTGAGCGAGAAAAGGTCCGTGTGGACCGGATTTCCGGAGAGCGACCCCGCCGCGAGCGGCGTGATGAATTGCTGGGCGCCCGCAGTCAGGATGCAGCGCACCACCGCGCCACGCTCGCGCAGGCGGCGGATCAGGTCGAGGCTCTTATACGCGGCGATGCCGCCGGAGATGATGAGCAGAATGCGCCGGTTTTGGAGCGTCACCGGGGCCTCCGGTCCAGGGCTGGGAGAGCCACCCCTACCATAACGCCGCCGCTATCGCCAGCAAGGCCAGCGCGATCAGCCACATCGGTAGCGACATCAGGAACGCAGCCTCGCGCCGCTCGCGAAGCGCTCCGATGGCTTCGTCGTCCAGCGCCAGGCCTTGCTCCGTCAACAGCGAGACCGCGCCCTCGAGGTTGCGCACCAGCGACGGCAGCCGCTCCAGGAACTCCGCCGTTCCCGTGGTGGCATCGACGATGCGCGCCTCGAGGCCTCGGTTCTCGCGCATCCATTCCTCGATCAACGGGCGCGCGAGCGCCCACATGTTGACGGTGGGATCGAGACGCCGTCCGACGCCTTCGGCCACCAGCATGGTTTTTTGCAGGAGCAGCAGCTGCGGCTGAGTCTCCATCTCGAACTGCTCGGTGACCTCGAAGAGCTGCGCCAGCAGCTTCGCCAGGGAGATCTCGTGCAGGGGCCGGCCCAGGATAGGCTCGCCGATGGAACGGCAGGCCTGCGCGAAGGCCTCCAGCGACTGCCGCGGCGGCACGTAGCCTGCGTCGAAATGCACCTCTGCCACCCGCCGGTAGTCGCCGGTCAGGAAGCCCAGCAGCATGTCGGCGAGGTAGAACCGGGTCCCGCGATCGATCCGGCCCATGATGCCGAAATCGACGGCCACGATGGCGCCGTCCTCGGCGATGAAGAGATTGCCGGGATGCAAATCGGCATGGAAGAAACCATCGCGGAAGACCTGCTTGAAGAATGCGCTGGCCGCCTTCTCCATGATCGCGCGCGGCTCGTGGCCCGCCGCGATCAGGCGCTCGCGCTCGTCGATCGGGATGCCGGAGGCACGCTCGGTGGTCATCACCTGCCGGCCGGTGCGGCGCCAGTCGACCTCGGGCACACGGAAATCCGGATCGCCCGCCAGGTTCTGCCGGAGCTCCGAAGCCGCCGCAGCCTCGAAGCGCAGATCCATCTCGAGCCGCACGGTCTCGGAGAAGGTTTTCACCACCGCCGTCGGCTTGAGGCGGCGTAGCGACGGCTGGGTGCGCTCCACCAGGGCCGCGATCCAGAGGAAGAGGTCGAGGTCGCGCGCGAAGGCGCGTCTGATTCCGGGACGCAGCACCTTGACCGCGACCGGTGTCCCTTCGGAGGTCACCGCGAGGTGCACCTGAGCGATCGAGGCGGCGGCGACCGGCGCGTCGTCGAAGCTCCGGAATAACACCTCCACCGGCGAGCCAAGCTCCGCCGCGATGGTGGCGCGCGCCTCGGCGCCCGGGAAGGGCGGCAGCCGGTCCTGCAGCGCCGAAAGATCGCCCGCGATCTCTTCGCCCACGAGATCGGCACGGGTGGAGAGCGCCTGCCCCAGCTTTATGAGGCTCGGGCCGAGGGCCTGGAGCGCGGCGGCGAGACGCTCGCCCGGCCGCGCGGGCGCCGGCGAGCGCCGGCGTGCGAGGCGCGCCAGCGCCACGATGGAGGCCATCCCGGGCACGTCCTCGAGCGGCGCGAGCGCGTCGTGGCGCGCGAGCGTCAGCGCGATCTGGCTGAGCCGGGCGAGGTTGCGGCCGGCGCGCAGGAGCCGGAGCATTCGCTCAGAGCCGCCAGCCCGAATGCAACCCTGCGATGCCACCGGAGAGGCTCCGGACCGTCACCTGCTCGAAGCCCGCGGCTTCCATGCGCCGGGCGAGCTCCTGCTGATCCGGGAACCGACGGATGCTCTCGACGAGATACTGATAGGCCGCGGCATCTCCGGTCACGACGGCGCCGATGCGCGGCAGGACATGGAAGGAATAGAGATCGTAAAGCCGGGAGAGCACCGGCGTGCTCACCGGGCTGAACTCCAGGCAGAGGAACCGGCCGCCGGGCTTGAGGACGCGCCGCATCTCCGCGAGCGCTGCCTCCATGCGCGTGACGTTCCGGAGCCCGAAGGCGATGGTGACGGCATCGACGCTGCAGCTCGCGATCGGCAGTGCCTCAGCGTCGCCGCAGAGCCAGAGGATCTCGCCAAGCCGGCCGCGGTCGATGGCGCGGTCGCGGCCGGTCTCGATCATCGCCCGGTTGACGTCGCAGACGATCGCGGCCGCGCCCGCGGTCGACACGAACCGCTCGGCGATGTCGCCGGTGCCGCCGGCGACATCGAGCAATAGCTGGCCCGGGCGCGGGTTGAGCCGGCGGATCATCTCCCACTTCCAGAGCCGATGGACGCCGCCGCTCATGAGGTCGTTCATGAGGTCGTAGCGGGACGCCACGGCGTCGAAGACGCGGCGCACGAGCCGAGGCTTTTCCTCGAGCGGTACACGCTCGAAGCCAAAGTCCGTCTCGCCGCTTGTCTCGGGGGTCGGCATGGCGGCACATTAGCGCCTCGCTCCGCCCAACGCCACCGAGCCCACCCCGTAAGGCCCTGAGATGCCCGAGCTTCCCGAAGTCGAGACGGTCGTACGCGGGCTCGCGGCGCGCATGGCCGGCCGGCGGATCGCCCGGCTGGATTTGCACCGCGGCGATCTGCGCTGGCCGATCCCGCGGGGCCTCGGGAAGAAGGTCGAGGGCCGCCGCATCGGGGCGGTGCGGCGTCGGGCGAAGTACATCCTGATCGATCTCGACGACGGCGGCGTGCTGCTGATGCACCTGGGGATGTCGGGGCGCCTTACCGTCGTCAATGCGGAGGACCGGACACCGCCCGATCCCCACGATCACGTGGTCTTCACACTCGACGACGGTACGCGGATCCGCTTCAACGACCAACGCCGCTTCGGCGTGCTCGACTACGTCCGCGCGCAGGCGCTGGCGAAGCACGAATTGCTGCGCGAGCTTGGGCCCGAACCACTGGATCCAGCCTTCACCGGCGAGGTGCTGGCGGCGGCGCTCATGGGCAAGCGCACGCCCCTGAAGGCGGCGTTGCTCGACCAGCAGGTGGTCGCAGGCCTCGGCAACATCTATGTCTCGGAAGTGCTCTACCAGGCAGGGCTATCGCCGAAGCGACTGGCCCGCACCGTCACGCTCGAGCGGGCCCGCCGCCTGGTGCAGGCGATCCGCGAGGTGCTCGAGCGCGCCATCGCCGCCGGCGGCTCGTCGCTCCGCGATTACGTGCAAGCCTCGGGCGAGCTGGGATATTTTCAGCACCAGTGGGCGGTCTATGGCCGGGAAGGCGAGCCTTGTCCCGGTTGCGATTGCGGGCGGGGCATCCGTCGCATCGTGCAGAGCAACCGCTCGACGTTTTATTGCGTGAAACGGCAGCGCTGAGAGGGCGCTCGATGCGAGCGATGTTCTTGATCGAAATCAGCGTGCTGGTGGCAGCCATCGCGGGCACGGCGCTCGCTCAAGGCCGCGACGACAACTGGCTACGCTGCCGCAACGCGAATCCCGACACCGGCATCGCCGGCTGCACCGCCATCATCGAGGCGCCCGGCATTCCCGCGCGGGACCGCGCGCTCGCCTTCAACAACCGCGCCAACGCCCGCTTTCGCAAAGGCGATTACGACCACGCCATCGAGGACTACGACCAGGCGATCAAGCTCGATCCCAACGAGCCCACGGCCTACGACGGCCGCGGCTCCGTCTACTACAGCAAGGGTCAGTACGACCGCGCGGCCCAAGACTATGATCGGGCGATCAAGCTCGACGGGTCCGACGCCTTCGCGTTCGAGGGCCGGGGCAACGCCCGCACGGCGCTCGGCCAATACGACGCGGCCATCGCCGACTACGACCGCGCAATCGCGCTCGACGCCAACAATGCGACGCTGGTCTACAACCGCGGCGTCGCCTACGAGCGCAGCGGCAAGCGCGAGCGCGCCATCGACGACTATAGCCGCGCGATCAAGCTGCAAGCGAACAACGTCGACGCCCTCGTGAGCCGCGGCAAGACGCTGAGCGACATGCGCCAATACGACCGGGCCATCGACGACCTCGATCGCGCCCTCAAGCTCGACGCCGGCAACGCGGGCGCGCTCTTCAGCCGCGGCTTCGCCTACTACGGCAAGGGTCAGTACGACCGCGCCGTCGAGGATTTCACCCAGGCGATCAAGCTTGACCCCAAGAACGCCGTCGCCTATCGCGACCGCGCCATCGCCTATCGCAACCAGAAGCTCTACGACCGCGCCATCGCCGACTTCAGCAAGGCGATCGAGCTCGATCCCGGCAACGTGGCGGCGATCAGGGATCGCGGCCTCGCCTACCGCGACAAGGGGGATTACGACCACGCCATCGAGGATTTCGGCCAAATCCTGAAGCAGAGCCCTGATGACGCGGCCGACGCAGCGCTGAACCGGGGTATCGCCTTCTATGGCAAGAGCGACTACGACCATGCCATCGAGGATTTCAACCAATCCATCAGGCTCGCGCCGGATCAGGCACCGACCTTCTACAACCGGGGCAATGCCTATCTGGTCAAAGGCGATTACGAGCGCGCCATCGCCGATTATGACCAGTCGATCAAGCTCAACCCGACCGATGCCGATGCCTATGCCACGCGGGCCAATGCATACCGCGCGCTCGGCCAGTACGACCGCTCGGTCTCCGACTGGGACCAGGTGGTTCGGCTCCGGCCGGCGGACGCGGACGCACTCGGGAACCGCTGCCGGGACCGCGCCATCGTGGGCCGCCTGCAGGAGGCCGTCGCCGATTGCACGCACTCTCTCCAGCTCAAGCCGGGCAACGCCGCGACCCTCGATAGCCGCGGCCTCGCTTACCTCAAGATGAGGCGGCTCGACCTCGCGATCGCCGATTACGACGCCGCGCTCAAGCTCTCGCCGCAACTCGCGAGCGCGCTCTACGGCCGCGGCGAGGCGAAGCGCATCAAGGGCGACGCGGCCGGTGCCGATGCGGACGTGCTCGCCGCCAAGCGCATCGATCCCGGCATATCCGGCGACTTCGCCCGGTTCGGCGCCCGGGATTTCTGATCCGCCGCGCAGCGTTGCGCCGTACGAGGCCGAGGGCTAGGCTTCGCCGATGCGCCGCCGCTTGCTGATTCCGCTCGCGCTACTCGTCACCACCGGTGTGCTCGGCGCCGCGCCCGCCCGCGCCCAGCAATTCGTGCCGGGCACCGAGGACGTGCCGCTGATGCGGGAGCTCGCGCCGGTCAAGGGCAGCGATATCGTCTTCGACAAGCCCGAGGGCCGCATCATCGAAGCAAGCGCGCGCGGCAAGGTGACCAGGGCGGCGGTGCGCAGCTTCTATGCCTCGACCTTGCCGCAGCTCGGCTGGAAGGCGTCAGGCGAATCTTGGACGCGCGAGACCGAGAGACTGCATCTCGACTTCGCCGGCCGCGACGGCGACCTCTGGGTCACCTTCACCCTGCTGCCGAAATAGGACAGAACCCATGGCATATACGAACATCCTCGTGGAGACGCGCGGCCCCGTGGGCCTGATCACGCTCAACCGGCCGCAGGCGCTGAATGCGCTTTGCGACGCGCTGGTCCGCGAGCTCGGCGCGGCGCTCAACGCCTTCGAGGCGGATGACGGCATCGGCGCGGTGGTGATTACCGGCAGCGCCAAGGCTTTCGCCGCCGGCGCCGACATCAAGGAGATGGCGACCCGCTCCTTCACCGACGTCTATCTCAAGGATTTCATCACCGATGGCTGGGAGCGCATCAGCACCTGCCGAAAGCCGATCGTGGCAGCGGTGGCGGGCTTCGCGCTGGGCGGCGGCTGCGAGGTCGCCATGATGTGCGACACCATCATCGCCGCGGATACCGCGAGATTCGGCCAACCCGAAATCACGCTCGGCGTGATCCCGGGCTCCGGTGGGACGCAGCGCTTGACGCGTTTCGTGGGCAAGGCCAAGGCCATGGACATGGTGCTGACCGGCCGCATGATGGACGCGGCGGAGGCCGAGCGCAGCGGCCTGGTCTCGCGCGTGGTACCGGCCGAGCAGGTCGTCGAGGAAGCGGTCAAAGTCGCGACCAAGATCGCGGAGATGTCGCGGCCGTCGGTGCTTGCCGCCAAGGAGGCGGTCAACCGCGCCTTCGAGACCACGCTCGCCGAGGGCGTCCACTTCGAGCGGCGGCTTTTCCACTCGCTGTTCGCGACCGAGGATCAAAAGGAAGGCATGGCCGCCTTCGTGGAAAAGCGCAAGCCGCGCTTCAGGAACCGCTGATTCCAGCGGGCTTGACGGCCTCGGCCCATCTGGCTATAGAGCGCGCTCTTCTTTTACGCATCCGAGCGAATTCCCAAGGGCAAGAGGGCCATGGCCAACATCAAGTCGGCAAAGAAGCGCGCGCGCCAGACCGTGCGACGCACCGAGATTAACCACATGCGCCTCTCGCGCATCCGCACGTCGGTGAAGAAGGTCGAGACCGCGATCGCCGCCGGCGACAAGGAAGCGGCACGCGCCGCCTTCGCAGCGGCGCAGCCGGAGCTGCATCGTGGCGTGACAAAGGGCGTGCTGCACCGGAATACCGCGGCGCGCAAACTCTCGCGTCTTTCCGCGCGCATCAACGCGCTCTGACCCGATACTCATCCGAGATCGAAACCGCGCTCGCGCCCGAGCGCGGTTTTTTGTTGCGCGTGCATGCGTCGCGGACGATGCAGAAACATCACGCTTACAAAAATCCGTCACATCCGGTGCAAGATCATGTTGCCTTCCGCGGCAGCGCTTCGCTAAAGTGCTCGACCTGCGAGTGCGGAGGGAAAAAATTTTTGAGCAATGCGAAATCAGCCGCTCTCGTGTTCGCTGACAACAGTTTAGTAGCTGCAAAATAACCAACACCTGAAGTAGTCGCGGGAACCGAGCATCTAACGAGTTCTGATGCGAGGAGTGGGGGCCGGGAAAGCGATTTCTCGGCGCGGCGGGAAGGCTTTGTCGTCGCTTGGAGGGTGGAGGCGAGGCTTTGGGGAAGACGATCCGCATTTTCATTTCGCCGATGCCCGCCGTCCGCGTACCACTCCGCTCGGAAGGGCGTCACGGGGAGCGAAATTGATGGCGGAGATGAAGGGTATTACCCCCGAGATTCAGAGCCAATGGGCGCGCATTCGCGGTCGTTTGCGCGACGAGGTGGGTGACGCCGCTTACCGAAGCTGGCTCAAGTCCATGACTCTCGCGGAATTCAGCAGCGGCCGAATCCGCATCGCCGTGCCGACGAAGTTCCTGCGCGACTGGGTCGCGACCCACTACGCGAGCCGCATCCGCGTGCTCTGGACCGGCGAGAACAGCGCCGTCGCGGGCGTCGACGTGATCGTGGTCGCGAACGGCGCCCAGGCCCGGGCCGAGCCGGAACCGCCGCCGGCACCCATGGCGGCGCAAAAGAACGGCCGCGTCGGCGAGATCGAGATGGAGCGCGCCGAGATCGGCGCGCCGCTTGATCCGCGCTTCACTTTCGACAATTTCATCGTGGGCAAGCCAAACGAGTTCGCCCACGCGGCGGCGCGGCGGGTCGCGGAATGCTGCGTCAGCGAAGCGCAGAGCGTGCCGTTCAACCCGCTCTACCTCTATGGCGGTGTAGGATTGGGCAAGACACACCTGATGCATGCGATCGCCTGGCACATCCGTACCCAGCACCCGCGGCGGAAGGTGATCTACATGTCCGCCGAGAAGTTCATGTACCAATTCGTACGCGCGCTGCGGTTCAAGGATACGGTCGCCTTCAAGGAGCAATTCCGGTCGGTCGACGCGCTGATGATCGACGATGTGCAGTTCA
>DATFRA010000357.1:0-2604 GCA_035263705.1 Allostellaceae bacterium
GAAGCGGATACTCGGCGATCTTTCGGAAGCCGACCGCGCCGGCGTCGCATCCCCCATTGGCGAACTGGTCGTTACGGCTCCGGCCGCCCTCGGCCGCCTGTATTTGATCCCGATCCTCGCCGAATTCCTGCGCACCTATCCCGAGATCGACGTGCGTCTGCTGCTCTGGGACCGAGTCCTCAGCCTGCCGGACGAACATGTCGATGTGGCGCTCAGGGCCGGCGAACTCCCCGACAGCAGACTGATCGCGCTGCGGGTCGGCACCATCCGTCGCATCGTGTGCGCCAGCCCCGCCTATCTCGAGGCCCGCGGTACGCCCAAGACGCCCGAGGATCTCGCTAGGCACGATCGCATCGTCCATGAGGGGTTTCTGGGGCCGTATGTGTGGAAGTTCGTGCGCGACGGCACCGATTTTGAGGTTACGGCGCAGCCGCGGCTCGTCGTCACCAATATCGAGGCGGCGTGCGATGCCGCCAGAGCCGGCATCGGCCTCACGCAGGCGTTCTCCTATCACGTAAAGGCGTCGCTCGAAGAGGGGACGCTGACGACGGTGCTTGACGCGTTTCAGCCGGCGCCCCGACCTGTCAATCTCGTCTACACCGCCGGTCGATTCATGCCGATCAAGCTGCGCGCCTTCCTCGATTTCACCGCTCCGCGTCTCAAGGCGCGGCTGGCCTGATCGGGCATTTCTACCAGATCCGGCGTTCCAACCTTCGGAACGGTTCTTTCCAATTTCGTCGATGTGCGCTTCCGCGACAGGACCCTATTGGGCGAAACTGGAGTCCACCGTTCTGTGCCGTGGAAAAGGACCCGCGATGGATCGCCTCGAGGCCATGTCGATCGTGCTGGCGGTCGCGGAGGCGGGCAGCCTCTCAGCCGCGGCACGGCGCCTCAACACGCCGCCCGCCACGGCGAGCCGCAAGATCACGGAGCTCGAGCAGCACCTGCGCGCCAAGCTCTTCGACCGCTCATCGCGCAAACTGACGCTCACCGATTCTGGCCTGTCATACGTCGCGGCGCTGAAGCAGATCCTCGCCGATCTCTCGGAGGCCGACCGCGCCGCCACCGGCGAGTACACCAAGCCGACCGGCGAGCTCATCGTCACGGCTCCCGTCTCCCTCGGGCGCCTATATCTCATCCCGATCCTGGCCGAGTTCCTGCGGGCCTATCCCGACATCGACGTCCGCCTCCTTCTCGTCGAACGGATCCTCAGCCTGCCCGAAGATCATGTCGACGTGGCGCTGCGGGTCGGAGCGCTGCCCGACAGCCGGCTCATCGCGCTGCGGCTCGGCACCATCAGCGAGGTCGTGTGCGCCAGCCCCGCCTATCTGGAGGCACGCGGGACTCCGAGGACGCCCGACGAGCTCGCGGAGCACGATTGCATCATCTTCGACCCAAGTTTCGGCTATGAAGGATTACTCCGACCGGACGTTTGGCAGTTCGTGCGCGGCGGAGCGGAGGTCGCGATCACGGTCCGGCCGCGGCTCGTCGTCTCCAATCTCCAGGCGGCCTGCGATGCCGCACAAGCCGGTATCGGCCTGACCCGCGCCCTCTCCTACCACGTCGGGGCCGCGGTCGAGGCGGGAACCCTGACAACCGTGCTCGACGAGTTCCAACTGCTGCCGCGGCCAGTCAGCTTCGTCTACGCCGCCGGTCGATTCATGCCGATCAAGCTGCGCGCCTTCCTCGATTTCGCCGCTCCGCGCCTCAAAGCGCGGCTGACCTGATCGGGCATTTCTACTGGATCCGGCGTTCCAAAGTTCGGAACGGTTCTTTCCGATTTCGCCGCCTGCCGCCGCGGGTCGTAACGCACCACTCTTTCCCTAGTCACATCGGATCGCTGCGGCGATCGAGGAGAGAGTGCGATGACCAGGCTCACCAAGAGGCTCGACGCTGTCCTAGCCGGTGCCGTTCGGTCGATGGGCGTCTTCGGCCCAAAGCGGGCTGGAGATCGGCTTGCCGGCAGCAAACGCGCGCGGCTCGAACAATCTGGCCCCTCGTTTGCTGATACAACGCGGAGCGCGGACTCTCGATGACGCGAGCGCTAAGCGCGAGCGCCCTTTCCCCCATGACGACCACCGCGATCGACCGTCCGTTGCGGCTTGCCGGTGTTCCTGCTGGCTCTTGGGCTTTCGGGATCCGGATCTGGTTGGCTGTCGTCGTCGCCTTGGCCGCAAGCTTCTGGCTCGAGCTCGAGGTGCCGTCCGCCGCGGCCGTCACGGTCGCGATCCTCGCCGAGCCGACGCGCGGACGCGCCCTGGAGAAGGCCTTCTTTCGTCTAATCGCCACCGTCATCGGCGTCACGGCGGCCATAGTCATCGTCGCCGTGTTCTCCCAGGCGCGTGATCCGCTTCTCGCGGCCTTCGCCGTCTGGATCGGCCTGTGCGTGTACGCCACCGGATTACTCGACGGCAACCGCGCCTATGCCGCGGTCCTCTCCGGCTATTCCGTGGGGATAATCGCCATTCAGCAGATCGACGCTCCGGACCAAGTCTTCCAATCGGGAATGGAGCGTGGTGCCGCGATCGCCGTCGGCATCGCCGCGATCGCCCTGGTGAACGATTTGCTGGCCGCGCCGGACAGCCATCCGCAGCTGGCCGCGCG
>DATFRA010000358.1:0-17535 GCA_035263705.1 Allostellaceae bacterium
TCGCACCAAGCATCTGCCCGCGCTCGCCGTACCGATGCTGATCGTCCAGGGCGAGCGCGACGCCTTCGGCACGCCCGACGAGCTCCGTCCCGTGCTCCGCGCGCTCGCGGCGAAGACCGAGCTCTTCGTGATCGAGGGCGGAGACCACTCCTTCAAGGTGCCGAAGAGCGCCGGCACGCCGCAGCCGCAGGTGCACGCGCGCGTGCTGGACGAGATCGCGCGCTGGCTCCGCGCGACCGCGGGAGCGTGATCGGCCGTCACTCCATCGTGTTGGTGTGGAGCGGCTCGATCTCGTAGATCTGCCGGACCTCGCCGGGGCGCCGGTAGGGGTACTTGTCCTGGCCCAGGTATTTCTTCGCGAGCGCGTCGATGTGGGCGTCGGCGCCCTGCTCTGTCATGCGCTTCACTCGGCCGCGGACGGCCAGATGACGATAGGGATTGTCGGGGTCGAGGATCGCGAGCGCCACCCGTGCGCCGGTCTGCATGTTGCGCGCCTTGGTCCGGCCCTTGGCCGTATTCACCCGCAGCACGCCGTCCGCGTAGTCAATCCAAACCGGCGTCACCTGGGGCGATCCGTCCGGCATCACGGTCGCGAGGTTGGCGAAGGCCTTCTTCTTAGTCACGAGGTCGAGGAACTTGTCGGGGATCGCGGTCATTGGGTGCTCCCTTCGGGTCGGGCAACCCGGATACTATCGCGCTTCTTCGCGGATAGCGCGAGCGTGCTCGCAGGATAGGCTTGCGCCCCTTTCCTGCGGCACGCGCCCATCCTACCTTCAAGGTCATGAGCGAATCAGAGTCCTTGTTTACGGCGTTGCGCCAGGCGGCCGACGCCGAGGTGGTGGGTGCGATCGAGCGTCTCGTGCAGGTGGCACCCGATCGCGCGCTGTCCCGCATCAACGCGCTCGATTTCGCGCGCGGCGAGACGCTCGACGAGGAGCACGTGATCGCGGGCTTCCTGCACGCGGCGCGCACCGGTCTCTTCGACTTGTCCTGGAACATTCTGTGTCCGAGCTGTGCCGGCGTGCTCGACGCCAACTCGACGCTCAAGACCGTGACGCGGCCCGAGTACCGCTGCGCCTTCTGCGCCGCGGGTTACGAGCCCGTGCTCGACGAGATCGTCGAAGTGACCTTCACGGTGAACCCGCGGCTCCGCCGGATCGCCGCCCACGATCCCGAGACGCTGCCGCTCCGCGAGTATTACCGGCAGATCTTCTGGAGCTCAGGCATCGATCTGCCGGACGACGACACCCTCGAGGGCGTGATGGAGCGGGTGACGCTCGAGGCGGTCGAGATGCCCGCCGGCGAGAAGGCGATCTTGTCGCTGACTCTGCCACCGGGGCTCATCATCGTGTTCGATCCCGTGACCCACAGCGCGCAATTCATCGAGGTCAAAGGCGACGCGACGCGCGAGCGCCAGAGCCTGTCGCTGCTACTCGACAACCGGCGCCTCGCCACCCAGACCAGCACGCTCCGGCCCGGGCCCCTGCGGCTCACTCTCGAGAACCGAAGCAGCACCCGCGCGCTGCCGGGCGTGTGGATTGCGAACCAGGAACTCGAGCAAATGCTCTCTCGGCGGAAGCCGTTCCTGACGGCCAAGCGGCTGCTCACGAATCAGACTTTCCGCGACATCTATCGCGCGGACACGCTCGACGTCGAGCAGCGCCTCAAGATCACCAGCCTCACCTTTCTGTTCACGGACCTGAAGGGCTCGACCGAGCTCTATGACCGGGTCGGGGACCTCGTCGCCTACGACCTCGTGCGCCGGCATTTCCGCGTGCTGACCGACATCGTCGGCACGGAAGCGGGCGCCGTGGTGAAGACCATCGGCGACGCCGTGATGGCGACCTTTCCGACGCCCAACCGCGCGGTTGCGGCGGCGCTCCGCATGCGGGACGCGATGCGCGGCCTCAACGAGGAGCGCAAGACCGACGACCTCATGCTCAAGATCGGCATTCACGAGGGACCATGCCTCGCGGTCATGCTGAACGAGCGCCAGGACTACTTCGGCCAGACCGTGAACATCGCCTCGCGGGTCCAGCACCTTGCCTCATCGCGGGCGATCTACGCGACCGCGCCGGTGGTGGGCCACGAAGCCTCGGCCGAGCTCCTGGCAAAAGCCGGCGTCTCGCCCGTGCTCCAGCAACAGGCGCTCCGGGGCGTCGCCGACGGGGTGCCGGTCTACGAGATTCCGTGATCGAATGCCCACCCTAGCGTGGGTAGCTGCACCGATAGCTTGCGTCCTTCGACTCGCTCGCTCCGCGAGTGGCTCAGGATGAGGACTTTTTCTTTCGGCACTCTCAACGCGCCTCATCCTGAGCCGCCGCCACGGGCGGCGAGTCGAAGGACGCACTCATTCCATTGAAGCCGTACACGCGCTAGCCTAGTGCGATGACCGCCGCCTTGATCATCCGTCCCCTCGCGCGCGCGGATTTCGACGCGTGGCTGCCGCTCTGGGACGGCTACAACAAGTTCTACGGCCGATTCGGTCCAACGGCGCTCCCGATCGAGATAACCCGCACGACCTGGGCGCGGTTCTTCGATGCCTACGAGCCGGTCCACGCGCTGGTCGCGGAGAACGAGGGCAAGCTCGTGGGCCTCGTGCACTATCTCTTTCATCGCAGCACCACGCTCATCGAGCCCAACTGCTATCTGCAGGACCTCTTCACGGACGAGCGGACGCGCGGCAAGGGCGTGGGCCGCGCGCTGATCGAGGCGGTCTACGAGCGCGCGCGGGTCGCCGGCTGCAGCCGCGTCTACTGGCTGACCCACGAGACCAACGCCACCGCGCGCCGACTCTACGACCAGGTGGCGGAGAACACCGGCTTCATCGTCTACCGCAAGATGCTGTGAGCGTGGCAGAGGCCCCCGTCGCGCTCGTCTGGAACAAGGGCATCGCGCGCCTCTGCGACCGGCGCATCCCCGACGAGTTCCCGGATGGCCTTGCCTACCGGCACGCGTCAACCCTCGCGGGCGGTTGGATCAAGCCGAAGCTTCCGACTGACCTCATTTCCGATCCGGCGCGCCATGCCGATATCCGCGAGGGCGAGATCGTCTGGGTTCGGCTCGCCTGGCTGCCGGCCTTCGTGCACCAGGTGCTGCCGCTGATTCGGGCGCGCTTCGTGCTGGCGACCGGCGATTCGGATAGCAGCGTGCCGTCCGAGGTACCGGCCGAGCTCGCCCGCACGATCCTGGCTTCGCCGAAGGTGATGCGCTGGTTCACTCAGAACCACGATGGCGGCGCGCCCGAGCGGATCGCGCCGCTCCCGATCGGGATCGATTTCCACTCGGTCTCGGAGCATCCCATGTGGAGCGAGGCGGTCGCCTCACCAAGCGAGCAGGAAAGCGTGCTGACGGCGATCCTGGCGGATCTGGCGCCGCGGGAGCGACGCGATCCCCGCCTCTACATCGATTTCGCCTGGCATGGTCGGCGCCAAGGCTATCGTGTACTGGCGCCCGCGCGATTGAAGGAGAGCCGCCGGGCCGTCGTCAAGCGCCTTCGCCGCCGTGATGTCGTGGTCTGCCAGGAGACGTCGCTGCCGCGAAGCGAGGTGTGGCGCCGGCGCGGCGCCTACGCGGCTGCGCTGAGCCTGCACGGCGGTGGTCTCGACAGTCACCGGACCTGGGAGGCGCTCGCCCTCGGCCATCTGGTGGTTGTTCCGACGTCTCCGCTGGACCCGCTCTTCGATGGCCTGCCCGTCGTGCCGGTATCAAGCTGGGGCGAGATCACGGCCCCCAATCTTGCCCGATGGCTCTTGGAGGCGGCCGACCACACCTATGCGTCGGAACGGCTCACCAGCCGCTATTGGGTCGAGCGGATGCGCGCTGTCGCGGGCTGCGCAGGAGCGTGAGCCTGTTTGTCATGGACTCCGCCCTATATTGCCTGGAGACGGCAATGCAGGGATGATGGGTTACGGGCCGTGGGTGCTGGCCGAGACTTCCAACCAACAGAAGGAGGGGGATCGATGAGGCGCATTCTGACGATCGTCATCGCGGCATTGGCGCTTGCGGCGGCACAGGTCGCTTGGGCCGAGACCAGCAACGAGCAGGCGGCGGTGGACCGTGCGCTGGCGGCGGTCGAATCGCTGAAGACGGGACCGGGCGCACCGCCTAACCTGGGTGAGCTCCTGCACAAGGCGCGCGGCATCATGATCTTCCCCGAGTTGGTCAAGGCCGGCTTCATCTTCGGCGCCCAGGGCGGCAGCGGCGTGCTCCTGAGCCGCGATCCCGCGACCAACAACTGGAGTTATCCCGCCTTCTACGTGTTCGGCGCAGGCTCGTTTGGCCTGCAGGCCGGCATCCAGATGTCGAAAATCGTGTTCATCGTCATGAACGACAGGGCGCTCAACGCGCTCATGTCCGACGAGTTCAAGGTCGGCGCCGAGGCGGGCATCGCGATCGTCACGCTGGGCGCTGGCGCCGAGGCCTCCACCACCAGCGCCGCCGGCGGCGACATCTACGCCTTCGCGCAGGCCATGGGACTCTTCGGCGGCGTCGCGCTCCAGGGCGGCATCATCAAGCCGCGTCTCGCCTATGACCACGACTACTACGGCCCGACCGTGAGAGCCGAGGACATCGTGCTCGCGGGCTCCGCCAAGAACCCCGGCGCCGACCCGCTTCGCGCCGCCCTCGCGAAGGCGTCCGGCGGTCCGACGCAGTAGCTTAGGGCGCCTCCGCGCAGCCCGCGATCGAGATGGCGCGGAGCTGGTCGGGTGGGAGCGTCGCGTGCTCCACCTGCAGCTCCTCGCCGCTCGCGCGGTCCAGGCCGCTCGCGCGATCGGTGAGCACATAGAAGCCGCCCTTGGGATCGCCGGCCAGTACGATGGTCTCGTCGCCGATCAGGCCCTGCGCCCGCGCCGCCTCCTCCGCGAACAGGTTCACGCCCGCAAGGCTCGTGATGTGCCGCACCGCGTAGCGATGGCTGGAGAATGACAACTCCGCCACATCGGGGCCGAGCTTCGCCGCGACTTCCGGCCGGATGCGGTCGATGTGGATGTGCAACTGGCCGTCGCTGCGCCCGCGCATGGAATTGATCGCGAGCGAGATCTCGCCGTCGGGAACCGCGTGTGCCGCGAGGACGGAGACGCAGCGCCGCGCGGCCCAGGCCGCCGCGAAATAGTTGGGCGCGTCCGCCGCCTCGATGCGCGGATCCTCCATGCCGAAGCGCCGGTCGGTCGCCACCAGCAGCACCTGGGTGGGACCGCGGATATCCTTCAAGAGCGCGTAGCCGCGCGCCTTGTCGGTGAGGAAGCACGCGGGCGCGCCGGCGTCGTGCTGCGGCGCCAGGCAGTACCGCACGATGGGCCAGAGCACGCTGCGCGGCTCGGTCTGGCCGCCCGCGGCGGAGGCACCCAGCCAAACCGAAACAATCGCGAGCAGCGGGAAGCGGCGGAGACCGCGGCTCATCGCAAGTCGCCGTGATGCTCCTCGGCGAAGACGTGCGCGTAGAGGTTGGCGATCCATTGCTTGCCTTCCTGCGTCACGCGCAAACAGCGCAGGCCGTCGACGATGTAGGGCGTCACCGCGTTCCAGAAGAAGGCCGGATAGGCCGCGCGCAGGTCCGCGGGGTTGCGGTACCCCAGTTTCTCGGCGGTGCCGGTCTCGTGGAATTCCGCGAAGAGCGCGGGGATCTTGCGGATGTAATTGGGATCGGCGAGCTGGCCGATCAGGTCGGCGGCGCGCACCAGGCCCGGATAATCCGCGCGATTCGAGTGCTCGTCGTCGGACGGCACCGGAAAGCGCGTGTGCTCGATATTGGCCTCGATCACCATGGTGTCGATCGTGGTCAGGGCCACCTTGCCGAAGCGCTCGCGCACGAAGAGCTTGGAGCGGTTCACGTGATAGGGTGTCAGCGCGGCGTCGGTGGAGCCCGCCGGCAGCTCGGTGGTCTCGCCCTTGGCATTCATGACATAGCGGCCGCCGCCGTCGCCGTGGCAGACGCCGCGGACATAGCCGATGTCGTGGCAGAGCAGCGACACCATGAAATGCAGCCAGTCCCTCGGCGTGATGCCGCCCTGGGTGATGTGCTTGCCGCGCAGGATCTCCTGGCCCACCAGCGTCACCATGATGGTGTGGTTCACGTCGTGGTAAGGCGCGTCGCTATTGGCGATGTTCTCGAGCGCCACCCGGCCGATGAACCCGATGATCCCGGGATAGCCGGGCTCCAGCAGGCCGTAGACCCGCTGGTACATGGTCTGCAGTTCCTCGACGAAGCTGTCGATCACGAGCGCGGTGGGGTTGAACATGGGCGGCTCTCCCTCGGAGCGGTCGTTCGTCGACTATACCAACCAAGCCTAGCGGTCGGCCATGACCCCTGGGTGACGACGCCGGGCTATCGCTGTTCGATCGCCCGCGTGATCGGGTATAGTGCCGGCGCGGCTTGCGGATAGGAAAGGATCGCCAGCACATGTCCAATCGCGTCGCCGAGAAGCGCACGGCCAGCTACATCCGGATGGAGGACGGCACCGCCGAGGACTACGCGCTCGTCAGGGACCTCGCCAAGCCCTTCATCGCCGCGACCGCCGATCGCGTGCTCGCCTATCTGCCGCAGCTGCGGTTCAGCTACGAGGGCGAGCAGGTCGACCGCTACGAGCACTCGCTGCAGACCGCCAGCCGCGCGCTGCGCGACGGCGCCGACGACGAGACGATCGTGGCGGCGCTGCTGCACGACATCGGCGACATGCTGGCGCCCGAGAACCACTCGGAGTTCGCGGCCGCGCTGCTGCAGCCATTCGTCAGCCGCACGACCCATTGGATCGTGAAGCATCACGGCATCTTCCAGGGCTATTACTACTTCCACCACTACGGCAAGGACCGGAACGCCCGCGAGCAGTTCCGCGGCCATCCCGCCTTCGAGAAGACCGCCGAGTTCTGCGCCAAGTGGGACCAGGCGGCCTTCGATCCCGACTACGACACCGTGCCGATCGCCGCCTTCGAGCCGATCGTGCGCCGCGTCTTCGGGCGGCCCGCCTGGAGTACCGAGGGACCGCCGCTGCCGGGATAGATCGTGGCTGTCGTTGAGCGCGGGAGTTCGGCGTGACCGTCAGCGACCGGTGAAGACCGGCAGACCTTCGGTCCGGTCTTCCAACGCCTCGGGCCCCTCGGTCTTGAGCGATACGTAGTGGTTCAACGCGCCCTGAATATCGCCTTCCCACATTTCCTTGGGCAGTTCGTACAACAGCTCCACCGAATAACCGTTGGGATCGCGGATGTAGACGCTATGCGTCATGCCGTGCTCGACCCGCCGCTCGAACTTCACGCCGCTCGATTGCAGGAAAGCGAGCTGGCGCATCCACGCCTGCCGATCGGCAAAGCCGATGGCGATATGGCCGATCGCCGAGACCAGCTTGCCGTCGGGACCCGGCGCCGGGAGCGATGGTACCTCGACGAATGCAATGTCGTGATGATGGAGGCGCCCGCCGCCATGATCGCCGCTGTAGAACTGCATCTTCCGCTGCAGACCGGACGGATCGCCGGCGACGAAGTGGCCGACCTGTTGAAAGCCGATCATCTCGGTCCAGAAGCGATGCGTCTCCTTCATGTCGCGCACATTGATCACCAGATGATTCAGGCCGCAAGGGCGGACGGGCGTCATGAGGTTGCTCCTGCTGTGTGAGCTGATCATACGACCGCGTCGCTCTCGGGTCGACGCTCTCGATACCGAGCGCGGGATATAGCATCCCGGTGCCGCGGTCGGTGCCGCCCGCACTTCACGGAACTGTCATCGCCGTGAGACCAGAGTGTCCGGGAAAGGCGCTCCGATGGCGGGGAAGGCTGCGGCGAAGGTCGACGCGACGGAGGTTGGGACTCGCGCTTACGTCGCGATCGCCGCCGTGATGATCCTGGTGATCGTCGGGCTGCTCAGTGGCATCGTCTGGTACAATTTCGACAAGACCCGCGCGCTCACGATCATGTCCGCCGAGCGCCTGCTCGCCGAAACCGGCGACAAGACGATTAACCGCCTTCGCCTATTCTACGAGCCCGTGATCACTGTCGTGGCGCTCGCCTCGCGCGTGCCGCAGATCGCGACGACGGACGCAGGGAGCGGGTCCCAGCGTCCTGCCCTGATGATGACGGGGCTGCAGCGCTACCCGCAGCTCTTCTCGCTCTACGTCGGCTTCGACGACGGCGGTTTCGAGATGGTGACGCGAGTCTCCGGCGACGAGCGCGCCGCGACGCGCCAGAGGCTTGGCGCGCCCGACAATGCCGTGTTCGCCCACGAGCTCATCGAAGTCGGCAGCGACGGCGCGCATCACGCGAGTTGGACGTTCCTCACCGAGGACGGCGCTGTCATCGACAGCCGTGCGGCGGCGGAGACGACCTACGACCCGCGCGAACGGCAATGGTATAGTCTGGCGCGTGACAACGACGAGCTCCAGCACAGCGAGCCTTACCTGTTCGCGTCTAGCCGCGAGATGGGCATCACACTCTCGCGCCGGCTCGAGGGTGGCGCGCGGCCCGGCGCCTTCGGCGCGGACCTGTCGCTCCGTGAGGTCTCGAGCTTCCTCGCACAGCAGAAGGTAACGGCCTCCAGCATCGTCTTCATCTTCAATGACCGCGGCGAGGTAGTGGCCTATCCCGATGAGACGAAGATCCGGCGCGAGGTGACGGATTCCCGCACCTCGACCATCGTCCCGACCAAGATCTCGGATCTCGGCAATCCCGCGGCGCAGGCACTCTTCGATCAGTACCAGTCTCACAAGGACGAGACCTGGATGATGGACGCCGCGGGACAGAGCTATCTCGCGCGCGCCGCGGCTTTCCCAGTCCTGTTAGACAGGTCGGATTTTCTCGGCGTCCTCGCGCCGCTTCCGGAGATCACCGGCGATGTCGACGAGATCCGCACCGAGGCCCTCCTGGGATCGGTACTGATCCTGCTGCTGACGCTGCCGGTGTTTCTCACCGTCATCTTCGTCTGGATCGATGTCCGACTCGGCCGCAAGCCCTTCTCGATCGGGGATTTCATCAAGCCCGACTTCGGCAAGGCGGACGACGAGCGACATAGTGACTAAACTGTGCGGGTGCGCCAGGGAGGGCGCGCACCTCCGCTGAAACCGGAGTGGATATCGAACGGCGCGGCGCTCAGCCTTTCGCGCGGATGCTGTCCAGCACCGCCTGGGAAGGCTGGCCGTCGACCGGCATGCCGTTGTCCTGCTCGTACTTGCGGATCGCGGCCGAGGTCCTGGGGCCCATCCGACCATCGGCCGCCCCGGGGTCGTAGCCCAGGCGCTGGAGCCCGGCTTGGATGTCGCGCACCATCGCGTTCCCGCCTGCGCCGCCGGTGCTGCTTTTATAGACGGGCTTGCCGAGATTGACCTGGCTCGGCGTGGTGAGCACGCCTGTGGCGGCACCCGCGGCACCGCCGATCAGTGCGCCGCCCGCGGGACCGATCGGGGTCACTGCGCCGATCACGGCGCCGGCACCCGCGCCGATCGCCGCGCCGCTCAGGCCGCGCTCACCCTGAGTCTCGCCGCAGGCGGCCAACGCCAGCGACAACCCAACCGACGCGGCAATGACCGCGAGTCTCCCTGCCATGTTCGCCTCCGCATGATCCGATAGGTGGGGCGCAACAAGATTTATTCGTTGTGCGGTTGAGATCAAGTGTGTCTGAAAAAGGACATCCGTGCGGCCCGTGGGGCTAAGTCATCCGACCTGTCCGGCGCCGGCCGCAAGCCCGCGGAGCTGCTTCACCAGGACCTCGGCCTGGCTCCGCGCGGACTCGAGCCCGGCCACCATGAGCGCGAACTCCGCCGGCGTGGTCCAGCCGGGCCTGTGGATGATGCGCATGAGCTCCTCGGTGTGATTGTCGGTCGCGAGCTTGGCGATTGCGTGCTGCAAGCCGCGGATGTGCGTCGCGAGCATGTCGATATTGTGATCCATGGGGTGCTCCATCGCGGTTGGGTGCCGGGAGCATGCGCCCGTCACAACCGGGCCGCGTGTGAGCGGCATCACATCCTTCCGGGGCCGCAATCGTTGCGAGCGATCCCGCGAGACCCTAGGCTCAAAGCTTAGCTCGACGGACGGAGACGCGAGGTCATGGCGGGGATCGTGCTCGAAGGCGACGGTGTGACGGACGAGGCGCGGGCGGAGCGCTCGCGCGCGGTCGCAGCGGAGAAGCGGGCCCTATCGGTGAAGCGCATGTCCGAGGTGAAGGCGCGCGTCGGCAACACCAAGCTCGGCCGCGCGCTGCAGTTTCCGGGCACGGCGCTCAGCGACCGCGTGCTGGAGCCTGGCCCTTATTCGCGCGTGGTCCGGGCGGGCGATCATCTCCGCATCATCGATCTCGAGGGTCAGCAGGCCGTCGATTTCCTGGTCTATGACGCCGCGAACCACGCTAACCGCTACAACGCCGCCAACACCATCAAGCTCAATCGCTCGATCTATGTCGGCGCCGGCTTCAGGCTCTATTCCGATCTGGGCGACGTGCTGATGACCGTGGCCGAGGATACCGTGGGCTATCACGACACCATCGGCGGCTGCTGCAGCGCCGAGAGCAACTACGCGCGCTACGGCATCAAGGGCACGGCGAGCTGCCGAGCCAATTTCATGACGGCGCTCGCCGAGCACGGCATGGAGGCCCGCGACATCCCCGCCAACATCAACTGGTTCATGTACGTGCCGGTGAAGCCGGACGGCTCGACCGAGATCGTCGACGGCCGCTCTGAGCCCGGCGACTACGTGGATCTCCGCGCGGAGCGCGACGTGCTGGTGGCGATCTCCAACTGTCCGCAGCTCTACAACCCCTGCAACGGCTGGAACCCCACGCCGGTGCGGATCATCGAATGGCGGCCCAGGACCGGGCCCTGAGGGAGAACGTTCGCATGCTGGCATCGCAACGCCATCTGTTCGATATGCCGCGCGAGGTCTGCTACTTGAACGCGGCGTCCTGGAGCCCGCTGCCGCTCGCGACCCAGGAGGCGGGCCGCGCCGCCGTCGCGCGCAAGGGCCGGCCCTGGACGCTCGATCCCGCCTTCGCGGGACAGCAGTACGAGCGCGCGCGTGCCGCCGCCGCGCGGCTCATCAACGCCGCGCCCACCGACGTCGCGCTGATCTCCTCGGTGGGCTACGGCGTCGCGACCGCCGGCAAGCTGCTGCGCGTGCCCAAGGGCTCGCGCGTGATCCTGCTCGAGAACGACCACACCTCGCCGGTCCTGGAGTGGATGAGTCGTGCGCCCGCGGAGGGTTTCTCGGTCGAGGTGGTGCCCCAGCCCGCGGACACCGACTGGACCGCGGCTTTGCTCGCCGCGATCGAGCGGCCGGGCGTGCCGCCGGTCGGGCTCGCCTCGATCTCCTCGGTGCACTGGTCCGACGGCGGTGCCGTCGACCTCGCGGCGGTGCAGAGCGCGCTCCGCAAACAGGGTGCCGGCTTCCTGGTCGATGCCACCCACGGCGCCGGTGTCATGCGCCTCGACGTGCAGGCGCTCGATCCGGACTTCCTCGTGTTCCCCACCTACAAGTGGGTGCTCGGTCCCTATGGTCGCGCCTTCCTTTATGTCGCGAAGCGCCGGCAGGACGGTGTGCCGCTGGAGCAGACCTCCTACGGCCGGCGCGCCATCGGCTCCGAGCACACGGAATACATGCGGGACACCCGCTATGTCGCGGACGCGCGCCGCTTCGACATGGGCGAGCGCGATCATTTCATCTCGCTCGAGATGGCGTCGATCGGCATGGAAATGATGGCGGCCTGGGGCCAGGGGGCGATCCAGCAGCGGCTCCAGATGCTGACCGACCGCCTCGCCGAGGGCCTGCGCAACGCCGGCGTCACGATCGCCGATCGTCGTCTCCGCGCGCCGCACATCCTGAGCCTGAAATTCCCCCGCGGCATCCCCGAGGGACTGATCGAGCGCCTCGCCGCCGAGCGCGTCTATGTCGCCCCGCGCCTCGGCCGCATCCGCATCAGTCCCCACGTCTACAACGACGAGGCCGACGTCGACCGCTTCATCGACGCATTCCGGAAGCTCGCGGCTTAGCGATGCTTTGATCGAAAGCAGATCGGCGATCTTCTTTCGCGGGATGCGTCGAGGTCGGGCCTCGGCGCCGCTCCTGCCGCAATCGGCCGCAGCCCGCTCTAAGCACTTTTTAACGCGGCGCTGGCATCATCGTCCGTTTTTCGGGCAGGTCTCGGTGGGGCCGAAATGGCCTTTGAATACAGCGGCATGTCTGGTGTGGTTGCGCTCGGTCTGATCGCGCGGATGGCCGTGCTCGCGGCGGCCGTGGCGCTCCATCCCGCGGTCTGTCGGCTCGCGTCTCGTGGCTACCGGCGAGGCGAGGAGATCGAGTTGGGCCTGTTGCTCGGCGCCGCTGCGGGCATCGCGATGCTCCTGCCGGGTTCCGCGGGCGCTGTTGGCGCGGGGATCGGCGCCACCGGAGTCGCGGGGTTGCTCGGGAGCCCGATCACCGCGGCGCTCACGGCCACTTTCGCCCTACTCGCATTCTCCGTGATCGAGCCGGCTGGCACGATCGCCGGCCTCGCGGCCCTGCTCGCGAGCGCGTCTCTCGGCCTGTTGCTCGCCCGCGCTGCGGCGCGTCGGCACCGCACCGTCGGCTCGCTCGATCTCGCGGTGCTCGGGGCCATCCTGGCCTTGATGGGCGCCCTCGCCCATCTCGGCCTCGTTGATGCCGTGACCGCGCCCTTGAGCGCCCTCGCCGCGGGTGGGCTCATGCTCGAGGACCGGCGCCGCCGCGAAGCGCTCCGCCGGCTCACCGAGAGCGAGGCGAATTTCCGGCTGATCGCCGACATGGCGAGCGACGTGCTCGTGCGCCGCACGATCGACGGCAAGCGGCTCTACGTATCGCCGTCCTCCCGCCAGGTGTTCGGCTACGAGCCGGAGGAACTGCTCGGCAAGTCGGTGCTCGAGTTCGTGCATCCAGAGGATCTCGCCGTAGTGCGCGGGCCCATGACGGCGCCCGGCAGCGATTCCAGCCGGCTCACCTGGCGCTTCCGGCACAAGGACGGGCATTACATCTGGGTCGAGGGCGTGCGGCGCTTCGTCTACGACCCCGTGACCGGCGCGCCCAAGGAAGTGGTGAGCGCCGCGCGCGACGTGAGCGCGCAGAAGGCGACCGAGGCGGAGCTGCGGCTCGCCCGCGACGCTGCCGAGGCGGCGAGCCGCGCCAAGTCTGAGTTCCTTGCCAAGATGAGCCACGAGATCCGCACGCCCATGAACGGTGTCATGGGCATGAACGGCCTTCTGCTCGAGACCGACCTCGACGAGGAGCAGCGCAAGTACGCGCTCCTGGTGCAGCGGTCGGCGGAGGGGCTGCTGAAGGTGATCGACGACATCCTCGATGTCTCCAAGCTCGAGGCGGGCCGGCTCGAGCTCGAGACGATCGACTTCGACCTCGCGGAGAAGGTGGAGAACGTCGTCGCGGTGCTGGCCCCCATCGCTCAGCAGAAGCACATCGAGCTCTTCGCGGCGATCGACCCGGCGGCGCGCGGATGCTTCCGCGGCGATCCCACGCGGCTACGCCAGATCCTGCTGAACCTGCTGGGCAATGCCTGCAAATTCACCGACGCTGGCCGCGTCTTGGTCGAGGTGGCCCCGGCCGCGGGCGCGCGGGCGGCCTCGAACCCGGGCGAGCCCCTGCGGCTTCGCGTCTCCGTGACCGATACCGGCCCCGGCATCGCCGAGGACATGCAACCGCGGCTCTTCGAGAAATTCACCCAGGCGGATGGCTCGTTCACCCGCCGTTTCGGTGGCACCGGGCTCGGCCTCGCGATCTGCAAGCAGCTGGTGGAGATGATGGGCGGCGAGATCGGGGTCGAGAGCCGGCTTGGCCAGGGCTCGACCTTCTGGTTCGAGCTGCCGCTGGCCCGTGGCGATCGCGCGCGGCACGCCGCCCGGAGCGCCGAGGCCAAACAGTCGCCGAAGCCGGCACGCCGCCTGCGCATCCTGCTCGCCGAGGACAATGCCACCAACCGGGAGTTCGGCTTGGCGGTTTTGCGCCGGGCAGGCCACACGGTGGTAAGCGTCTCCGACGGCCGCGCCGCGGTGGCGGCGGTGCGCGAGCGCGCCTTCGACGTCGTGTTGATGGACGTTGAGATGCCCGAGCTCGACGGCGAGCGCGCGACCCGGGCGATCCGGCGGCTCGCGAGGCCCGCCTGCGACGTGCCGATCATCGGGCTCACCGCCCATGCCATGGCGGGCGCCCGCGAGCGCTTCCTCGCGGCCGGCATGACCGATTATCTCGCCAAGCCCATGACGGGGCCAGCGCTCCTCGCGAAGCTGGCCGCGCTCTCGGAAGGCGCCGAGCCGGAGGCCGAAGCCGAGCCTGTTCGGGCGACCGGCAGTGCCGTGCTCGAGACGCCCGTGCTCGACGCTCTGGCTCGGGCTCTACCGGCGGCCAAGGTCGCTGCGCTGATCAGGCTCTATCGCGAGCAGGCAGGGGCTGCGCTCGCGCGCATCGAGGCCCGCATCCGCGACGCGGATCTCTCGGGTCTCAGGCGCGAGGCGCACGATCTCGCGGGCTCCGCCGGCAATGTCGGCGCCCTGCGCGTCACCGGAATCGCCCGCGCTGTCGAGGAGGCCTGCATGGCGGCCGATGGCGAGCTCGCCGCGCGCTTGGTGGGCGATCTCCGCAGGGCCGCCGCCGACGCCGACCACGCCATCCTCCGATGGCTCGACCTCAAGGCGCTGGCGATCGCGGGCTGACTTGCGTCTGCGTTCCCTTGCTATTTGGCGCGGCGTTGCTATCTGGAGGAGCGCATGGCGACTCCCAGAGAGCACTGACTGAGGGCGATGGACGAGGCGCGTTTAGCGGAGCTTGCGCAATGGATCACCGGCGTCGGCCTCGCGGGCGAGACCGAGACGGTGATGATGACCGGCTTCTGCGAGCGCTTGGTGGCAGCCGGACTACCGCTCGCCGCCGGCATCATGATCATCGACACCCTGCATCCCGTCTATGAGGGACGCGCCGTGCGCTGGTTTCGCGCCGAGGAGAAGCAGACCGAGCTCGTCGAGTACGGCCGCACCAACGAGGGCGAAGCGGCCGCGAACTGGCGCGCCTCCCCATTCTACCGTCTGCTCGAGAGCGGCGAGAAATTCAGCCGGCATGACGTCCGCGCCGAAGCCGCGGGCGGCTCGCACTACTTCAAGGCGAGGGCCGAGGAAGGACTGACCGAGGTCGTCGCGGTGATCAACCGGTTTGCCGCGGAGGGCATCATCGGCGACATGGACTGCGTCTACTCCAGCTGGGGCACCGACCGGCCGGACGGCTTCGCCAGCGCCGACCTCTTGGCCTTGAAGCGGCTCCTGCCGTTCCTGGCCCTGGCGATGAAATGCGCCGCGCTCGGCCGCATCGCAGGCACGCTGGTCGAGACCTATCTCGGCCGGGGCGCCGGGCAGCTCGTGCTCGGCGGGCGGATCGCCCGCGGCGTCGCCGACCGCATCAGCGCCGCGCTGTGGTTCAGCGATCTCCGCGGCTATACCCGGATCACCGATACCGCCGCACCCGAGCAGATCATTCCGCTCTTGAACGACTACGCAGACGCAGTGGTGACCGCGATCCACGATCGCGGCGGCGACGTCCTCAAGCTCATCGGCGACGGCGTGCTGGGGATCTTCCGGTCGGACGATGGCCAACTCGCCTGCCGCGCGGCGGTTGCGGCGGCGCGATCCGCGGCCGAGCGCATCGAGGCGCTGAACCGCCGCCGCGAATCCCAGCAATTGCCGACCACGCACATGTACGTCGGCCTCCACATGGGTGAGGTGTTCTTCGGCAATATCGGCAGCAAGGACCGGCTCGATTTCACCGTGGTGGGGCCCGCGGTCAACGAGACCAGCCGCATCGCCGCCATGTGCCGCTCGGCCGACCAGCCGCTCCTGATGTCCGCCGCCTTCGCCGAGGCGCTTCGCGATTCCCGCCGCGTGATCTCCGTCGGCCGCTTCGCGCTCCGCGGCGTCGGCCGCCCGCAAGAGCTCTTCACGCTAGACCCTGATCAGCCCTCGGACTGAGCGCGGTTAGCGCCGAGACGGTCGGTCGAGCTCGGCTCAGAGCGATTGCGGCGCGATCAGCACCCAGAGGAACACTGCCGCGCAGAACGCCAGGACCACGTAGCTCGAATAGACGTAGCGCCAGAATCTCTTGGGCTGTCCGCGCCGTGTAATCGTCCCGAATCTGCCGCGCGCTCGGCCGGAGCGGAGCGTCCATGCGAGA
Source organism: Allostellaceae bacterium (assembly GCA_035263705.1). GTDB lineage: Bacteria > Pseudomonadota > Alphaproteobacteria > ATCC43930 > CGMCC-115725 > DASZHJ01. Next base: position 16,153 of record DATFRA010000358.1, read on the forward strand.
TCGGCGGCCACGAGCACCGCCAGCGCCGCGTCGGGGATGAGAATGGACTGGGGCCGCATGGATGCGACCTTGCCGAGGGCTGCGATTAGTTCGACTTCGCCGGCGAGCGTGCTTGGGCGACGCCGATCATGCTGTCGCGGGTGACGAGGTCGGCGAGCGCACTCTCGCTCATGCCGTCGGTGCCCGCGGGCCGCTCGGGCAGTACGAGATAGCGCATGTCCGCGGTCGAATCGTGGACGTGCACCGCGACGTGATGCGGGATCTCGGTACCGAACTCGCGCAGCACGGCGCGCGGCTCGCGCACCGCGCGGCTCCGGTAGGCGCGGCTCTTGTACCAGTCGGGCGGCAGGCCCAGGACGGCGCGGGGATAGCAGGAACAGAGCGTGCAGACCACGAGATTGTGGACCCGCAGCGTATTCTCCAGCACCACCAGCTTGTAGACGCCAGGCTCGATGCCGAGCTCCCGAATGGCGGCGTTGGGATCGGCGAGGAGCCTCGCCTTGTAGGCGGGGTCGGTCCAGGCGCGAGCGACGATACGCGCGCCCTGGGCGGGGCTCCGCGCGTCCATCGCCTCGATGGCGCGGCGCACGTCGTCGGCGCTGATCACGCCCTTCTCGATCAGGAGCTCGCGGACCGCAATTTCCATCGCCTTATAATAAGTGAGCTCGTCGTCGGTGTCGGGTCGCGCCGGCGGATGGGGCGCGTGCGCGTGTTCGTGGCCATCCTCGTGATCGTGGTCGTGCGGCTCGTCGGGTGCGGTCATCATGTGTCTCCGGGCTCGAGCCAATGCTGAAAGATCTCGATGTCGACGGTGTCGGTGGCGGCGCCGCGGTAGTCCGGCCAGACTTGGCTCTGGCGGAAGCGCACGCGGTAGAGCGGCTGGCGCGGCGTGCCCGGTCGGTTGAAGGCGAGCTCCTCGGGATTGCCGTAAGTGCCACAGAGCCGCTCGATCACGCCGGCTTGGCCGCGGATGTACCAGGGCGTGCGGATGTGGCCGGGGGGATCGGCGAACCGCACGCGCACGGCATCGCCTGGATGGAAGTGTGGCGCGACCGCGTCGGGCGCGCTCACGCCTTGGCCTCGCGCGTCTTCACGGCCTCGATCCGGCGGCCGAGCTCGTCCGAGGTGATCACGCCGCGCTCCAGCAGCACGCGGGTGATCGCGGCGATCCAGCGCTCGTAATAACTCATGGCGTCGAAGGCGTCGGGCCTCAGGCTCTCGATGTTCCGGCGCAGCTCGTCGACCCGCAACAGCCGGCGCTCGGGCGCGGAGAGCAATACCATCAGCGCGTCGACTCGCTTCTCCCAATGCGCGTAGTCGTGCTCACTCGGCTCGACGGGTCCCGCCGGCAGCCCTCCCATGTCGTGATGACCGCGCAAAACC
>DATFRA010000359.1:0-3906 GCA_035263705.1 Allostellaceae bacterium
GGGCGGGCGCCTGCCATGACTGCAATGCTGGCCTACATCGCGAGTGCCCTCACGGTGGGCAGCCTCGGCATGAAGACCATGATGCCGCTGCGCATCGTCGCGCTCATTGGCAACCTCATCTTCGTCGCCTACGGCGTGCTCGAGCACCTCTGGTTCGTGCTGCTGCTCAACCTGGTCATTCTGCCCGTGAACGTCTGGCGCCTCGTCGAGATCAAGCGCCTCATTCAGAACGTGCGCGACGCCGCGAACGAGAACCATGTGTTCGACGCGCTGATGCCCTTCGCGCGGCGGATCACGCAGAAGAAGGGCGAGCTGATCATCCGCAAGGGCGATCCCTCGGATTCCCTCTATCTGGTGCTCGAGGGCTCGCTCTGGGTCGAGGAGGCGAAAGCCGAGCTCGGCGCCGGCACGGTGGTGGGCGAGATCGGCGTGCTCAGCGGCACCCGCAAGCGCACGGCGACCGTCTACGCCAAGACCGATTGCGTGCTGGCGCGCGTCTCCGCCGACGACTTCCAGCAGGTCTACTTCACGCACCCGTCGGTCGGCCTCTCGCTCGTGCGCTTGGTGATCGACCGGCTGGTGGCGCAGAAGGAGAACGAGGCGCTCGCCAACGAGGCGGTGGCGGCGTCCTGAGGAACGCAATCTGGCGATTAATCGAGGTGGAGCGATGGCGAAGGAAAGCGATCTGATGACGGTGCCCGCGCGCAAGGGCCGCGCGGCGCGCCTCACCAAGGGGCAGGCGATCAAGATCATCAACACGCATGGCACGCAGGTGGTGGACACCTGGGCCTTCAGCGCCGAGGACTTGCATGAGTTCATGTCGATGGAGCACATGCGCCCGACCATCGGCACGATCTTCCCGCGCAAGGGCCACAACCTCATTACCAACCGGCGCCGCCCGATCCTCTTCTTCGAGGAGGACACCTCGCCCGGCATCCACGACACGCTGATGGCGGCTTGCGACGACTATCGCTACGGCCTCCTCGGCTGCAAGGAGTACCACGACAACTGCACCGACAACCTGATCGCGGGCATGCGCCAGATCGGCTTGACGCCGCCCGAGGTGCCGGCGCCGCTCAATCTCTGGATGAACATCCCCGTCGACCGCGAGGGCAAGACCAGCTGGGGCGAGCCGGTCTCCAAGCCCGGCGACTACGTGATCCTGCGCGCGACGATGGATTGCGTGGTGGGGATGTCCGCCTGCCCGCAGGACATCCTGCCGATCAACGGCGAGCAGCGCACGATCCGCGACGCGCACTACCAGATCCTCTCCTGAGGCTCATCCCATGCACGACGGCGGCAGCCGGCACGGCGAGATTGACGCGAGGCTCTCGGCGCTGATCGCGGAACGGCCGGCGGGATACACGCTCCAGCAGGCGTTCTACGGCGATCCCGACATTTTCCGCCGCGACGTCGACCGCGTGCTGATGCGCCACTGGCTCTGCGCGGGCCACGAGAGCAGCCTGCCCAAGCCCGGCGATTTCGAGCTCCTGGAGATCGCCGGCGAGTCCGCGATCCTCGTGCGCGGCGAGGACGGCGCGCTCCGCGCCCTCGTCAACGTCTGCCGGCACCGGGGCTCGCGGGTCTGCTGGGATCAGTCCGGCGAGACCAAATCCTTCACCTGTCCTTATCACGGCTGGACTTATGGGCTCGACGGCAGCCTGCAGGCGGCGCGCTTCATGCCCGCGGACTTCGACCGCGCGAGCCACGGCTTGCCGCCGATCAACGTGAAGGTGATCGAGGGCCTGATCTTCGTCTCGTTCGCCGAGCGTCCCCTCGGCACCCGTCATGTCGAGGAGACCGTGCGCGGCTGCTTCGGCCCTTACGGCTGGGTCAAGGCGCGTGTCGCGCACCGCGAACGCTATTCCTTCGCGGCGAACTGGAAGCTCGCGGTCGAGAACTACCTCGAGTGCTATCATTGCGCGCCCGCGCATCCCGAGTACTCGCGCCTCCACGCTCTCGAGCAGCCGGCGGCGCGGGTCGAGAAGCTTCAGGCGCGGCTCGCGGAGCGCTCGACGGTGCTCGGCATCGACATTCCGGCGCGCGAGTACTGGGTCGGTTCCGGGACCGGCGAGGAGGCCTGCCGCGGCTTCCGCTATCCGCTCTATGACGGCGTCGAGAGCGCCAGCTCCGACGGCAAGCGCGTCGCGCCGCTGATGGGGCTCCGCGACTACGACGGCGGCGTCACCTCCGTGCATGTGGGACCGACCAGCTTCCTGGTCGCCTACGCCGATCACGGCGTGATCTACCGCTTCATTCCCAAGACGGGGGACGCCTGCGAGCTGGAGGTGATCTGGCTCGTGCGCGGCGACGCGCGCGAGGGCCGCGACTACGACCTCGGGAAACTCACCTGGCTCTGGAGGGTGACCAGCGAGGCCGACAAACGCATCATCGAGCACAACCAGCTCGGCGTGAGCTCGCGCTTCTATCGCCCCGGCCCCTACGCGCCCATGGAGTACAACACCATCGCCTACGTCGACTGGTACCTGCGCGAGATCGCGTAACAGGAAGGAGGAGCGCCATGCCGTTCTCGACCCGATACGTGCTCATCGTCAGCATGGACGTGGAGCCCGACAAGGAGGCGCTCTTCAACGAGGTCTACGATCGCGAGCACCTGCCGAACCTGATGAAGGTGCCGGGTGTGCGCTCGGCGACGCGGCTCAAGACGGAGGTCGCGAGCCTCATGCTCGGCGGCGAGACGAAGCGGCTCACCGGAGAGGGCCAGCCGAAATACACGGCGGTCTACGAGATCGACAGCCCCGACGTGCTCACCAGCAAGGCCTGGGCCGAGGCCGGCGAACTCGGCCGCTGGACCAAGGAGGTCCGCCCCTTCACCAAGAACCGCCGTCACGTGGTGCGGAAGGTGATTTGAGGGCGCTCTCGACGTTCCCTGGGGTGAGTGCCCTTCAGTCTCATCTGACGTTCTCTTTCGTCGTCGCCGGGCTTGTCCCGGCGATCCACGTTTTCTTCTGTCCGTGAGAACACGCGGATGCCCGGGACAAGCCCGGGCGTGACGTTAATGGGGGATCATTCCAAAGAGATAGACATCAAACGACGTTGATCTCCTTCACCGGGCGGTTCTCGACGATCCTGGCGTGGCCGAACAGCGAGAGATCGAGGCTCTTGTATTTCCCGTAGGTGATGAGCTCGGAGATGCCGCGGCCGGTGGCGGGGGATTGCTGGATGCCGTGGCCGCTGAAGCCGTTCGCCAGCATGAAATTGTCGAGCTCGACGTGCGGGCCCAGGATGCCGTTGTGGTCGAAGGTGTTGTAGTCGTAGTGGCCGGCCCATGAGTTGATCACCTTGACCGCCGCGAGCGCGGGCACGCGGTGGGCAAGCGGCGGCCAGACCAGGTCGTCCCACTCGGCGTGGTTGACCTCGAAGTCCGGCACCGTCGGCTCCCAGTCCTCCGGCGGCGAGATGCCGCCGATGAAGTACTGGCCCTCCGGCCGGAAGAAAGCGCCACTGCCGTCGATGACCAGCGGACAGCCCGGCAGCTTCTCGCGGCAGTCGAACACGAAGACGGAGCGCCGGCGCGGCTCCACGGGAAGATCGACGCCCGCGAGCCGCGCGACCTTGCCGGCGCTCGGACCGGCAGCGTTGACCGCGATGCCGCAGGCGATCCGCGTCCCATCGCCGAGCTTCACCGCCTCGATCCGGCGGCCCTTGCGCTCGATGCCGACCACCTCGCCTGTGACGTAGGTGACGCCGAGGCTCCGAGCCTTCTTCCGATAGGCCTGCAGCAGGCCGTAACCGTCGAACCAGCCCTCGCCCTTGACGCCGAGTGAGCCCAGCACGATCCCGTCGGTGTTGAGCCAAGGGAAGCGCTGCTTTAGCTCCGCGGGTTCGAGCAGGACGATGTAGTCGCCGTACCCCGCCTGGGATTGCGCCCGGTAATTGGCTTCC
>DATFRA010000360.1:0-12714 GCA_035263705.1 Allostellaceae bacterium
GCGACGTGGAGTTCCTCCGGCGCAATACCGACCGGCGCATCAAGATCACGCTGCCCGGACCTTTCACCATGGCGCAGCAGGCGAAGGACGAGCACTACAAGGACGAGGCGGCCCTCGCCATGGCCTATGCCGCCGCGGTCAACGCCGAGGCCAAGGACCTCAAGGCGGCCGGCGCCGACGTGATCCAGCTCGACGAGCCCTATCTGCAGGCGCAACCCGACAAGGCCCGCGACTATGCCGTCGCGGCAATCAACCGCGCGCTCGCGGGCGTGCCCGGCCCCACGGTGGTGCACCTCTGCTTCGGCTACGCCTACATCGTGAAAGGCAAGCCGAGTGGCTACTCATTCCTGCCGGAGCTCACCCAGACGTCTGTCGACCAGATCTCGATCGAGGCCGCGCAGCCGAAGCTCGACTTCGGCATCCTCCGCGATCTCGCGCCCAAGACCGTGATGCTTGGCGTGCTGGACCTCGGCGATCCCGCGGTCGAGAGCCCGGAGACTGTCGCCGGCCGCATCCGCCGCGCGCTCGACTTCGCGCCGCCCGAGCGCATCGTCCCCGCACCCGATTGCGGCATGAAATACCTGCCGCGCGTGACTGCCTTCGGCAAGCTCAAGGCGCTCGCCGACGGCGCCGCGTTGGTGCGGCGCGAGCTCTAGACCGAGAAATACTTCGCCTGCGGGTGCGTCACCACGATCGCCGAGGTCGACTGCTCGGGATCGAGCTGATCTTCCTCGGTGAGCGTCACGCCGATCGCGTCGGCGCCCAGCAATCTCAATAGCGGCCGCTGGTCGCCGAGATTGGGGCACGCTGGGTAACCAAAGGAATAGCGGCTGCCGCGGTAACCCTGGCTCAGCATGGCCTCGAGCTCGCGCGCCTCCTCGCCGGCGAAGCCGAGCTCGGCGCGGATCCGCTTGTGCACGTACTCGGCCATGGCCTCCGCCATCTCCACGGAGAGGCCGTGGAGGTAGAGATAGTCCTGGTAGCGGTCCTCGTGGAACCACTCCTGTGCCACCTCGGTGGCGCGCTTGCCGACCGTGACGATCTGCAGACCGATCACGTCCCGCACTTGGTCGGTCACGTCGCTGAAGAAATCGGCGATGCAGAGACCACCCTCTTTGTTCTGCCGCGGAAAGGTGAACCGCGCGAGCTCGGTTCTGCCGTCCTCGGCGAAGAGGATCACGTCATTGCCGGTGGCGGCGCACTTCCAATAGCCGTAGACCGCCTGCGGCACCATGATGTCCTGCTGGATCACGGTGTCGATCATCCGCTGCAGGATCGGCCGGACTTCCTGCTGCGCCCAGGCCTTGAACTCGTCGAGGCTGCGGCCCTGCTTCCGATAGCCCCAGTGGAACTGATAGAGCATGCGCTCGTTGAGGAACGGCACCAGCGCCTTCACCGGTACGCGCGCGATCGTGCGCGGCCCCCAGAACGGGGGCTGAGGCACCGGGAGATCATGGGTCAGCTCCGCGCGCCGGAGCCGGATCTCCTCGAGGTCGACGGGACGTAGCACCTTCGCGTCGGCAGCACGGCCGAGTTTGCGCTTCTCGTTGACCGGCCTGTTCTCGGCCTTCGCCTTGAGCTCGGCGATGTGGGCGTCGAAGCCGCCGCTCATGACTTTGTCCATGAGATGGAGGCCGTCGAAGGCGTCGCCGGCATAGGCGACCCGGCCGCAGGCGTATCCCTTGACGCAATCCTCCTCGACGTAGCGTCGCGTGAGGGCCGCGCCGCCCAGCATCACCGGCATGGCGAACCCGCGGCGCGACATCTCCTCGAGGTTCTCGCGCATCACCACCGTCGACTTCACCAACAGGCCTGACATGCCGACGGCGTCGGCCCTGTGGTGCTCGGCCGCCTCCAAGATGGAGGCGATCGGCTGCTTGATGCCGAGATTGACCACGCGGTAGCCGTTGTTGGTGAGGATGATGTCGACCAAGTTCTTGCCGATGTCATGCACGTCGCCCTTCACGGTCGCGAGCACCACGGTGCCCTTCTGCTGATCCTCCACCCGGTCCATGTGCGGCTCGAGATAGGCCACCGCCTGCTTCATGGTCTCCGCCGATTGCAGCACGAAGGGCAGCTGCATCTTGCCGGCGCCGAACAGCTCGCCCACCACCTTCATGCCCTCGAGCAGGAAGGTGTTGATGATGTCGAGCGCGGCGTGGCTCTGGAGCGCCAGCTTCAGGTCCTCGTCGAGGCCGAGGCGGTCGCCGTCGACGATGCGCTGCTTGAGGCGCTCCTCCACCGCCGCGGGCCGCTCCTTCTTCGCGGCCTTCGTCGCGTGCCTGTTCTCGAACAGGGCGATATAGGCCTGCAGGGGGTGATAGCCGGACCGGCGGCGATCGAAGATCAGGTCCTCCGCGACCTTCGCCTCCGCCTCGGGGATCTTGTGGAACGGCACGATCCGCGAGACGTGAACGATCGCCGCCGTGAGGCCGCGCTTCAGCGCATGGTCCAGGAACACCGAATTGAGCACGTGGCGCGCCGGTGGATTGAGACCGAAGGAGATGTTCGAGAGGCCGAGCACCAGCTGGCAATGCGGCAACTCCGCCGAGAGGCGCTCGATCGCGTCGAGCGTGTGCAGGCCGAGCTTGCGGTCGTCATCGTTGCCGGTGCAGATCGTGAAGGTCAGGGGATCGATGATAAGATCGGACTCCGGCAGTCCGAACCGGCCGCAGGCGAAATCGCGCAGACGCTTGGCGACCGCGACCTTGCGCTCGGCGTCCTTGGCCATACCCTGCTCGTCGATGGTGAGCGCGATCACCGCGGCGCCGAAGCGTCGCGCGAGCGTCATGCGCTTCTCCGCCGGCGCCTCGCCGTCCTCGAAATTGATCGAGTTGATCACCGCCTTGCCGCCATAGAGCTTGAGCGCGGTCTCGAGCACGCCAAGCTCGGTCGAGTCGATCACCAGCGGCGCAGTCACGCTGCCGCGCATGCGCTTCACCGCCTCGGTCATGTCGGCGATCTCGTTACGGCCGACGAAGGCGGTGCAGAGGTCGAGGGCGTTTGAGCCCTCCTTCACCTGCTCGCGCGCCATCTGGACGCAGCCGTCCCAATCACCTTTCTCCTGGCGCTCGCGGAACTGTTTCGAGCCGTTTGCGTTGCAGCGCTCGCCGATCGAGAGGTAGGCGTTCTCCTGGCGCAGCGCCACCGGCTGATAGAGCGACGCGAGCGACGGAACCCAGTACCGCTTCCGCTCACTTGGTGTCGGCCGCTTCCCTGCGACGCCGAGCCGCTTCAGCACCTGATCGAGCGCCGCGATATGCGCAGGCGTGGTGCCGCAGCAGCCGCCGATCAGATTGACGCCGTCCTCGAGGATGAAGCGCTCCTGCCATTGCGCCAGCACCTGAGGTGAGAGCGGATAGTGCGCCTTGCCGTCGATCAGCTCCGGCAAACCGGCATTAGGCTGCACCGAGATCAAGCCCGACCAGCTCTCGCCCAGCCATTTCACGTGCTCGGCCATCTCTTGCGGGCCTGTCGCGCAGTTAATGCCGACCAACGGCACCGCCAGCGCGTCGACGATGGTCGCGGCGGCCCCGATATCCGCCCCCACCAGCAGGGCGCCGGTGGTCTCGACGGTGACCTGCACTAGGATCGGCGTCTCGGTCCCGGCTTCCGAACGTGCGCGCTTGGCGCCATTCACCGCCGCCTTGAGCTGCAAGGTGTCCTGACAGGTCTCGATCAGGATCGCCTCGGCACCGCCGGCGATCAGGCCGGCGGCTTGGACCGCGAGCGCATCCTCGAGGGTCTGGTAGTCGATATGACCGAGGGTCGGCAGCCGCGTTCCCGGTCCAACCGACCCGATGATGAAGCGCGTGCGGCCGTCGCCGGCGAATTCCTCGCGCACTTCGCGCGCGAGCTCGACCGCTCGTTTGTTGAGGTCGAAGGCGCGGTCCTGCAGCCCGAACTCGCCCAACGTGACCGGCGACCCGCCAAAGGTGTTGGTTTGGATCGCATCCGAGCCCGCGCAGTAATAGCCGCGATAGATCTCGCGCACCAAGTCCGGCCGGCTCTCGTTCAGGATCTCCGAGCAGTTCTCGTGGCCCCAGAAATCGCGCTCGACGTGGAGCTGGCGCGCCTGGATCTCCGTGCCCATCGCGCCGTCGCACAGTAGGATCCGGTCATTGAGATAGTCGAGAAGATGAGCCACGTGCGTGCCCTATCCTGCCTTTGCACCAATCGCCGCCGGACCCGGCGCCCGCACGCCCAGCATGTGGCAGATCGCCACCGCGAGGTCGGCCCGGTTCAGCGTATAGAAGTGGAACTCGCGCACGCCCTCGGCCTGCAACAGGCGGCACTGCTCGATCGCGATCGAGGCCGCCACCAACCGGCGCGTCTCGGGATCGTCATCGAGCCCCTCGAAGAGTCCGCCCATCCAGGCCGGCAGGCTCGCACCGCATTGTGCCGCGAACTTGCGGGTCTGCGCGACGTTGGTCACTGGCAGGATGCCAGGCACGATCGGCACCGTGATGCCGCGCCCGCGCGCGCGCTCGACGAAGCGCAGATAGACCTCGGTATCGAAGAAGAACTGCGTGATCGCGCGCGCGGCGCCCGAGTCAATCTTCCGCTTCAGGTTGTCGAGATCGGCCTCGGTGCTGAGCGCCTCCGGATGAGTCTCGGGAAACGCCGCCACCGTGATTTCGAAATCCGCTACGCGCTTCAGGCCCGCGACCAGGTCGGCCGCGTACGCGTAGCCGCCGGGATGCGCGCGATAGCGGCCCTGGTCGTGTGGCGGGTCGCCGCGCAGCGCCACCACGTGGCGAATGCCGGCTTCCCAGTAGTGCGCGGCCACCGCGTCGATCTCCGCGCGCGTGGCGCCTACACAGGTGAGGTGCGCGGCGGGCTCGAGCGGCGTCTCGCGCCGGATACGCACGACGGTTGCATGCGTGCGCTCGCGGGTCGAGCCGCCGGCACCGTAGGTGACCGACACGAAGCGCGGCGCCAGCGGCTCCAGCCGCTTCACGGCCTGCCAGAGTTTCGCCTCCATCTCCGCGGTCTTGGGCGGAAAGAACTCGAACGACACCAGCGGCCGCTCGGCGCCCTGGAGCCACATTGGGTCGTGGCTCAGCAGTGCCTCGCGCCTCGCGTGTGCACGCGCGAACCAGGTCATGACGCCATCCGCTCGCCGAGATCGCCCGCAACGTCGACGGCGCGACGCGGCTGCGGCATCGCCAGCCGCCGGCGTGCCGTCCACAGCGTCACCGTGAGCGGCTCACCCGGCAGATGCGCGATCGGCCCGGGATCGAATCCCGCCTCCTCGCACCACTGCAGCATTTCCTCGTCTCCGAAACCGAGGCGCCGGTGCGCCTGCTCGGCCCGCAGTGCCTCGACGTCATGGGGTGCGAAATCGACGATCGCGAGCCGACCGCCCGGCTTCAGCACGCGCGACGCCTCGTACAGCGCACGCTGCGGGTCCTCGGCGTAGTGCAGGACCTGATGGAACACCGCAGCATCGAAGCTCTCACTCGCGAGCGGCAGCTGGTACATGTCGCCCTGGCGCAGCGAGCAGTTGCGCAGTCCCGCGCGCTCCAGATTGACGCGCGCCACCGCCAGCATCTCGCGCGAGAGATCAACGCCGACGGCGTGCTCCACCCGTGGGCCGAACAGCTCCAGCATCCGACCGGTGCCGGTGCCGACGTCGAGGAAATCGTCGATCCCCTCCGCCGGTAGCATCGCCGCAAGCGTCGCCTCGACCTCGCGTTCCGCCACATAGAGCGAGCGGATCTTGTCCCACTGCGGCGCATTCGCTCGGAAGAATGCAGCTGCCGCCGCCGCACGCTCGCGCCTCAGCACCTGCAGGCGGTCGTGGTCGAGCGCCGCCACCGGGTCATCCTTGGGCAACAGCCGCAGCAGCGCGCGGGCGAGCTCCGCGCCATCGCCGCGGCGCGCGAGTCGGTAGAAGGCGAAGGCCCCTTCCCGAAAACGGTCGAGCAGCCCACCCTCGCAGAGGAGCTTTAGATGCCGCGACACTCTCGGCTGGCTCTGGCCGAGGATGACCACGAGCTCGCTCACGGTGAGCTCGGCCTCCGCACACAGCAGCAGCAACCGGAGCCGGGTTGGCTCCGCCACCGCTCTGAGGCCTGCCAGCATCGCTTCCACCGCCATTCCCTTCGGAAATAGGCCGTGTCCCATCATAAGCACATAAGGATATCCTTATGCAATATCGAGCGTTGTTCAACGTCGGCGGCCGGCCATAGCCTGAAAGCCTTTGGTAAAGCTCAGACTTCCCGTGTCCCACTGGCGTGGTAGTGGGTTTTGTGATAACCGAGTCACCGCTGGCGGCCGTCCGAGGCACCTGGACCAGACTGAGGCAGTCGCCGCGCATGGTCTCGAGCAGGGGGGTCGTCTACCATGGCAAGTCGTCGCGCCTTTCTGGGTTTCGCGGCCGCGCTGGCGGTCGGGATTGCCGCCGCGCCCCCGGCACACGCGGCCCCTTCGAAGGAAGCGGAAACCTTCATCACGAACCTCGCCAACGCGGCTCTCAAGGACCTCAGCGACAAGCTGCCCGAGCCCGAGCTCGAGAAGCGCTTCAAGGCGCTGCTGGACAAGAATTTCGACATGCCGCGCATCTCGCGCTTCGTCCTGGGCCGGTACTGGAGCGGCGCCAGCGACAAGGAGAAGCAGGACTTCCAGGATCTGTTCGAGGCCTATGTCGTGCGCGCCTACTCGATCCGGTTCAGCGAGTACTCCGGCGAGACCGTGAAGGTGACGGGATCGCGCTCGGAGAGCCAGGAGAACGTGGTGGTCGCCAGCCAGATCACCCAGCCAGACGGCGCGCCGCCGGTGAGGGTCGAATGGATCGTGCGCAAGAACGACAACGAGTTCCGCATTGCCGACGTGAGCGTCGACGGCGTCAGCATGGTGCTGACCCAGAAGCAGGAGTTCGCCGCGGTGATCGAGCGGAACGGCGGCGGCGTCACCGCTCTCAACAAGGCGATCCAGGACAAGCTCAACGGCACCGCGACCGCGCAGCAGTAAGGCTGATCGCGGCGGGGACTATGCCCGTGTCAGCGGCTTGTAGCGGATGCGGTGCGGCTGGTCGGCGGCGGCACCGAGGCGGCGCTTGCGGTCGGCCTCGTAGTCCTGGTAGTTGCCCTCGAACCAGACAACTTGGCTGTCGCTCTCGAACGACAAGATGTGGGTCGCGATTCGGTCGAGGAACCAGCGGTCGTGGCTGATCACCGCGACACAGCCGGGGAAGTCGACGATGGCGTCCTCGAGCGCGCGGAGCGTGTCGACGTCGAGATCGTTGGTGGGCTCGTCCAGCAGGATCACGTTGGCGCCGGACTTGAGCATCTTCGCGAGGTGGACGCGGTTGCGCTCGCCACCCGAGAGCTGTCCGACCTTCTTTTGCTGGTCGGAGCCGCGGAAATTGAACAGCGAGCAATAGGCGCGGCTCGGCATCTTGCGCCGTGCAAGGTCGATCTCGTCCTGGCCACCGGAGATCTCCTCCCACACGGTCTTCGTTGGCGCCAGCGTATCGCGGGACTGATCGACATAGCCGAGCTTCACCGTCTCGCCCAGGCGCAATGACCCGCGGTCTGGCTTCTCCTGGCCGGTGATCATGCGAAAGAGCGTGGTCTTGCCGGCGCCGTTCGGCCCGATGATCCCGATAATGCCGCCGGGCGGCAGCTTGAAGGTTAGATCCTCGATCAAGAGCTGGTCGCCATAGGCCTTGGCGAGGTGCTGAGATTCGATCACGAGATCGCCGAGCCGCGGCCCCGGAGGCAGCACGATCTGAGCGGTCTCCGGCGCCTTCTCGCGGCTCTGCGCCACCAGCGTCTCGTAGGCCTGGATGCGCGCCTTGCTCTTCGCCTGGCGCGCACGCGGACTCTGGCGCACCCATTCGAGCTCGCGCTCGAGGGTGCGCTGGCGCGCCGCTTCCTGCTTGCCTTCCTGCGCGAGCCGTTTCTGCTTCTGCTCGAGCCATCCGGAGTAGTTGCCCTCGTAGGGGATGCCGCGACCGCGGTCGAGCTCGAGGATCCAGCCCGCGACCTCGTCGAGGAAGTACCGGTCGTGGGTGACCGTCACGACCGTCCCGGGATACTCCGCGAGGAAGCGCTGCAGCCAGGCCACGGACTCGGCGTCGAGGTGATTGGTGGGCTCGTCCAGCAGCAAGAGGTCCGGCCGCTGCAACAGAAGGCGGCAGAGCGCCACGCGGCGGCGCTCGCCGCCGGATAGCTTGGTCACGTCGCTGGCGCCGGGCGGACAGCGGAGCGCGTCCATGGCGATCTCGATGGTGCGCTCGAGTTCCCAGCCGTTGACGGCGTCGATCTTCTCCTGGAGCTCGCCCTGCTCGACGAGTAGCGCGTTCATCTCGTCGTCCTCGAGCGGCTCGCCGAGTTTCGCGCTCACGGACTCGAAGCGCTCGAGCAGCGTCTTCACGTGTCCCAACCCCTCGGTGACGTTGCCTGCCACATCCTTCGCGGGATCGAGCGCCGGCTCCTGCGCGAGATATCCCACTTTGGCGCCCTCCGCCGCCCAGGCCTCGCCCGCAAACTCGGTCTCGACGCCCGCCATGATCTTGAGCAGCGTCGACTTGCCAGCGCCATTGGGCCCGAGCACGCCGATCTTCGCGCCCGGAAAGAACGAGAGCCAAATGTCCTTGAGGACTTCGCGCCCGCCCGGATAGGTCTTCGAGAGACCCTTCATCACGTAGATGTACTGGTAGGCGGGCATGCGAGGGGGCTCCGGAAATGACGGCACGTGCGGCTGGGAGGGGCTTGGGGGTACCCGTGCCCCCTCAGCGCGTCAAGGTCTTTATGGCCCCGAGATCGAGGACGCATTGCCGATGACGCCATCGAGATACCGTCCAATGATCTCCGGATTACTCGCCGAACAGGCCGCGTAGCCGTCGGGGCGCGCCAGCCAAATCCCGTCCTTGCGCAGCGGCGGTCGTATGACGGGATCGAGCAGCGCCTCATATCGCCGGAGCAGATCGGCGGTCGCGACCGTTCGCTCGGCGAAGAGCGCGAAGCATGGCGTGCTGCCCGACCCCACGGGCACCTCGCCCGCGACGGGCTTGATGCGCTCGCCCGGCTTCGGCCCCACGCCGCTCAGGGAGGGACCATTGAGCGGACTCTCGGAATAGCCGATCGACACCTCCGTCACCCGGTCCGCCATGGCATGCTGGACCGGGGCCAATCCCAGCATCACGTGGCTGACCAGGTTCCGCACGGTCTGGGCAACGGGATTGCGCAGGGTGCCGATCGTCGTCAGGTGGTGAGTGGTCTTGAGAACCTCCTCGCCGACCTTGCTTCGCTCGGGGCTGTAGCTGTCGAGCAGGTGCTCGCCGCAAGTTCCCTGGACCACCAGAGCGAGCTTCCAGGCTAGGTTGAACGTGTCTTGCATCCCCGTGTTCATGCCCTGGCCGCCGGCGGGGCTGTGGACGTGCGCGGCGTCGCCCGCCAGGGAGACGCGGCCCCAGCGGTAGCTCGAGACTTTGCGGCTGTCGATCCTGAAGCCCGAGAGCCAGACGGGATCGAACGCCACCAATCCCCGCGGTCCGCGCCGGTCGATCACGGCCTGAACCTGTTCCAGGGTCGGAGTCGCCGGATGCTCGCCGCCGGAGGTCGGCAGGTCCGCGACGACGCGATAGCGACCAGGCGAGATCGGGAAAGCGACCAGGATGCCGTCCCGATGCCAGTAGATCGATGTCTCGTTGGTGGGTACCGGATAGCCCTTCAGGTGAACGTCGGCCAGCATCCAGTCGCTCTCCAGCGTCTCGCCGGTGAAGGACGCGCCAAGGCCGTGGCGCACCGTGCTGTGCGCCCCGTCGCAGCCGATCAGCCAATCGGCCGACACGGTTTGCTCGCGGCCGTCGCCGTGCCTCAGGAGTGCTTCGATGCCGCTCGGGCCACTCTTGAATTCGACCAGTCCTGTCCGGCGCTCGATCGCAACATCGAGGTGGCTCAGCCTCTCCTCGAGCAAGCGCTCCGTCTCCGACTGTGGGAGCATCAGCCCGAAGGGATAAGGGCTTTGCACGCCGGCCATGCTGACGCGGCCGACGACTCCGTCCCCCGCGGTGAAGTTGAAGGCTCCCGCCTTGAGGCCCGCATCGACGAAGGGCGCCGCTCCGCCGCCGCGGTCCAGCAGCTCGAGGGTCCTGCTCCAGAGCACGAGAGCCTTGGACTTGTCGGTCCGTTGCGGCGCCTGGTCGATGATGCGGACGGGTACGCCGTAGCGCTTGAGCTCCGAGGCCACGGTCATGCCGACCGGCCCGGCGCCGATGATCAAGACAGGCTTGCTGATGCGCATGATCGTATTCCCCGTGGAAATGAATCCGCTCTATGCCTCCGCGGAGGGGCCGAGACAGACGGGCGATGACGGCGAACTTCAGAGGTCATTCCTTTGGCTGCGGCCTCTTAGGGTATTACCAGCAGGGTAGTTGCGCGGCAAAGGCGCGGTCGCAACCATCGACCCCGTGACGACCACTCACCCGGCAGCCGCCGCATGACACTCGATCAGATCCTGGCCTTCGCTCTCTTCGCGTTTGCGATCAGCATCACGCCGGGGCCGAACAACACGATGGTGCTGGCGTCCGGAGCGAACTTCGGGCTCTGGCCCACCATTCCGCATCTCCTGGGCATCGATCTCGGATTTGCGCTTATGATCATCGCGGTCGGCGTGGGCATCGGTGGTCTCTTCGCTGCATTTCCCGCGCTGCACGCCGCGTTGCGCTATATCGGCGCACTCTACCTGTTGTTCCTCGCGTGGAAGATCGCGACCGCCGGCCGCACCGACGGCGCCACGGGCCGGAAGAAGCCCCTGAGCTTCCTCCAGGCTGCGAGCTTCCAGTGGGTCAATCCCAAGGGCTGGATCGCGGCGACCGGAACCGTGGCGACCTACACGCCGTCGAACGGCTTCTTCGCGAATCTGCTCATCGTCACGGCGATCTTCGCGCTGGTCATGGGCCCCTGCATCACGCTTTGGGCGGCGGCGGGCACGGCCTTGCGCCGTTTCTTGAGCAATCCAGCCCGCTTGCGCGCGTTCAACGTGGTCATGGCGTCGTTGCTGGTGGCGTCGCTCTATCCGACCCTCTTCTGAACCTCCGAGCGCGGCGGTGGATTAGCGCGGCGGTTCTTGCGCCGCCGGTGCTCGCTGATCGGCGCGCGAGCGGCGGCCGAACCAGGCGCGGATCACCACGTAGAACACCGGCGTGAAGATCAGGCCGAAGCCGGTGACGCCGAGCATGCCGAAGAAGACGGCGGTACCGAGGGACTGCCGCATCTCCGACCCGGCGCCGGTCGCGATCGCGAGCGGTACCACGCCGAGGATGAAGGCGAACGATGTCATCAGGATCGGCCGCAGCCGCGTGCGCGCCGCCTGCATCGCGGCCTCGAACCGGTCGTGGCCCTGCGCCTCGGCTTGACGCGCGAATTCGACGATCAGGATCGCATTCTTGGCGGCAAGGCCGATCAGCACGATGAAGCCGATCTGGCCGAGGATGTTCACGTCGAGCCCCCGCAGCAACAGGCCGCTGACGCCCGCGAGCAGGCACATCGGCACGATCAGCACCACCGAGAGCGGCAAGGCCCAGCTTTCGTACTGCGCAGCGAGCACGAGGAAGACGAAAATCACCGACGCCGCGAAGACAAGGAGCCCGGTGTTGCCCACGAGCTTCTCCTGGTAGGCGAGCTCGGTCCATTCATAGCCGAAGCCGTCGGGCAGACGCTCGGCCGCGAGCCGCTCCACGGCCGCGAGCGCGTAGCCGGTCGAATAGCCGGGCAGGCTGTTCCCCTGCACCTCAGCCGCGGGATAGAGGTTGTAGCGCGCGACGCGATAGGGACCGGTGATGTCGCGGAAGGTCGCCACCGATCCGATCTGCACCATCTGACCGCTGTTGTTTCGGGTCTTGAGATTGGCGATGTCGCGCGGTTGCTGGCGGAACTGGCCATCGGCCTGCGCGGTCACGCGAAACGTGTGGCCGAGGTAGGTGAAGTCATTGACGTAAGCGGAGCCCAGATAGACCTCGAGCGCCTCGAACACCTTGTCCGCCGGCACGCCCAGGATCTCCGCCTTCACTCGGTCGATGTCGGCATAGAGCTTCGGCGTGCGCGTGTTGAAGAGCGAGAACACGCCGGTCAAGCCGGGCGCCCGATTCGCGGCGCCCACCAAATCTTGTGTCGCGGCCTCGAGCGCCGGGAGACCGCGGCCGCGCTTGTCCTGGACCATCATCTTGAATCCGCCGGCATTGCCGATGCCGCGCACCGGCGGTGGCTGAATCACGATGATGAAAGCCTCCTGGATCGCGCCGAGCCGCGCCTGCAGGCTGGCGCGCATCCGCTCCACGGAGAGGCCTCTCGCGACCCGATCGGCAAAAGGCAGCATGGGCACGAAGATCGCGCCGGCATTCGGCGCGTTGGTGAACGTCGCCGCATCGAAGCCGGCGAAGGGCACCGCGTGCGCCACACCTTCGGTGCCCAGAATGATGTCGGTGGCCTCGCGCACGACCCGGTCGGTCCGCTCGAGGGACGCGCCCGGCGGCAATTGGATCACGGTGATGAGATATCCCAGGTCCTGCTGCGGGATGAAGCCAGTTGGCGCCCGCTCGAACTGCCAGCCGGTGAGCCCGATCAAGCCCGCATAGACGACGAGCACGATCGCGCTGCGCCGAACGAGCGCGCCCGTCAACTTGCCGTAGCCCGAGGAGAGCCGCTCGAAGCCAGTGTTGAAGCCGCGGAAGAAGCCGCGGATCGGGCGGGTCAGCGCGGACCC
>DATFRA010000361.1:0-19023 GCA_035263705.1 Allostellaceae bacterium
AGGCCTCGAGCACCAGCCCGCGCCGGCGCTGGTGAAACGCACCATCGAGCGGCCGACCGCCCTCGTCGACCAGCACCTCGAAGCGGCCGTCGCGTGCCCGCGCGCTCGGCAGATCCCGCACCTCAGCGCCGCCCCAGTCCAAGCCGAGCCGACCGCCGCCCGACAGCACCGTGACCTGGAGACCGAGCGCCGCGGTCTCGCGCGCCACTTGCGCGACCCGCATGACATGCCCGATGCCGAGCAGATGCTGCACGTGAAAGAGGGCGCGGAGGGTCACGCGCGGATCTCGGCGCGGGCGGCGAGCGACCGATTGAGCTGCTGCACGCGCGGTGTACCGTCCGCTCCGAGCTGGAATACGTGCACCGCATCCCAGGTGAGCTTCGCCGGTTCTGGCGCTCCCATGTCCCACCCCGTGGCGAGAGCCAGGATGGCGCGGATCACGCCCTTGTGCGTGATGGCGCCGGCGCTCGCACTACCGGCCGCGATCTCCGCCAGCAGTGGCATCAGCCGCCGTTGCACCGCGCGCGGGCTCTCGCCGTCGGGCGGCTGCAGGTCGAGGCCGCGTATTTCCTGAGTCTCCAACTCGCGCGCGGACGTCGCGCGTAGCTCGGCGATGGTCCGGCCTTCCCAGCGGCCCCAATCCATCTCGGCGAGACGAGGCTCGACCGTGGCCTCGAGGCCGAGCAGCGCCGCAGTCTCCGTGCAGCGCTTGAGCGGGCTCGTGAGCCAGCGGGCGTCCCGAAGCTCGTGCGCCAAGGTCCATCCGCGGACCGTCTCGCGCCCGTTGGCGTCGAGCGGCAAGTCCGTGCGGCCCTGCAGCCGGTGCTCGCGGGTCCAGGCGGTAGGGCCATGGCGCAGGAGGGCCAGCAGCGTCATCGCGCGGGCGCGGGTACGAGATCGCGCAGCACCGCGTCGAGGCGGCGCGCGGCGGCGGCGAGATCGTGGCTCGCCGCTATCTTGCGGCGAGCGGCGCCGCCCATGCGGGCGCGCCGGGTGTCGTCGTCGATCAGCACGGCGGTCGCGGCGGCGAAGGCAGCGGCGTCGCCCACCGGAACCAGGAAGCCGGTCATGCCGTCCTCGACGATGTCGCCGACGCCGCCGGTCCGGCCCGCCACCACGGGCAGCCCCGCCGCCTGTGCCTCCAGGATCGCGAGGCCGTAGGCCTCGCCGATCGCCGGCCATGCGTAGAGGTCGCTCGCCACCAGCAGTTCCGGCACCTCGTTCTCCTCGAGACGGCCGAGGAACCGCACGCGGTCGCCGAGCGGTTTCAGCGCGGCCTTCACATGCTCTCGCGCCGGCCCGTCGCCGGCCACCAGCAGCTGGAACGGCCGGTCGAGGCAGTGCGCGAGCGCCGCGCCGAGCAGGCGATAGGAGTCGAGCTTCACGTCCGCGCGCATCATCGCGACGGTGACCAGCCACGGCAGCGCGGGGTCCAGCCGCCAGCGCTCCGCCACGCGCGCGCGGGCGGCGCGACGGCGCGCGATCGCAGCATCGAACGGCGCCGTATCCAGAAATGGCAGCAGCACCGACCAGTGCTCCGGCCGGGCGAGCGCGGGCAGCACGCCCTCACGGTCGGCGCTGTTGAGGCCGATGACGCGATCGGCGCGCTTGATCGCATCCGCGGCCGCGCGGTGGCCGATCTGCCACGGTCCGTTGCGCCGCTTCTCCGCCAGCGAGGCCTCCGCCACCACATAGGGAATCCGGAGCGCGGCGGCGACGCGCGGTCCGATCCAGTCCGGCGCCTTGTAATAGACGTGATAGGTGAGCCAGAGGTCGGGCCGCAGGTCCGGCCGCGCCGACACGCGGCGCAGGTAGCGATCGGCGAGCTTCGTGCCCACCACGCGCAGCCGAGCCTGACGCTGGCGATCGCCGCCACCGTCCCGGCTGCGCAAGCGCGCCGCCAGGATGGGCTCGTGACCGGCGATCGTGAGCGCCTGCATCAGCAGCCGCGCTACCCGCCGATCGCCCGAGGGCACCGGATGATCCGGCGGCTTCAACGGCGCATAGAACGCAATGCGCATGGCTCCGCGGCCTCCGCGAGGCCGAACCTTGCCGCCAGTTGATCGACGCCCGCCGCGAGCGTGAAGCGCGTCCGCACGCGCGCCTCGCCGGCGGCGCCGAGCCGGGCGCGCTCCTGCGGATGCCGGATCAACCGCTCGAGTGCCGCGGCAAGCGCCGGCGGATCGCCGGGCGGCACGAGCAATCCCGTAACCCCGGCCTCGATCAGCTCCGCGATCCCGGGCAGCGCCGTGGCAACACACGGGAGCCGCTGGCTTTGCGCTTCAAGCAGCACGTTGGGCAGGCCGTCGCGATCGCCGTCGGCGGAAACGCGGCTCGCCAACGCGAAGACATCGGCCTCGAGGCAAGCGGCAAGCACCATGTCCTGGGCTTGCGCGCCCTGCCATTCGATGTGCCCGGCGATGCCAAGCTCGCTCGCCTGACGCCGCAGGCTCGCAAGCAGCGGTCCGCCGCCGATATGCACGAAGCGCCAGGCGAGGTCGCGCGGCAACAGCGCGAGCGCCGCCAGGAGATCGCGGTAGCCCTTCTTGGCAACCGCGCGGCCGACCGAGAGGATCCGCACGGGATCGCGGGCCGCGCCGCCGTCGCGCGCGCGCGCGCGCCGCGCCGGGGGCGGAAAGCGGCTACCGTCGAGGCCGTGATAGATCAGCGCCACGCGCTCGCGCTCCGGCGCGAGCTCGCGGAGATGCCGGGCGCCCGCCTCGGTACAGGTGACGGCCCAATCGCATTCAGCAAGCTTTTCCCGCTTTTCCCAAGCGGGCGTGGTCCAGATATCCTTTGCGTGTGCCGAGAGCGTCCACGGCAACCCGCGCATCAGCGCGGCATAGCGCGCGACCGAGGCGGGCGTGTGCATGAAATGCGCGTGGAGCTGCCTTACCTCTGCCGGCAGCTCGCGCGCCAGCACGAGCGCCTGGCCGAAGCGGCGGACGCGGTTCGGCGTCGGATCACGCCGGAGGTCCCGCAGGAATATTTCGCGCGCCCGGCGGTATCCGGGGAGGAGACGGCGCGCGCGCCAGGCGCTGAGCACGCGGAGCGGCTCGCGCCAGAGATACTCGGGGAGATAAAGCATGCTCGCGGCGATCTCGGCGTGGATCGGATGGCGTTTGGTGTCGGTTGGCTGCCGCAGCGAGACGATGCGGATGTCGAGGCCGCGCGCCTCGAGGGCGCGGATCTCCTGCGCGATGAAGGTCTCGGAAAGACGCGGGTAGCCCTTGAGGACGAAACCGACGGCGCCCCGCGCTGGCGCTGCCTCAGGCGCGGAAGGCGGCAACGGGGACCCGGGTCGGCCGGCGCCAGCGCCCCAGCCACTGTCGCGCGAGGCGATTGACGTTCTCGAGACCGTCGAGCAGGCCAGGCACGACGATCTCCGACGGCAAGTTCTGCTGCGGCAGATGGCGCAGTGCCGTCGCCATCACGCGGGGGTCGCGCGCGTCGTCGTCGATCAGCATCCGCACGAGGCCGAGCTCGTGGGCGCGCGCGGCGCGGATGTACTGCTCGAGGCGCGGCTGCGTGCGCGGCACGATGAGCGCGCGCTTGTCGAAGGACAGGATCTCGCAGAACGTGTTGTAACCGCCCATGGCGACGACCGCCTGGGCGTGCGCGATCAAGCTCTCCATATGCGCATCGAAAGTGATGGCCGTGACCCGGCCGGTTCTTGCGGCGCGTCCCATGAATTCCGCTTGCAACTCCGGCTGCATGAACGGGCCCAGCACCATCAGCGCGCGGCAGGGCAGCTTGCGATCGTGCTCGTAGGCCGAGAGCACCCAGTCGATCAGCGCCTCGCCGTCGCCGCCGCCGCCGGGCGTCACCAGCAGATAGGGCTCCTCGCCGAGGCCCGGCAGCTGCGTGCTCAGCGCCTGCGCGGTGCGCTTCAGGTAGCCCGTATAGGTCATGCGCTTGCGCACGCTCTGCGGCAACCCGATGCCGGCGAGCGGGTCGCAGATCTGCGGCAGGCCGTAGACCCAGATGTCGTCGTAGTATTTCTTCAGAGCGGGAACCACTTTCTTGCGCGACCACTCCGGCTCGAGCTGGGCGGGCTCGTCCATGACGTCGCGCAGGCCCAGCACGATCGGCGTGCCGCGCCGGCGCAGCAGCTCGAGCGTCGGGCCGACCTCGCCGCGCAAGCCCAGCGGCTCCTTGTCCACGATGAGGAGGTCGGGGTCGAAGATACCGGCGGTATGCTCGATGATCGAGGCGCGCATCTCCAGCGTCTCCTCGATCGCGATGTGCAGGTTGAGCGATGTGTACTCGCCGTTGCGCAGCTTGATCACGCCGGGTATCCGCACGAAGTCCACCCGGGCGCGAAAATCGAAGCTGCCAATGATCGGCGAGCCCGATAGAATCAGAACCGAGAGGTTCTTGTCCTCCTCGACCAGGGCATGGGCGATCGCCCGGCAGCGCCGGAGGTGGCCGAGGCCGAAGGTGTCGTGGCTGTAGATAAGGACGCGCTTATGCCGCTCGCTCATTCCCGCCCCCTCAGCGCGACGACCCTATATTGCACAGGTCGGGTCGGCTAGAAATCCATTTCATGAAGGCCATTCCCTCCGCCCTGCGCCTGCGCTTACCCGGCAACGGTGCCGCTCCGGCCGACGCCGCCACCGCGGTACCGCCGGCGGGCGACAGCGGCGGCATTCAACCGACGCTTCATGGCTTCATCATCAAACACAGCATATGGCAGCAGGTTTTCATCATCACACTAGTCGTGGTGTCATTGCCGTTTTACTACTACTCACTGGACCTGCCGAAGACGATCATCAACACCATCACCAAGTGGACGCCGCACCCATTTAGCATCGGGATCGCGAGCTTCCACCTCGACCATCTGACCTATTTGTGGACCCTTTGCGGCCTCTACTTCCTGATGGTCCTGGTCAACGGTGGCTTCAAGTACTGGATCAACCGCTACAAGGGCCAGGTCGGCGAGCGCATGCTGAGGCGGCTGCGCTTCGAACTCTACAAGCGGCTGCTGCGCTTTCCGACCGCCTACTTCAAGAGGGTCTCAACGGGTGAGATCATCCCGATGATCACGTCGGAGGTGGAGCCCTTGGGCGGCTTCATCGGCGACATCTTCGCGCAGCCGGCGGTGCAGGGCGGGACCCTCCTGACGATCATCTACTTCATGTTCATGCAGGATCCGATCCTCGGCCTCGCTTCGCTCTCGCTCTACCCGATCCAGGGCTACATCATCCCGAAGCTGCAGCGGAAGGTGAACCTGCTGGGCAAGCAGCGGGTGCGCACGATCCGGCGCGTCGCCGACCGCGTGGGTGAGTCCACATTCGGCGTGAGCGAGATCCACACCCATGACAACGCCCGCTTCCAGCTCGCGGGCTTCGCGCATCTGCTCGGTACGATCTACGACATCCGCTTCGAGATCTATCAGCGGAAGTTCTTCGTCAAATTCCTGAACAACACGCTGAACCAGGTGACGCCGTTCTTCTTCTTCGCGATCGGCGGCTATCTCGTGATCCGCGGCAATCTGAGCGCCGGCGCGCTGGTGGCGGTCCTCTCCGCTTACAAGGACATGTCCGCGCCCTGGAAGGAGCTGCTCGACTACTACCAGCAATTCCAGGACACCAAGATCAAGTACGACCAAGTGGTCGAGCAGTTCGAGCCCGAGGGCATGTTCGACGAGCGGCTGATGCTCGAGCAGCCCGAGACCATTCCGCATTTCACCGGCGAGATGTCCCTCTCGAACCTCACGCTCGTGGAGGACGAGCGCGTGCGGGTGGTCGACGGCGTCACGACCAACATCCCGCTCGACCGGAGCACGGCGCTCCTCGGGCCGAACGGCGGCGGCAAGCACGAGCTCGCCCTGCTGCTGGCGCGGCTGCTGGCGCCGACGGCCGGCCGGATCGGCGTGAACGGCAGCGACCTCGCGACCCTACCGACCGCCGTGATCGGCCGGCGGATGGCGTACGCGGGCTCGACGCCTCACCTCTTCAGCATGAGCCTCGGCGACAATCTCCTGGCGTCGCTCAAGTTCCGCCCGCTGCGCGAGCCGAAATACGAGGGAGGCCGCGCCAGGCGGCGAGCGGCGCAGCTGTCGGAAACACGGCTCTCCGGGAATATCGACCTCAACATCGAGGCGGACTGGATCGACCACGAGGCCGCGGGCGTGAAAGACCAGGCCGGCCTGCGGGACCGGCTGGTCGAGATCCTGCGCAAGGTCGAGCTCGATCAGGACGTCTATTTGCTAGGCCTGCGCGGCCAGCTCGATCCGAAGGCGTGGCCCGAAGCGGCCGAGGCGCTGCTCGAAGCGCGCAAGGCCGTGCATGCGCGTCTCGTCGAGGACAAGATCACGCACCTCGTCGAGCCGTTCGATGTCACGCGCTACAACACCAACGCCTCGCTCGCCGAGAACCTGCTGTTCGGCACGCCCGTGGGTCCGGCTTTTGCCATGGAGGAGCTGGCGTCCAACACCTATGTGCAGCGCATCCTCGACAAGGCGGGGCTCACCGACGATCTCGTGCAGCGCGGCCTCAAGGTCGCGGAGACGATGGTCGAGATCTTCGCGGACGGCGCCCCCAGCGAAGAGTTCATCGCGCAGTTCAGCTTCATCAGCGCCGACCAGCTGCCGGACTTCCAGGCTATCCTCGCACGGCTGGGCAAGGATGGCGTGAAGGCCCTGAAGAAGGACGATCGGATCCGGCTCCTCTCGCTGCCTTTCAAGCTCATTGTGTCGCGCCACCGCCTCGATGCGATTGACGAGACGCTGATGACGCGCATCGTCGAGGCGCGGCGCATCTTCGCGGCGGATCTGCCCGACACGCTCCGCGGCAGCATCGAATTCTTCGCCGACGACCGGTACAACGCCGCCGCGACGATCCAGGACAACTTGCTGTTCGGCAAGCTCGCCTTCGGCGAGGCGGACGCCGAGAAGCGCCTCATCGAGGTGGTGGCGCAGGTGATCGACGCGCTCGACTTGCGCCGGACCGTGATCGAGGCGGGCCTCGCCTTCCCCGTCGGGCCCGGCGGCTCGCGGCTCTCCACGGCGCAGCGCCAGAAGGTGGCGATCGCCCGCTCGATCCTCAAGCGCCCCGACGTGCTGATCCTCAACGAGGCGACCTCGGCGCTCGACGGTCCCGCCCAGGTCCGGTTGATCGACGTGCTCAAGGAGGAATTCGCCGGGCGCGGGCTGATCTGGGTGCTGCACCGCGCGAGCCTCGCGCGGCAGTTCCAGGAGGCCATGGTGATGGAGCATGGCCGGCTCGCCGAGCAGGGCGCGCTCGGCGATCTCGACAAGCCCGGCACCAAGCTCACCGAGCTGATGGCGGCGGAGTAGGAGGACGGAGGCGAAAAGATGAGCCTGCACGAAGAAGTCGACATGCTGAAGCGGATTCCGCTGTTCGCGCAGATCGAGCCGCCGAAGCTGAAGCTCATCGCCTTCACCAGCGAGCGCGTCGCGTTCGACGCCGGCCACACCCTGTTCCGCCAGGGCGACGCCGCCAACGCCGCCTATGTCATCGTCGAGGGCAAGGCCGAGGTGATCGTCGAGGGCGCGGGGGGTCCGGTGGTGGTGGCGGTGCTCGGGCCCAACGACTTCTTCGGCGAGATCGCGATCCTCTGCGACGTGCCGCGCACGGCCTCGGTGCGCGCCGACACGCGCCTCGTCACGCTCCGGATCTCCAAGGAGCTGTTCCTCCGCCTCATCAAGGAATTCCCGACCATGGCGGTCTCGATCATGCGCGAGCTCGCCCATCGCCTGGAGCAGACCAACAACCAGCTGCGCACCGAGCACGCCGAGCTCGAGCGTCTCCGACGCATGGTGCACTAGCCGATGCGGCTCATCCCGCCGGCATGAGCCGTCTCGACAGCTTCATCCGCCGGATGATGGCGCAGCGCGCCTGCCTCGACCGAGCGGCGGACCTGATCAAGGATGTGCCCGGTCCCCTCCTCGAGCTCGGCCTCGGCAACGGTCGCACCTACGATCACCTGCGGGAGCTCCTGCCCAGGCGCGAGATCTACGTGTTCGAGCGCGAGGTGGCGGCGCACGCCGACTGCATTCCACCGCCGGAATATCTGATCCTCGGCGATGCCCGTGAGACGCTGCCGATGATGTGGGACCGGCTGCCGCGCAGCGCAGCGCTCGCCCACCTCGACATGGGCACCGGCGACGTCACGGCCAATCACCGGCTCGCCGGCGAGCTCGCACCGCTGCTGGCGCCGCTCATGCGGACCGGCGCCGTGGTGGCGAGCGAGCCGCCGATCGATCTCCCGGGCTGGCTCGCCCTCCCGCTGCCGATCGGCGTCCGCGAGGACCGGTATCACCTCTACCGGGTGGGATAGCGCTCGCCGATTATTGGGGCGGCCCCGGGTCTTCACGGCCCCGTTTCGAACCGCCCGATGCCCTCGAACCGCCGGTAGCGCTACTCGGAGATCGTCTCGCCCGATCCGCCGAACTCCTTCGGGAAGTCTTTCATCTTCGGAAGCCCGTCGCGCATCGGCAGCACGGTCTCGGCGTAATTGACGTGGATCCCCGGCGTGAAGGCGAGGGTCGGCAGCGTCGCTGCGTAGACGTCAACCAATCCCAGTGGCGGATGATTGCTCATCACGTGGCCGCCGCATTTCTTGCAGAACTGCCGCTGGCTCACTGGGGTCTTCTGGAACATGCCGAGGTGCTCGGCGCCCGCCGTTACCCTGACCGCGCCGGGCTTCCAGAGCGTGAAGGCGTTGACCGGGCCCGCCGACCACGACCGGCACGACCGGCAGTGGCAATAGCCCATGCCTTCGGGCTCGCCCGATACCTCGATCTTGACTGCACCGCAGAAGCACTCGCCCTTGAATGTCGCCATGCTGATCTCCTCATATTTCCGGCCGCTTCACGGACACTAATCCGAAAAGCTCTGGCTCGCTGCTTACTCGCCTTCAAGGCCGGGGCCCGTCGCGCCGCGTTTGGCGAGTGGGACCCGGCACAACCGACGCACTAAATGGAGTCCCAGTGTCCAGTCACAAACGAAGATTCCTATGGAGACCCATTAGCTCGATTATTAACAATGCAGCAAAGCGGCAACGCTCGCAGCTTTCACCGGGTCTCCACGGTTCTCGCGATCAGCCTGCGCCGACGATATGCTGGTCGGCGACTACCTTCATTTCTACCCGAAGCCAGTCGCGAAAGCGCGCCACTTTCGCGCGCCACGCAGCCTCGGGACGACAGACAAAGAAATATCGATACGCGCTCGGCGCGATCTGAGGTAGCACGCGGACGAGGCGTCCGGCTGCGAGGCTGTCGCTGGCGAGGCTCGTGCGCGCCATCGCGACGCCCTGGCCGAGGAGTGCCGCCTCCAGCGCCAGGTGAGCCTGGGTGAAGCGGGACCCGGCCCCGAGCCGCGGATCGTCACCGCGGACGCCGACTTGAGCGAGCCAGGATTTCCACCCCGTGCCGCTCCCGTCGCCGTCGGCCGTCGAGTCATGCAGCAACGGCATGTCGAGCAACTCGTCGACCGTCTCGATTACCCCGTATCGCGACAGCAGAAGCGGCGTGCAGACAGGACCAACACTGTCGGGCGCCAGCGGCGTGGTGGAGAGGCCGGGGTAGCCTCCGAGGCCAAAGCGGATCGCAACCTCCGCACCGTCCTCGGCGTGCAGATCTACCGGCTGCTCGTCGGCCATCACGAGCACCTCAATGTCCGGATGGGCGTACTGGAACCGCGGCAGCCGCCGCACCAACCAGCAGGACGCGAAGGACGGCAGCATGCTGACCGCAAGGGGTCCGGACTCCGATCGCTGGTCGAGCTCGCTCACCGCGCAGGCGATTCGGGCCAAACCCTCGCGAACGCCCTGCGCCAAACGCTCGCCATCGGCGGTCAGTTCCAGCTTGCGGATGAGCCGGCGGAACAAGTTGACACCGAGCTCGGCCTCCAATCCCTGCACACGTTGACTGACAGCGCCTTGGGTAACGTGCAGCTCGGCCGCTGCCTTGGTAAAGCTCGCATGGCGCGCCGCCGCCTCGAAGACGCGCAAAGCCTCGAGCGCCGGCGGACGCACCCGCTTGACCGACGGCACGGCGCTGGCGATGGATTGCGACAAGGCATTGCACTGATATTTGTGCACTGGGTTCACCAGAGCGCTCGATAAGGCAGTGAGCCGGGAGCCTCGCGCTTGATTCCTGTTATGAGTTGATGATTCCGGCAGAAAACTTTACGTTTCCTGCTAAATCGGCACGTAGCCACGTTAAAGGCACATCACGGAAGAGTTGCCAGCCATCGGAGAAGCCTGCTTGCAGAGCGGGCGCGCCGCGCGCCTCCCGGCAGGCGCGTGCTTATGGGCTCACGCGCTAGTCGCGGCGTGGCCTGCGGAGCGTGAAGCTCTCGAAGGAGGCGAGCCGGCCGTCGCGGCCCGCCACGTCATAATAGGTCACCGTGATCGTGGTGAACCCGCCGGGCTTCGTACCGGGATCGAGGGCGAAGGCCGCGAAGTCGTAGGAATGGGCGGCGTTGCGCACGGCCGACCACGGTGCCTCCTCCTTGACGTAGATCGGCGGACGCTTGCCGGTCCCGGACTCGGGCTCGCCGACGGCAGTGATCACCCGGCAGGCCGGCGGGTCGAAGAAGAGCTGGTTCGACGGCACGGAGGTGCCGCCGCCGCCGATCACCATGTGCACGGTGCCCTTGGTCGTGTCGATCACGTCGGTGGCCGTGCCCACGGCGATTGGCGTCAGGGTGGCGTTCGATTGCTGCCCGCGGATCGGGTGTGAGCGCTCGTAATGATGCTCGTGGCCGCACACCACGAGGTCGACGGCGTACTTGTCGAGTAGCGGTACCCATTCCTGTCGGATCCCGAGGTCGGCGCCGTTGAACTTGTCGACGGTGGAGATCGCGACCTGGTGCATGCACACCACGATCCAGTCGATGTTGCGGTCGGCGCGCGCCGCCGCTAGTTCCTTCTCGAGCCAAGCCTTCTGCGCGCCCTTGGAATAGCCGCGGACGTAGGAATTGCCGCCGTCCTGGTAGCAGACGTCATCATTGGCGATGCTGATCACCCGCATGGAGCCCGCGGTGAAGGCGTACCAGAGCCCACGCGTCACGTCGGTCTGGCCCGCCGCCGGCGGCAGCGAGAAATAGGTCTGATAGGCCTGGTAGCCGATCGGCCCGTTGCCGAGCTCGTTCTCGTGGTTGCCGGCGGCCGGCATCCAGGGACGATTGCGGGCGCTCCGGCTGTTGTTGTCCCAGAAGTCCCACCAGGTGCGGATCCGGTCCTCGGCGATGTTGGCGTAGCAGAGGTCGCCGTTGAGCAAATGGAAGAGCGGCCGGAGCCGCTCCACGCCGAGCGTCGTGTCCGCCGCCGCCGGCGAGCCCAGATTGTCGTTCACGAATGGCGGATTCGGAATCGTGACGCCCGCGGGTGGCGCATACTTTTTGCCGAGGGTTGGCGTGCCCTGGTCGCCGAAGCTGGTGAAAGTGAGCGGCGCCCGGCCCCGCGGCGCCGTGCGGAACGTGCCGAACTCCGGCTCCGCGCCGTCCTGCAGGGCGCTATAGAGGTAGGCGGCATCGGGTTGCAGCCGGCCGAGCCTCGCATGGTAGGCGTAAACGACCTGGCCCGACTTCGCGTCCTTGTAGCTGGTCTCATGGGCACCGACGGTCTGCTCGAGCTTCCCGTCGAGACGTCCAAGCAGGACGCGAGGATGCTGCGCGGGCTGCAGCGTATGCCAGGACACCACCATTTCCGAGGCGGCATCGCCGCCGAACTGCAGATGCAACCCCGCGACCGGCGGCGTCGCCGCCGGATCGGATCGGGGACGCGCGCCCGTCCCAGGCGCCGCCGCCGCATGCGCCATTCCGATGAGGGAAGCAGCCACCACGGCTCCGCCGCCGATACTGGCGGCCGCGAGCAGCTTGCGGCGGCTGAGCTCTAGGCTGGGATCGTTATCCCATGCGTTCATGGCGACCGGGTCGCTCCGCGGTTGACGCGGCCGACCCTATCGCAACTCGATGACAGTTAGGCGTCGTCGCTACGCCAGCTTCCAGCGATACCCGAAGCTCGCGTAGTTCTCGATGCCGGTGAAACCGTCGTCGATGGCGCGGAATTTCTTGCGGATCCGCTTGATGAAGGTGCGGACGTTGGTGCGGTAACCCTCGCTGCCGTAGCCCGCGACGAAGTCCTTGCCGTGCACGAGGTCATAGAGCTCGCGATAGGAGACGTCCTCGCCGGGCTTCATCGCGAGCCGCGAGACCATCCGGAACTCCGTCAGCGTGAGCTCGATCACCTCGCTGCGCCAGTAGGCGCGGTGGGTGTCGAAGCGCAGCTCGAGATCGCCCAAGCGGATCTGCGACGCCTGCGCGTGGCTCGGCGCCGGCGAGGTCTTCTGGGACTCGACGATCAGGTCGATGCGCTTCATGAGGATCCCGACTCGGCGAGACTTGTCGATGAAGTCCACGGCGCCGCCCGCGAGCGCCGCCTCCTCGTGGGTGTCGTCGCTGAGTGCAGTCAGGAAGATCACCGGCGTCGCAATGCTGCGCTCGCGCAGTTGGCGCAGCACCTCGAGCCCGTTCATCTCCGGCATGCGCCAGTCCAGCAGGATCGCGTCGGCTGAATTGCCGGCGTCGAGATGATCGAGCGCCGCACGGCCGCCGCCGAAGCTCGTGACGTCGAGCCCACCGTCGGCCAGATTCATATGCAGGGCGTCGCGATAGAGATCGTCGTCGTCCACCAGGAGAACGCAGGTGCGCCGGGGTTCGCTCGAATAGCCCACGGTGGGCGGCTGAGGCCTCTCGACGACGGTAACGTCGGTCTGCTCAATCATGGCCAGCTCCTCGCAGTGCCAATGAAGGTGCTCGGCAATGTCGCCGGAGATTATGACTGCCGTGTGATGCGAATGTGGTAGTTCCGCGTTTGTGATGTCCGGAACCGAACCGATGCCGCACCTCGATGGAACTGCGACTGACCCGAGGGGGTCACGCACCGCGAGCGCGTGTGGCAATCATGAGACGCCATTGCGCGCTCTCTCGCGCAGCGTCGGATAGCGCGCGAGCAGGCCCGCGCACTCCGCCATCGCCTCGACGTCGTTGAAGACAGGAACGCCCGCGGCCTCGAGGCTCGCGAACCAAGCGGCCTTCTCCGGCAGCGTCCCCATCATGGAATGCATGAACGGGACCGGCACGCCGCGCGCGAGCTCGGCGAGTCGCGCGACGATCGGCGATGCATCGACCATGAACGGCACCACGTGGATGCCGAGAATGGCGTCGAACGCCTGGGCGCCCTCCTTGATCGCGCAGTCGACCGTGAGACCGAACCGCTCCTCGCGCGCGTCCGCGAGCAGATCGAGCGGATTGGCGACTGACGCCTCCGGCGGCAACGCCGCGCGCAGCGCCGCTGCCATGCCGGGCGGCAGCGGCGCGAGGTCGAGGCCCTCGGCGGCCGCGCGGTCCGTGCAGAGCACACCGGGCCCGCCGGAATTGGAGAGGATGAGCGCGCGCTTGCCGATGCCGTGGGGAAAGGCGCCGAAGCCTTTGGCGGCCAGCAGCAACCGCCGCAGGCTCTTCACCCGGAGCACGCCGCACGCGCCCGTGAAGGCCTCCATCTCGCGGTCGTCCTGGGGCGCGGCGCCCGTATGCGCTATGGCCGCCCGCGCGCCGGGACCGGTGCGGCCGCCGATCAGCGCCACCACCGGCTTCTCCGCCGCGACCCGCCGCGCGACGGCGCGGAACCGGTCCTTGTCCTCGATGCTCTCGATATAGAGCAGCGCCGCCGTCACCGCAGGGTCGCCGCCGAGGTACTCCAGATAATCGGTGACGCCGAGCTGCACCGCATTCCCCACGGAGACGATGGTGCCGAGCGGGATCGCGAGGCCGTGCGCCGCCGCGATCGCTTCCTCCGCGAGCGCCCCCGATTGCGTGACGAACGCGATGGCGCCGCGGGCGTTGGGTCCGGGCGGCATGTCGCGCAGGAACGTGGCGGCGAACCGCGCGCCAGCGGGGAGGTGAATGATCCCCGCGCAATTCGGGCCCACGACGGTGAGGTCATGCTCGGCGATGAGCGCGCGCAGCTCGCGGTCGCGCGCCTTCCCCGCCTCGCCCGCCTCCGCGAAGCCGCCCGGCAGGATGAGGAGATGGCGATGTTGGCTCGCCGCAGCCTCGCGCACGGCATCGAGGATCAGATCC
Source organism: Allostellaceae bacterium (assembly GCA_035263705.1). Classification (GTDB taxonomy): domain Bacteria; phylum Pseudomonadota; class Alphaproteobacteria; order ATCC43930; family CGMCC-115725; genus DASZHJ01. Next base: position 14,115 of record DATFRA010000361.1, read on the forward strand.
GGCCGGATCACAATCACCGCGAGATCGGCGGGGTGGTTGAGCTCGCCCAGGCTCTTGCGCACGGCGAGCCCGAACATCTCGCCGCCCTTGGGGTTGACCGGTATGATCTCGCCGGTGAAGCCGGAGATGCGCAGGTTCTGCAGGACGGCGCCGCCGGACGAGGTCGCACGCTCGCCCGCGCCCACGACGGCGACGCTGCGGGGCGAGAAGAAGGGTCTCAGGTCGTGGCGCGTCATTCCCTGAACCGCACGATCACGGGCACGTGGTCCGAGCCCTGGACCCAGCCGCGCGCGGGCTTGAAGACCTCGGCGCCGGCGATCTCGCGTACCAGCGCGGGCGTCACCCAGATGTGATCGAGGCGGCGCCCGCGGTCTGAGGCCTTCCAGTCCTGGGCTCGGTAGCTCCACCAAGTGTAAAGCCGCTGCTCGGGCGCTATCACGTGCCGCACGGCGTCGACGAAGCCGCCGGCCTCGCGCAGCTTGCCGAGCTTCTCCACCTCGATGGGCGTGTGGCTCACGACCTTGAGCAGCTCCTTGTGCGACCAGACGTCGGTCTCGAGCGGCGCGATGTTGAGATCGCCGACCAGGATCGCTTTCCTGTCCTTGGGCGAGTCCGAGGCGAACCACGCGGTGACCTCGTCCAGGAACTGGAGCTTATGGGCGAATTTCGGATTGGCCGTGGGATCCGGGATGTCGCCGCCGGCTGGGATGTAGAGATTGTGCAGCTCGATCCCGCCCGGCAGCGCCGTCATCGCGTGCCGGCAATCCTCGCGCGCGCACCAGTTCCGGGTGCGCGGTCCCGCGAGGGGCAGGCGCGAGACGATGGCGACCCCGTTGTAGCCCTTCATGCCGTGGACGAGCATGTGGGTGTAGCCCAGGTCCTCGAAGGCCTCGCGCGGGAAGAACTCGTCGGGGGACTTGGTCTCCTGCAGGCAGAGCACGTCCGGTGCGTGCTTTCTGAGGAAGCGACGGACCAGATTGATGCGCGGCCGCACGGAGTTGATGTTCCAGGTGGCGAGAGTAAGGGCCATGAGGCGGAGATCTCGGAGCGCGGGTCAGAACAGATAGCAGCGATCGCCCATTACGCCCAGGAGCCAGCGGCCGCCGGAGAAGAGGCGATATTTGAGCGCGAGCGGATGGTCGTCCGCGGCGTCGGCGGCAATCGTGAGTCCCCTCTGGTGGCAGGCGAGCGCCGCCGCGCCGGCGGCGACCCGGCTGAGCGCGGGATCCTCCGCTCCGGCGCGGGCCAGGACCAGCGCGGCGGCAGCGTGCAGCGCCGCCGCGGCGAGGGTGACGGCGCTCAAGGAGATCAAGAGCGGCGTCTCGCCGAGCCGGGCTGCGGCGGTCCGATGCAGCGTCTTCGCGGCGGCGTCCTCGGCCTCCCACCATTGCCGGCTCCAGTCGGCGCGTTGAGCGGTTGCCGCGGCCGCGCCCCAGTCCGCGACGCCCTCGACGGGCACCGCCGGCAGGCCAAGGCCCTCGACATAGCGGACGGTATCGGCGCGCTCGTCTCGCGTCGGAGGGGTGCCGCATGTGGAGAACCACGGCACGCTTCCGAGCTCGGCGGCAAAACTCCGCAGGCGGCGGTGGCGCCCGTCAATCGCCTCAGCGATTGCCGCGATCCTCGCGCCAGAGGCCGAGCTTGTCCTGCACCGGCCGGTCCGAAAAGCTGAACAGCACTGATTCCGGCTGCGCGCAGTGGACCGTGCGATGCCAGCTCGGCGCCACGAAGATGTCGCGCGGGCCCCACTGGAGCGTCGCGTCGCCGATCTTGGACTCGCCCTTCCCCTCGACGCAGACGAACACCGTGCCGTCGGAGCTCCGATAGGGCGATGTCGCGAATCCCTTGGGCAGGAGCTGCATGAAGCTCGCGATGGTTGGCATCGCATAATCGCCGGTGGCGGGATTGACGTAGCGCATCTTGTAGCCGTGGCAGGGATCGGGCTCGCCGTTCTTGGCGAGCGTCGCCAGCGCCTCGCGCGTGCGCGGATAGGGATAGCAAAAGACCGGCGAGGTCTTCCGCTCGGGTTTCCAGTCGACCGGGAGTAGGCCCTGGCCGTAGCGCTGGAGCGAATCGCCGGCGGGCCGCGTCACCATCTGAGTCTCGCTATTGCCGGGCTCGGCGAAGCTCGCGTCCAGGATCCGCACCAGCGGCACGTCGAGACCGTCGAGCCAGACCATCGGCTTGTCGCTGTCGTTGCCGTGGTCGTGCCAGGTCCAGGACGGCGTGATGATGAAGTCGCCGGGCTCCATGATGGTGCGCTCGCCGTCGACGGCCGTGTAGGCGCCGTGCCCCTCGATCACGAAGCGGAGCGCGGATTGCGTGTGGCGGTGCGCCGGCGCCACCTCGCCGGGGAAGATCAGCTGCAGCCCCGCGAACAGCGAGTGCGTGATCGAGGTCTTACCCTTGAGGCCGGGGTTCTCGAGGATCAGCACCCGGCGCTCCGCCTCTTTCGCCGAGATCAGCTTGCCGGTGCGCATGAGGTAGTCGCGCACGTCGGCGTCGTAGTGCCAGATCGCGGGCTTCGCGGGCGAGACCGGCTCCTTGGTCACGACGTTGTGCAGCACGTCCCAGAGCGGCGCTAGGTTGTGCGGCTCGATCTCGCGATAGAAGGCCTCGCGCTCGGGCGTGCGGCCGGGGCTCGCGTCCATGGGCGTCTCTCCCGCTTTCCTCAGGCCGCTTCGGGCGCGACCTCCGGTAATCTTAGCCCGAGGTGGTCCTGCACCAAAGCCCGGGCGCGCGTCACATAGTCCGTGCGCATCGCCTCGTTCGGCCGCTGCTTGATGCCGTATTTGCGGAAGACCTCGTTGTTCTTGGAGCCGGCCTTGCCGAAGAAAGCCGGCAGCATCGGGTAATACCGGTCGATGGCGTCCTGCACGCGCGCGCGCCCCTCCGCTGTCCTGCAGAGCTCGGTGCAGAAATCCTTACCGAACTGCGCGTGGAAGCGCTCCTCCGGCATGGTCATGCGCGCGAGGTTGCGCAGCGGATGGAACGAGCAGGAGAGCAGGTCCTCGACCTGGAGGATCTCCGCAAGGTCCGCGAGCAGCTTGATGACGCAGAACTCCTCCCAGGTCTTGAGCGGAAACTCGAAGATCGAGAGCGGCCGCTTGCCGGCGGGCGTCATCTCCGCCGCGGGAATCCCCATCTGCTCCCCGAGCTCGCGGAAGCGCACGTGGTGCCCGTACTCCTCCATGGCGACGCGGCAGGTCAGCCACTTCGCGTAGGGCGTCGGCGCTAGTGCGATCGCGGGCTCGTCGAACACCTGCGCGCCATAGAGCTCGTTCACCGCATGGCTGCGCACGATCTTGCGCAGCGCCGTCTGGTATTCCTCGGGCGCGCCCTTGAGCTCCTGCACGGATTTGATCGGGGCCATGGTCGTCGGTGTCATGTGAGGGGCTCACTGCTGAACGCCTCGAGGTCCGTCTCGGGGCCGATGTAGTGCGGCTTAAGCGCGCTCGCGATGGCGGCGCCGAGGCCGGCGGCGCCGGGATTCACGAGCCGCGCCACCGGGCGGGGCTGGGAGAAGAGGAAGATCTCCCGACCGCGCACGCCGAAGACCTGGCCCGTCACGTCCTTGGCCTCCGGTCCCGCGAGCCAGGCGACGAGCTCGCCGACGGCGCGCGCGGGCACCTTGAGGGCGCGCTCCCTGTAGGTCGCCTGCGCGGGGTTGGCGGGCTTGATGGTCTCGGTGACGCGCGTCGCGGCGAAGGGCGCCACGGCATTGGCGGTGACGCCGCTCCGCGCCATGTCGAGCGCCACCACGCGGGTGAGTCCGACCAGTCCGGCCTTGGCGCTGGCGTAGGCGGCTTGGCCGTAGTTTCCATAGAGACCGGCGGTGGAGACGATATTGACGACGCGGCCCCAGGCATAGGGACTGCCACCGCGGTTCGCCTTGGCTTGCTCGCGCATCACGGGCGTCGCAGCCGCAAGCACGTGGAACGCGGCGGAGAGATTGGTGCGCAGCACGGCGTCCCAGTTCTCCGCCTCGGCCTTGAAGATGAAGCCGTCGCGCAGGATCGCGGCAGCGTTGACGACGATGTCGAGGCCGCCGAAGCGCCGCAAGGCGAGCTCGACCGCGGCCCGGGCCGCGCTCGGGCTCGCGATGCTCTCGGTATAGGCGGTAACGCGGTCGCCGAGCGCCTTGGCGACGGCCTGCGCCACGCTCGGATCCGCGCCGCTGCCGCCGATCGAGGTGCCATTGTCGGCGACGACCAGCGAGGCACCCGCGGCGTGGAGCGCTTCCACGATGGCACGGCCGACGCCTCGACCGCCGCCGGTCACCAGCGCCGCCCGGCCCGCGAGCACGCTCATGCGCCGGTCCCCGTGCTCAAGGCTTGCTTGTCCGCCTCGGTGTAGAAGGCGTCGGCGTGAATGTCCTGCCGGGGCAAGCCCGCCGCCAGCAGCATCGCGGTCGCGGCCTCCACCATCACCGGCGGTCCCGCCATGTAGGCCTTGGCGCCGTCGAGATCGCCCAGATCCGCCGCCACCGCCTCGTGGACGAAGCCGGTTCGCCGCGTCGTCGGTCCCTGCGGCTCCGACAGCACCGGCGTGAAGCGCAGGTTCGGATGCGCCGCCGCGAGGGCCTCGAAATGCGCCTCGAGGTAAAGGTCGCGTTCGTCACGCACGCCGAAATAAAGGTGGATGGGTTGCCGCGCGCCGCGCTGGAGCGCGGTCTCCACGATCGACTTGATGGGTGCCAAGCCCGAGCCGCCGGCGATCGCGAGGATGGGTCCCGTATGATGCTCGCGCAGATGCGCGGAACCATAGGGCCCCTCGAGCCGCGCCGTCTCGCCGAGCCGAAGGCTGCGCACGATGTAGCGGCTCGCGGCGCCGCCGGTCATGTGCCGAACATGGAACGCCAGCACGGGCTCGTCCGGGCGGTTCGCCATCGAAAAGTCGCGCGCCGGCA
>DATFRA010000362.1:0-2410 GCA_035263705.1 Allostellaceae bacterium
CGGCGCGGCGCTTGCGGGTCTGCAAAATCTGGTCGCGTGGTTCGACGATCCCGCGACGCCCTACCTCGTAGTGCCGGTGGCGCGGAACGCGCCGCGCTATTCCGACTACGAGCATCTCGAGCGCGTTAAGGAATGGCGCGCCACCGAAGTGGTCGACGAGACATGACTGCCTCCGCCGTTGGCCTCCTGCAGCGCGATGCCGCCGATCCCACGGCCTCCGTCTGGGTCGCCGCGTCCGCCGGTACCGGCAAGACCAAGGTGCTGACCGATCGGGTGCTGTCACTGATGCTGGGCGGCAGCCAACCCAGCCGGATCCTCTGCCTCACCTTCACCCGCGCCGCCGCCGCCGAGATGGCGAACCGCTTGCACGAGCGCCTGAGCCGCTGGGCCGTGCTGCCGGAGGGCGAGCTCGGCGCCGAGCTCCAGGCCTTGCTGGGATCGATGCCCGATCAAGCAACGCTCGATCAGGCGCGGCGGCTCTTCGCGACGGTGCTCGACGCACCCGGCGGGCTCGGCATCGAGACCATCCACGCCTTCTGCCAATCGCTGCTGCGCCGGTTTCCGGTCGAGGCGGGCGTGCCGCCGCATTTCCAGCTGCTCGATGAACGCGCCGTCGGCGAGCTGCTGGCGGACGTTCGCGAGGAGGTCTTGGCCGCCGCGCGCGAGGAGTCCGCACCCGAGCTGGGCGTGGCTGTCGCGACGCTCGCGCGGCGGGTCGGCGAGGCACGGTTCTGGACCCTGCTCGACCTGATCGCCGCCGCGCGGACCCGGTTCCGCCGGCTGCTCGATCGTACGGGCGAAGGCGGCGCGATCGTCGCCGAGCTCGCGCGCCATCTGGGTCTCCCGCCGAGCGCGACAGAAGCGGAGGTGATCTCAGACGCCTGCGCGGAGTCCGCTTTCGACGGTGGCGCGCTTCGTCGCGCCGCGGCGGCGATGCTCGAGAGCACGGCGCAGACCGATCGCGAGCGGGGCCAGGCGCTGGCCGACTGGCTCGCCGCGCCGGAGCGCCGGACCGAGCTCTTCGACGCTTATTGCGGGATCTATCGAACACAGGAGGGCGTGACCCGGACCCGGCTACTGACGCGGTCCGTCGCGATGGCGCATCCGGACCTGCTCGATGCTCTGGAGGAAGAGGCTCTGCGGCTCGGCGCCGTGTGCGCGCGCTGCAGCGCCGCTGCGCTTCTCGAGACGGCGGCGGCGGTGACGCATCTCGCCGTTGCCATGTTGCACGCCTATGAGCGGCACAAGCGGTCCTGCGCCGTGCTCGACTACGAGGATCTGATTGTCCACAGCGTCGCGCTGCTGGAACGGTCGGGCGTGCCCTGGGTGATGTTCAAGCTGGATGGCGGCCTCGATCATCTCTTGATCGACGAGGCGCAGGACACCAATCCCGAGCAATGGCGGGTGGTGCAGGCGCTGACGCAGGAATTCTTCGTGGGCGAAGGCGCCCACGACCGGCCGCGCACGGTGCTCGCGGTGGGCGACGCCAAGCAGTCGATCTTCAGCTTCCAGGGCGCCGATCCCACTGCATTCATCACCATGCGCGCGCACTTCGCGGCGCGCGCAGCGGAGGCCCAGGCCGGGTGGCGCACCGTGGCGCTCGAGACCTCGTTCCGCTCGACCGACGCCGTGCTGCAGGCGATCGATGCGGTGTTCGCGCAGACCGCGGCGTCGGACGGCGTCGCCCTCGATGGTGCCGCGATCCGGCACGAGCCGCACCGGCGCGGCCACGCCGGCCGGGTCGAACTCTGGCCGCTGGTCGTGCCCGTGGACGACGAGGCACCAGAAGGCTGGACCTTGCCAGTGATGCCGGAGCCCGCGCGCGAGCCCGACCAGCGCCTGGCGACGGTGATCGCGGCGACCATCAGGGGGTGGCTCGACGACCGCGAGCCGCTGCCATCGCGCGATCGCCGAATTCGTCCGGGCGACATCATGGTGTTGGTCCGCCGGCGCACGCCCTTTATCGCGGCGCTCGTGCGCGCGCTCCGCGACCGCGCCGTGCCGGTGGCAGGCGTCGATCGCATGCGCTTGACCGAGCAGCTCGCCGTCGAGGACATGATTGCGCTCGGGAATTTTCTGCTACTGCCCGAGGACGACCTCACCCTCGCGACGGTGCTCAAGGGGCCACTCTTCGGTTTCGGCGAGGAGCAGTTGTTTACGCTCGCCCATCGCCGGGAAGGCCGGCTCTGGCGCGAGCTGCGGCGGCGCGGCGACGAGCATCCCCTCTACGCGCAGGCGCGAGACACCCTGACGCAGCTCTTGAGCCGCGCAGATTTCATGCCGCCCTACGAGTTCTTCGCGGAGATCCTGAGTACGCGCGGCGGACGCCGGCAGCTGCTCGCGCGGCTGGGTCCCGAGGCCGAGGACGCGCTCGACGAGTTCCTGGAGGCGGCGCTCGCCTTCGAGGCGG
>DATFRA010000363.1:0-4737 GCA_035263705.1 Allostellaceae bacterium
TCAAATGCTTTCTGCTATCGAAAGTCATGGCTTCGAACTGCGAGCTCCGAGCCACTCTGGTGGAGTGAATGGATCGCCGGCGCGTTGAGGCGGGAGAGGCGCTTCGAGAGATCGATGAGCCGCTCCGCCACCACATGGATGACCAAGCCCTCGCGCTGCAGCCGGCCCTGGCAGCTCATGAGCGTGGCGCCCATGAGGTCCGCGCGGAAACGCTCGAAGGTGTCGGGCCAGACCACGAGGTTCGCGATCCCTGTCTCGTCCTCGAGCGTCACGAACACCACGCCGCTGGCGCTGCCGGGCCGCTGGCGCACCAGGACGAGACCCGCGACGGTGACCAGCGAGCCCGGCTCGACGGTGGCGAGTTCGACCGCGCGCACCACGCCTTCGCGCGTGAAGCTCTGGCGCAGAAGCGCCATCGGATGGGCCTTGAGCGAGAGCTCGAGGAAGGCGTAGTCGCTCACGATATGCTCGCCGAGCCGCATCTCCGGCAGCCGCACTGGCGGCTCCGCGCCCTGGCGCTGCTCCGGCGCGAGCCCCGCGAAGAGGGGCATCCCTTCGTCCCGCAGCCCCTTCACCGCCCAGAGCGCGCGCCGGCGGTCGAGCCCCATCGAGCGGAACGCATCCGCTTCCGCGAGCCGCGCCAACACGGCGCGGCCCAGGCCGGAGCGCGCCAGCAGATCGATCGGGCTCCGATAGGCCGCGCCGCGCGCCGCCATCAGGGCATCTGCATCCTTCTGGGCAAACCCCTTGACCTGGCGCAGACCTAACCGGAGCGCCGGCCGCGCCGCATCCTTGCCGGGTTCTAGCGTCGAGTCCCAGTCGCTCGCGTTGACGTCGACGCCCCTTGCCTCGACGCCGTGCTCCCGCGCGTTGCGCACGATCTGCGCCGGCGCGTAGAAGCCCATGGGCTGGCTGTTGAGGAGCGCCGCCGCAAAGGCCGCGGGGTAATGGCATTTGAGCCAAGCCGATACGTAGACCAGGAGCGCGAAGCTCGCGGCGTGCGATTCCGGGAAACCATACTCGCCGAAGCCCTGGATCTGCTGGAAACAGCGCTCGGCGAAGTCGAGCGCGTAGCCGTTCTGCACCATGCCGCCGATGAACTTGTCGCGGAAGGCATGGATCTTGCCGCTGCGCCGGAAGGTCGCCATGGCGCGGCGAAGCTTGTCGGCCTCGGCGCCGGTGAAGCCCGCGGCCACCATGGCGATCTTCATCGCCTGCTCCTGGAAGAGCGGCACGCCCAGGGTCTTCTCGAGCACGCCCCGGAGCGCCTCCGAGGGATAATCCACCGGCTCCGCGCCGCTGCGGCGGCGGAGATAGGGATGCACCATGTCGCCCTGGATCGGGCCCGGCCGCACGATCGCGACCTCGATGACGAGGTCGTAGAAGTTCCGGGGCTTGAGGCGCGGCAGCATGCTCATCTGTGCGCGGCTCTCGACCTGAAACACGCCCAGAGAATCGGCCCGGCCCAGCATCTCGTAGACCGCGGGATCCTCCGCCGGCACATCCGCGAGCGCGTATCGTTTGCCATGATGGAGCGCGATCAGATCGAAGGCGCGGCGGATGCAGGTGAGCATGCCGAGCGCGAGCACGTCGATCTTGAGGAGCCCCATGGCGTCGAGATCGTCCTTGTCCCACTCGATCACGGTGCGCTCTGGCATCGCCGCGTTCTCGATCGGGACGAGCTCGTCGAGCCGGCCGCGGGTGATCACGAAGCCGCCGACGTGCTGCGAGAGATGCCGGGGAAAACCGATGAGCTCTCCCGCGAGCGCGAGCGCAAGGCGCAGCGTGCGGTCCTTGGGATCGAGGCCGAGCGCCCGCACCTCGCGCTCGGCGATCGGCTCGTCGCTCCAGCCCCAAATGGTCTTGGCGAGGCGTTCGGTCACGTCGGGCGACAGGCCCAGTGCCTTGCCGACCTCGCGGATGGCGCCGCGCGAGCGATAGCAGATAACGGTGGCCGCGAGCCCCGCGCGCTCGCGGCTGTATTTACCGTAGATATACTGGATCACCTCCTCGCGCCGCTCGTGCTCGAAGTCGACGTCGATGTCGGGCGGCTCGTTGCGCTCGGCGCTGATGAAGCGCTCGAACAACAGGTCGAGCCGCGCGGGATCGACCGCGGTGATGCCCAGGCAATAGCAGACGGCGGAGTTGGCGGCGGAGCCGCGGCCCTGGCAGAGGATGTCGCGCGAGCGCGCGAAGCGCACGATGTCGTGCACCGTGAGGAAATAAGGCGCGTAACGAAGCTCGGCGATGAGCGCGAGCTCGTGGGCGAGCTGCTTCGCGATCTTCTCGGGCACCCCATCGGGATAGCGCTCGCGGGCACCCTCGGCGGTGAGCCGCTCGAGCCGCTCCTGGGGCGTGAGGCCGTCAGCGGCCTCGTCGGGATACTCATAGCGAAGCTCGTCGAGGCTGAACCGGCAGCGGCGCGCGATCTCCGCCGTTCGCGCGACCGCGCCGGGATGGCGCCGGAAGAGCCGCGCCATCTCCGCCGGCGATTTCAGGTGCCGCTCGGCATGGGCGTTGAGGCGCAAGCCCGCCGTGGCGACGGTGCAGCCCTCGCGGATGGAGGTGACGACGTCCTGGAGCCGCCGCCGGCCGGGTACGTGGTAAAGCACGTCGTTGGTGGCCACCAGCGGCAGCCCGCTCGCCTCGGCGAGACGGGCCAGGCGATGGAGCCGCTTGCCGTCGTCGCCGCGATAGAGGTGCGAGCCCGCGAGATAGGCGCGATCGCCAAAATCCCGCGCGATCTCCGCGAGGAAATTGCGGAACGAGGCATCGAGCCGCTCGGGCGGCACCACCACCACGATCTGGCCCTCGCCATGCTCGACCACGTCCGCATAGGCGAGATGGCATTCGGCCTTCGCCGCCCGCCGCTTACCGCGCGTGAGCAGCCGGCAGAGCCGCGCATAGGCGGCGCGATCCGTCGGGAAGCTGAGCAGGCTCGGCCGATCCGTGAGATCGAGCCGACAGCCCACCACCAGCCGGCAGTCGTGCTCCTCCGCCGCCTTATGCGCGCGCACCACGCCCGCGAGCGTGTTGCGGTCGGCGATGGCGATGGCGCGATGCCCCAGCCTCACCGCCTCCGCGACGAGTTCCTCGGGGTGCGAGGCGCCGCGCAGGAACGAGAAATTGCTGGTGACTTCTAATTCGACATAATCGGTCGGTTCGCTTGATCCCAAAGGGCGAGATTGGGTTCGTTTCGCAGAATTTAGTTTTTGAACGGACGCGCTCACGCGAGCACCCCGTGCAGGAACCAGCGAGGCGTAACCCCTGTTTTGTGCAGGCCCTCTCGGAAGACCCAGAAGCGGCAACCGTCCATGTCTTCAACGCAATAATAGTCGCGGAGCGCCGTCTCCTCTTCGGGAGACCGCCACCATTCGCCGAGGATGCGCTCGGGGCCGTCGGCGGCTCGGATGCGATGCAGGAGCCTACGCCAGCGGAACTGCACCGGCGGATCGTCGGGGATCGGCGCCATCGCCTCGATGGGCTCGGGCCGCGCGAGCAGCCGGATCGGTCGCATCCGCGCGGGATCCCAGGGCGTGCCGTCCTTACCGGGCGCGAAGGCCGGCACGCGCTCCACGGCACACTCCGGCAGATGGCTGTCGCGCGGGCGCATGCGCGTCACCGCGCCCGCGCCGAGCCGGTTCTCCAGGCGGTCGACCAAATCGGCGAGCGCGCCGTCGCTCCGGTCGGCGCCGGCACGATCGAGGCTCGCCTGCCGGGACCCCAGCGGCTCGACCAGCAGCGCCTCGAGCCGCATGTCCTCGATGCCGAGATCGGGCTCGATGCGATCGAGCCGCTGGGCGAAGAGATGCGCGAGGTGGCGGGGATCGCGGCTCGCCTGCGCCGTGCCGGCCTCGAGCGGGAGCACGACGCCGTCGACCCGATAGAAGCGCAACGCCAGGCGCCGCGCGCCCACGCCGTCGCGTGCGAGCGCGCGGCAGAGCCTATCCGCGAGCGAGGCGATGGCGGCAGCCAAGTCCTCGGGCCGCGCGATCGGCTCGGCGAAGCGGCGATGGCTAAATCGCGTGGGCGCCGGCGGCAACGGCGAGAGCGGCTCCGGCAGGTTGCCCAGCGCCTGGTCGAGGCGCTCGGCGGCGGCGAGACCGAAGCGCGCGACCATCGAGGGCCGCGGCAGCTTGTAGAGATCGCCGATCCGCCGGAGCCCCAGGCGCTCCATGAGCTCGACGGTCTCGAGCGGCAGCCTGAGCGCGCCCACCGGCAACAGCGCCAGTGCCAGCTTCGTGGCGCCGCGGGGTACCACCGAGATCGCCTCCCGGCCTGCCCGCGCCAGCGCGGAGGCCGCGCCCGGCGTGTCCGCAACGGCGGCGCGCGCGGAAAATCCTTGCCGCTTGAGCCGCACCACCAGATCGGCGGTGAGACTCGCCTCGTCGCCGAAGAGATGCGCCACACCGGTGAGATCGAGCCAGATGCCGTCGGCGCCGTCGGTCGCGGTCCAGGGGCTGTAGCGGCCGCACCACTGCGCGAGCCGCCTGAGCGCCGCGGCATCGCCCTCGGGATCGGCGTCGAGCGCCACGATCCCCGGCGCGATGGCGCGGGCGTCGGCGAGCGGCATGCCCGGCGCGATGCTGTCGGCGAATCGCGCATCCACCGCCGCGAGCAGGCCGCGGCCGCCCACCCACGTCACGATGACGGTGCGTTCGGCCTCAGCCGACGGCGCTTCGCCACGGGCGCTCGGCCGGCGCCGACGCTCGATCGGCCAGCTCGGCAGCCAGAGCG
>DATFRA010000364.1:0-11531 GCA_035263705.1 Allostellaceae bacterium
TTCGGACTCGGACCCTTGCCGGGCGTTCTGGCGCTGGCGCTGCACTCCACGGGCGCGCTCGGCAAGCTCTTCTACGAGCTCGTGGAGAACATCGACATGAAGCCGGTGGAAGGCGTGCGCGCGGCGGGCGGCGGACGCCTCGCCGCGGTCCGCTTCGCGGTGCTGCCGCAGGTGATGGCGGGTTTCGCGAGCTACCTGATCCTGCGCTTCGAGATCAACGTCCGCGAGGCCGCGGTGCTCGGCTACGTCGGCGCCGGCGGCATCGGCTATAAGCTCGTGGAGGCGATCCGGAAATTCTACTACTCCGACGTCTCCGCGATCGTCGTGCTGGTGATCATCACTGTGTTCGCAATCGAGATGGGCACGGGTGTGCTGCGCCGCCGCCTCATCGGGACCGAGGCACGAGCGTGACCGCGATGCCCGAGCACGCCGCGTTCGGTGATCTCTCCGCCGCTGCCGCCCGGCATCTGCCGATCCTCGCGGATGCGAGACGGCGCGCGTGGCGCGACCTCGGCGTCGCGGCGCTGCTCGCGGCTTTGGTGGTCGCGGGCCTGTGGCGCGTCGATTTCGGCTTCGCGCGCATGCTCGCGGGGCTGACCAAATTCGGCGAGATCCTCTGGCGTATGCTGCCGCCGACGCCCGACACCATGAGCCGGTTCCTGTTCTACCTGCACGCGCTCCTGGAGACGCTCGGGCTCGCGCTCATGGGCACTCTCACCGCGGCGGTGATCGCCTTCCCCCTCGGCCTGTTGGCGGCGCGCACCGTCACGGGCAGCGGCATCCTTCACGTGATCCTGCATCGCCTCTTCGACATCATCCGCGGCATCGACCGCTTCGTCTGGGCGCTGATCTTCGTGCGCGTGGTGGGGCTCGGGCCTTTCGCGGGCGCGCTCGCGATCGCGGTCTCCAACGTCGGCGCCTTCGGTAAACTGTTCTCCGAGACCTTCGAGGCCGGCGATCCCCGGCCGGTCGAGGGCGTGCTCTCGACCGGCGGCACCAAGGCGATGGCCGTGCGCTTCGCCATGATCCCCCAGGTCTTCCCGGTGATCCTGAGCCAGGTGCTCTATTACTTCGAATCGGATACCCGCTCGGCGACGGTGATCGGCATCGTCGGCGCCGGCGGCATCGGACTCGTGCTCTACGAGGAGATCCGCACCCTCGAGTGGCAGCATGTCGCCTGCCTCATCGTGATGATCCTGATCACGGTCGCGGCGATCGACGCCTTATCCGGCTTTGTCCGCCGGTCCTTCATCGGCAGCGAGCCGCGAGATCCGCCCAGAGATTGAAAGCGAACGCGCCGCCGGCCATGGTGCAATGCTAGGATGCCCACGGGAACCGTGATCGCGGTCAGCCGCAGCGCGACGCACAGCCTCAGCAAACCCACCTGTACCGGCATTCGGATCATCGCGGGCCTCGGTGTCGTGGGCGACGTGCATCTGGGCGTCACGGTCAAGCACCGGTCGCGGGTGGCGCGCGATCCGAGCCAGGCGAACCTCCGCCAGGTCCACCTGATCCACCGGGAGCTCTTCGACGAGCTGCGCGCTCTCGGCTTCTCCATCTTGCCTGGCCTGCTCGGGGAGAACGTCACCACCGACGGGATCGACCTCCTGGGCTTGCCGGCGGGAACGCGGCTCCGTCTCGGCAAGTCCGCGGTCATCGCGGTGACCGGCCTGCGCAATCCCTGCGCGCAGCTGAACCGGATCCAGCCGGGCTTGATGGCGGCGACGCTCGGGCGCGAGGCCCAGGGCAACCTCGTGCGAAAGGCCGGGGTCATGGCGATCGTCGTCGCGGATGGCGAGATCCGCGCCGGTGATCCCATCCAGATCGAGCTGCCGCCCGGGCCACACCGTCCGCTGGTCCCGGTTTGAGCGCTTCACCGACCGCCGCGATCGGCTACATTGGCGCATGGCGAATCTCTTCGCTCCCGCCTACAAGAACGCGCCCTATTGGTGGGAAGCGACGCCGCGCCCGCGCTTGCCGGGGGTGACACCGCCGGCGCGTGCCGACGTGGTGATCGTGGGATCGGGGTACACCGGCCTTTGCGCGGCGCTGCCGATCGCGCGCGCGGGTCGCAGCACCGTGGTGCTCGACGCCGAGGATGCGGGCTGGGGCTGCAGCACGCGGAACGGCGGCCAAGTCAGCACCAGCTTTAAACCGGGCTTCGACGACCTGGCGCCGCTCCACGGCGAGGAGCGCGCCTTCGCCATGGTGAAAGAGGGCCACAACGCCCTCGCCTTCATCGACGCGCTGATTCGGACCGAGGGCATTGACTGCAACTGGGAACGCGTCGGCCGCTTCACGGGCGCGCACAACACGACGCAGTACGAAGCGCTCGGCCGCAAGATCGCCAACCAGAAGAAGGGCCTCGAAATCGAGGCGCAACTGGTCTCGCCTGCCGAGCAGCGGAACGAGATCGGCACCGACGCCTATTGCGGTGGGATCGTCTATCCCGCGCACGGAGCGCTCGATCCCGCGAAGTATCACCAGGGCCTGCTCGACCGCGCACTCGCGGCCGGCGCCGCGGTGATCCCGCATTGCCCGGTGCAAGCGATCGAGCGCGACGGCACCGGATTCACGGTCATGACGCCCAGGGGCCGCGTCACCGCGCGCGACGTGATCGTCGCCACCAACGGATACACCGCGCCGGTGACGCCGGAGCTGCGCCGGCGCGTGATACCCATCGGCAGCTACATCATCGCGACCGAGCCGCTCGATCCCACGCTTGTGGCGCGGCTCATGCCGAAGGCGCGGGTGATCTCCGACACGCGGCGGATCGTGGTCTATTACAGGCTGTCGCCGGACCGACGGCGCATCCTGTTCGGCGGCCGCGTCGCCCTCATGGAGACCGATCCGCGCGTAACCGCGCCCAAGCTCCACGCCGAACTCACCACGATTTTCCCGGAGCTCGCGCAAACGCGGGTCACGCATTCCTGGCTGGGCTTCGTCGCCTACACTTTCGACACCATGCCGCATCTGGGGAAATGGTCGGACGGTCTCTACTACGCCATGGGCTATTGCGGCTCTGGCGTCTCGCTCGCGACCTATTTCGGCACCCGGATCGGCCAGCAGGTACTCGGCCTCAAGGAGGGCCGCACCGCCCTCGATGGCCTCGACTTCCCGACCCGCCCGTTCTACGCGGGCGTGCCCTGGTTCCTAGCGCCCACGCTCATCTGGTACCGGCTGCGCGACCGCGTGAATTTCTAAGTCGGACCGCGGGCGGCGGTCTCTTGAAAACCGCGGACCGGCAACCCAGCTATCTGGCGTCAATCGACCTTGGGTCGGCCTTGTCGTTGCGCTCTACCGAGCTAGACCCTGTCCTCTCCCAACTCAGCGTTTTGACCCGTGGCGCATCCGCGCCGCGGCACTCATGCTACGGAGGGACATAATGTCCATCGGTACAGTCAAATGGTTCAACCCCACCAAGGGGTTCGGCTTCATCCAGCCCGAGGGCGGCACGAAAGACGTGTTCGTCCACGTCTCGGCGGTCGAGCGCTCCGGCCTCGGCAGCCTGCAGGAAGGCCAGAAGGTGAGCTTCGAGCTCGAGCGCGACCGGCAGGGCCGGGTGTCCGCGGTCGATCTCAAGGCCGCCTAAGCCAATGAACGGGGCGGCTTCGGCCGCCCCGTTTTTCTTCGCTCTTGGCGCGTCGTAACCTGCTCCCGAGGATAACCTCGCGACGTCCGAGACGTGCGCCATGCCAGATCGAACCGCAGCCAACATCAAGCGCCTCGCGTATTTCGAGGAATTCTTCGATCCGGTCGCGGAAAGGACGCTGGGCGCGCGGCCGGAGATCGAGCTGGTGCGGCTTCAGTATGACCGGCCCAAGGCCGAGACCTGGGCCGAGATGTCTCGGGTCCACGGCTATCAGATCAAGCCGCGCGGCGAGCTTCGAGTGCCCTGGTTCGGCGATGCCGCGCTGCTCCGGCGCTGCCCGAGCCTACTCGCGATCTGCTCGAGCGGCGCGGGTTACGACATGGTCGATGTCGACGCCTGCACCGCCGCGGGTGTGATCGTTTGCAACCAGTCCGGCTTCAACAAGGAGGCGGTCGCCGAGCACGCGCTCGGGCTCATGCTCGCGCTCTCCAAGAAGATCGCGCTCGCGGACAAGGCCCTGAGGCGCGCGGGCGGCGTGCGGGACCGCTTCCAGTTCACCGGGAACGATATCCGAGGCAAGACATTGGGCGTGGTCGGCATCGGCCAGATCGGCACGTGCACGGCGGAGCTTTGCCGCGTGCTTTTCGGCATGACCGTGCTCGCCTACGACCCCTATCTCTCAGCCAAGCAGGTCGCGGAGCGCGGCGCCGCGAAAGTGGAGCTCGCGGAGCTTCTGCGCCGGTCGGATTTCGTCACGCTTCATTGTCCGCGCACGCGCGAGACGATGGGCATGATCGGCCGCGCCGAGTTCGCGCTCATGAAGCCCAGGGCCTACTTCATCAGCACGGCGCGCGGCGGCATCCACCGCGAGGACGATCTCGCCGAGGCCTTGCGCGAGAGGAGAATTGCCGGAGCCGGTCTCGACGTCTTCCTCGAGGAGCCGCCGCGACCCGATCACCCGCTGCTCGCCTTCGATACAGTGATCGCGACCCCGCATACCGCAGGGGTCACGGAGGAAGCGCTCTATGACACGGCGGTCGCGACGGCGGAACAATGGATCGCGATCTTCGCCGGCGCCCGGCCGCCGCGCCTCGTTAACCCCGAGGCGTGGGCGCTTTACGCCGAGCGGTTCGAGCGGCTGCTCGGCTTTGCACCAGTGCCACAGGGCTAAAGCATGAACTCATGAACCCGGAAGGCCCGTCCGCGCTTCCGGGATCGGCAGTGAAGGCGACATAGTGTCACGGCTCCATTCTTCGCGCCTTGCGTCCGGAGCCAGTGAGCCTTCCATGTACCAATTGGATGCCGTTGGGCTAGGCTTTGCGCATCGAGCAGGAGCTACGGGGGTGGTGTGTCAGTGGCTCCGGTGACCGGACATGGCTAAGCATGCGACTATGTCGACGGAACTAGACGGACGTGTCGGTAGAGGAACCAGATGTTCCTGAGCGTATTCGACGTCTTCAAGATCGGGATCGGTCCGTCTTCGTCGCACACAATGGGCCCGATGACGGCCGCCGGACGCTTCCTCGATAAGATGCGGGCGCATCCCGCAAAGGCCGCATTTGCTGCAGTCCGGGTCGGGCTCTACGGGTCGCTGGCCTTCACGGGAAAGGGCCACGCAACAGACCGCGCCGTCGCGATCGGTCTGCTGGGTCACATCCCGTCCTCGCTCGATATCGACAAGGCCGAACGAGATCTCAAGGACCTAAAGACGACCACCACGCTGCAGCCGGAGGGGCTTCCGCCGCTCGCTTTTGATTGCACCAGCAACATCGTGTTCGAGTTCGGCCCGGCTCTGCCGGGCCACGCCAATGGCATGGTGTTCGCCGCGCTCGATCGCGACGGCGCCGTGATTCTGTCCGAAACCTATTATTCGATCGGCGGCGGCTTCGTGGTGACGTCGAGCGAGTTGAACGCCCCGATCGCAGCAGATTCCGTGTCCCGGCCCTATCCGTTCGACAGCGCTGCCGCCATGCTGGCCATGGCGCGAGACAGCGGCCTCTCGATCGCCGCGATGAAGCGCGCCAACGAGGAGGTATCTCGCACGCCGCCGGCGGTAGAGGACGGCCTCGCTCGGATTTGGGCAGCGATGAGCGGCTGCATTGATCGCGGCCTGGCCGTGGAAGGGGAGTTGCCGGGCGGCTTGCGGGTCAAGCGGCGCGCGAAGGCCATATTCCGGCAACTCGAGCAGGAGCGGGGCTCCAATCGCGCCCAGCCGCACGCGGCTTCGGATTGGCTCTCCGTCTATGCCATGGCGGTCAACGAGGAAAATGCCGCCGGCGGCCGCGTGGTGACCGCGCCGACCAACGGCGCTGCGGGGGTCGTTCCGGCGGTGCTGCGATACTATCTCGATCACTGCGTCGGCACGGATCCCGCCAAGACCGGGGACTTCCTGCTGACGGCGGCTGCTATTGCCGGGTTGATCAAGCACAATGCCTCGATCTCCGGCGCGGAAGCCGGCTGCCAAGGCGAGGTGGGCTCGGCTGCGGCGATGGCCGCCGCCGGCCTGTGCGAGGTGCTCGGCGGCACGCCCGAGCAAGTCGAGAACGCCGCGGAGATCGCGCTCGAGCATCATCTCGGCATGACCTGCGACCCGGTTGCCGGGTTGGTTCAGGTCCCGTGCATCGAGCGCAATGCCATCGGAGCGGCCAAAGCGGTGACCGCCGCCTCGCTCGCGCTCAGGGGCGACGGCTCGCATTTCATGCCGCTCGACAACTGCATCGAGGCGATGCGCCAAACCGGCGAGGCCATGAGCCACAAATTCAAGGAGACGAGCCTCGGCGGGTTGGCGGTCAATCACCCGCAATGTTGAGCGACTCAATCGCCGGCGCTCGGTCACCTCGACCCAAGAAATGCAGAGCGCTGATCTTTGTATAATGGACAGATTGAAGGCGCTGCGCGGGAGGGTGTAATAACCACTCCGTAATCACTCATCGTTTTGCGTCCCGTTCTCGCACATCACTGAAGAGCCGGGAGCGGTGGGGAAGATACCCTTGCGCTTCCGGAGCGGACTCCCCTCGCCTCGCGGGAGGGGTCTGTATATGGGCCGCCCCGGCGGTCGCTATGGCCGCATGCAGTCGAGGCCGTCGACGTCGCGCGCGGAAATGCAGATACTCGCGAGCGTGCGCGGCTCTGCGTAAGGCCAGGGCCGGCCGCGATGAAGCGTCGCCCGCTCGTCCCAGATCAAGACATCGCCGATGCACCACCGGTGCGTGTAGACCACGCCGGGACGCGTCGCGAAGTTAATCAGCGCGTCGATGAGCGCCTGGCCCTGAGCTTCCGGTAGTCCGTCGACCGCAAACGCGTGTGACGCAATATAGAGTGCCTCCTCGCCGTTGACGGGATTGCGCCACACTGCCTTCCAGGCTTGGTCCGGCCATTTCGTATAGGTCTCCTGCTTGGCGAGCTCCGCGGAGATCTTCCCCCGAGAATGCGCGAAACGGTGGCGAAGCACCGCGGCTCTCGCCTTTGCTCGCAGCCCCCGCGGCAGGTCCCGCCAAGCGGCTCGCGTCGAGACGAACTCGGTCTCGCCGCACCGCGAGGTGATCTCGCGCGCCACCAAGATGTTCGCGAGCGCAGGTACCGGCAGGAAAGTGCTGTCCGTGTGCCAGAGCTGGTTCGCCTTGAGATTGAGCGTGCGGATCTCATCCTCGGTCGCGAGCGAGCGATCTTCATGCCGATTGGTGAGAAGGCCGACGCGCGGCTCGGGTCCGTCCTTGCCCTGCGAGCGGTCCTCGATCGGTCCGAACAAGGAGCCGAGCGTGAGCTGTGCCGCGTCGTCGAGCTGCTGGTTGCGGAACAGCAGCAGGGAATGTGTCTCGAACGCCTGCCGGATCGCGGGGTAGCCGTCGGTCGCCGTTACGCGGCGCAGATCGACATCGTGGATCTCGACCCCAAACCTGGGATGCAGCGGCGTCATCCTCGGCGTTGGCAGAGCCATCACGTTGTATGTCCTTCGATCTCCGCCGCCGCCGGCGCACGCGCCGGATCGAGGCAGCGCTGGACGTAGCCGTCGACCATCGGCGCCCACTGCGTCCACAGCCGCCGGAGATCGGCGATAGGCGTCTCGGACCAATCGACCCGAAGGTCGATGGGTGCAAATGGCACATTGGGCCGGGCCACTTTGATTGCCGCGGAGCGGATCGGGTCGGGCTCGCCGCCGGCATCGAGGCCGTATTCCAGCGCCATCAGCAGCCGGTTGCTGAGCGGGCGGTCCCGCGCCGCCTCGAAACCCCTGAGCATCGCGGGCACCACGGCGTCATTGGCAAGGCCGTTGCCGATCGCGAGCACGCCCTGCCCGAGGCGAGCGCCCTTCGCGGGCGCGCACGCGTCGCCGGTGAATACAGCGAGGCCGCCCTCGCGGTCGACCACGCCGAGCTGTCGCCACGCGGAATGCGGCGTCGACGCGATCATGTCCGCCAACGCCTCCTCCGCGGACCGGCTGGCTTCGAGGCGTCTCAAGCCGAGTAGTCCCAGGCGTGGATCGGAGCGGGCCTGCGACAGAACCACGCCGACGCCCGGCGCCACGAAAGGCACCCGGCCGCCCGCCGCCATGCTGGAGGTCGCGAGCGCGCAGCCGAGCTCGCGGATCCGTGGACAGAAGGCGGCGATGGAGAACGTCATGTCATGGGACCTCGTGCGTGCCTCCTCACTATAGGGCCATGGATACGTGCAGGGTATCGCGAGGTCGCGCAGTGTGGCGCCGCCGATTTTGCGCCTGATCTCTGCCTCGTTCTTTCCAAAAACTCGGCGAGGAATCTTATGGCTGACCCCGCGTCGCCGGTCCTAGAGTGAGGCGTCAGCAAGGAGCAACCCCATGGAATCCGCAGCCGCGCTCGTCGAGACGGACCGGCGTCACGTTATCCATCCCCTGCATCATCCCCGCGATCACGAGCACCCCATCCTGGTGGTGGAGGGTCGGGGCGAGATGCTCATCGACGCCGACGGCAAGCAATACATCGACGGCCTCTCGAGCTTGTGGAACGTGAACGCCGGACACGGCCGCAAGGAGCTGGCGGAGGCCGCTGCGGCGCAGATGGCGAAGCTCTCCTTCGCCTCGGCCTACGCGGGCGCCTCCAATATTCCATCGATCCACTTGGCCGAGAAGCTCGTGACGCTCTCCTACGCCAACATGTCCGGCGTGTATTTCACCACCGCCGGTGCCGAGTCGAACGAGTCCGCCTTCAAGATCGCGCGCTACTACTGGAAGCTCCGCGGCAAGCCCGAGAAGGTGAAAATCTTCTCGCGCGTCCACGCCTATCACGGCGTCACCATGGCGGCGATGAGCGCCACGGGCATGGCCGCCTACCACAAGTCATTCGGCCCGCTGGTGCCGAACTTCCTGCAGGTGCCGGCGCCTTACCCCTACCGCTGGCCCGGGAACGCGGACCCCGGCGTCGGTGCCGCCGAGGCCTTCGAGCAGGCCCTCCTCAAGGAAGGGCCGGACACGGTGGCGGCGATCATCGCGGAGCCCGTGATGGGTGCGGGCGGCGTCATCGTTCCCCCCACCACGTATTTCCCGCGGCTCCGCGAGATCTGCGACCGCCACGGCATCCTGCTGATCGCGGACGAGGTGATCACGGGTTTCGGGCGCACCGGGCGCTGGTTCGCCCTCGGCCATTGGGGCGTCGAGCCGGACCTCGTCTCCTTCGCCAAGGGTGTCACCAGCGCCTATCTGCCGCTGGGCGGCGTTCTGGTCTCGCGCATTGTGCACCAGACCATGCTCGAGGCGCCGCCGGACCAGAAGTTCATGCACGCGGCGACCTATTCCGGTCACCCCGCCTGTTGCGCCGTCGCCAACAGCAACATCGAGATCATCGAGCGTGAGAATCTCGTCGAGCGCGCGGCGGTCATGGGCCGCCGCCTGCTCGCGGGCCTGGAGTACCTCCGCGACTTGCCCACCGTGGGCGACGTGCGCGGAATCGGCATGATGTGCGGGGTCGAGCTGGTCGCGGACAAGCAGAGCCGCGCGCCCGCGATCGGCCTTGGCGGCCGTGTCGTGCGCGAGGCCTTGTCCCGCGGACTGCTGATCCGCATCCGCGGCGGCAGTGCGGATCCCGCGATCGGCGACACCATCTGCGTGGCGCCGCCGCTGATGACACCCCGCGAGACGATCGACCGCATCGCCGACATCTTGCGGGCATCGATCATCGCGGCATCGGGCTGAGAGAGTGCCGCTCGCGCATGCTCACGTAAGCAGCGGCGTTCCGCTATGCGAGCCAGCAAGGGTGGCATCGAGATCAACTACGTGACCGAAGGCTCGGGTCCGCCGGTCACGCTGGTGCACGGGGTGGGCGCGAACCTCGAGAGCTGGGACGCCATCACCGCGAGCCTCGCGCGGCGGTACCGCGTCGTCCGCATGGACCTGCGGGGGCACGGCCGATCAAGCCGAATCGAAACCTGTCGCCTGCAGGACTTCCTCGACGACGTGACGCTGGTGCTGGACGCGCTCGGCATCGCACGCACGCATTTCGTCGGGTTCTCCCTGGGCGGCATGATCGCCCAGGCCTTTGTCCTCGCTCATCCCGAGCGCGTCGAGAGGCTGGCGCTGATCAGCGCGGTGGCCGGGCGGACCCCAGAAGAGCGCGCGAGTGTCCAGGCCCGCGGTCTCAGGGTGCAGCAGGAAGGCATCGCGTCCGTCTCCGCCGCGGCCCAGGACCGCTGGTTCACCGAGGACTTCCGCAGGAAGCACCCGGACGTGGTCGCGCGGCGCATCGAGGAGCTCAAGGCCAACGATCACCGCTCCTACGCCACCGCCTATGCCGCGTTCGCGGAAGGCGACCTCGGCCCGCGACTCCACGAGATCCGTCACCCCACCCTGATCATCACCGGCGAGCACGACATCGGCTCGAACCCCCGCATGGCGCGCTTCATGCACGACGCGATCCCCGGCTCGACCCTGCACATCCTGCCGAAGCTCAAGCACAGCGTCTTGCTGGAGGCTCCCGCGGCGATCGCGGCATTGCTTCTCGATTTCTTGTCCGCGTGACGCGACGCGCACCGGCTCGGCCTGACGGCACAGATTGATCCGGCTCTGCTCGAGGCACGTCTGCGTTTCTCCCTAAGTCGAAGTCCCGATCGAGCCCGGATATTGTCGTCGGGGGCGCGGTATTGCCGGTCTCCGGCGCGCGACGCTTGAGAATGCAAGTCGAACCACTCGAAAAGGAAAGCATGTTCAAAGGGCGCGCCATTCCACTGCGATTGGAAGGGTTTAGCGAACACCCAGAATGACCGTCGGTCTTGCCGCGCGGCGATCCCGCGCCGCCGGCGCCGCTGAGCGAGGATCAATAATGTGACCTGGGTTTGAGGGTCCCGGCGCGATCTGGCGAAACCGCTGCCGAACACCAAATCGACTAATCCAGGAGGCAACGATGCGCCCAGCCAAGAGGTCGATTTGGAGCTTTACCCGAAGGGTAGTCGGCTTGTTCCTGCTCGGCGTCTTCCTGCAATGGGCCGGCATGATCAACCCGGCCTCTCAGGAAGGAACCGTCTACGCAGAGATCGCGGACCTATTCAGTGCGGGCTCCCCCGGAGGCTCACTGGCGAAGTTGCCGCCTCAGCAATAAAGCGCGCCGCGACGCCAAGCCCTCACCCGCGCCCCAGTATGGAACGGGCCTGCTTGGTTCTTGCCCTGTCTCGAACATGATCGAGTGGCGGAGAGGGAGGGATTCGAACCCTCGGTACCCAGTAAAGGGCACAACGGTTTTCGAGACCGCCCCGATCGACCACTCTGGCACCTCTCCGACCCAGGGCGGGCAGTGACTTAGCACGGTGCACTCGGGAACAAAACCCGAAATTGGCACCCCGCAAGCAAGCTGCTCGCAACTCATTGACATTGCGAGCGCCCTGGCTATAGTGCCAGCCTTCAGCGGACGGGTGCGCCCGTCCGTTTGCTTTTTCGTGTCCCCCAGGGATTTGCGGCTTTTAAAGGCGCTTAGCATGT
>DATFRA010000365.1:0-6446 GCA_035263705.1 Allostellaceae bacterium
CGGCGCAAGAGCAAGGTGGCGGAGGTCTGGGTCAACACGCGGCAGGTGACGTTCCAGAGCGTGCCCAGCTTCTACAGCATCTCCAGCAGCAAGCCGATCGACGACATCGCGCCGCCGGCAATGCGCCAGCTGCACCAGATCGGCCTCGACAACCTGCGGCTCACCACCGAGACCGCGGTCTCGCCGCAGGAGGCCGAGGAGTTCCGATCGGCGCTCCTGCGCAACGAGGCGCGCGCCGGACTCTATCCGCCCGGCATCGGCCAAGTGCGCTTCCTCGGCGACAAGCTCTTCCGCACCGATATCCGGTTCCCCGCAAACGTGCCGACGGGCACCTATCTCGTTCAGGTGTTCCTGGTGCGCGACAAGGCGGTGGTTTCCGGGCAAACCACGCCGCTGGTGATCTCCGAGCTCGGCGTCGACGCCGAGGTGCACGATTTCGCCGACCGCTACGCGCTCGCCTACGGCGTTATCGCGATCGCGCTAGCGGCGCTCGCCGGCTGGCTTGCGAGCCTGCCGTTCCGGAACGCCTAGAACAGGAGCTCCGCGATGTCCGACGAAACCGCAGAAGTCGCCGCGCCCCAGCGCATCTTCCTGGTGGTGGTCGACGACAGCGAGGAGATGCCGGTGGCGCTGCGCTATGCGGCGCTCCGCGCGCGCCACACCGGCGGGCGCGTCGCGCTCCTCTACGTGATCGAGCCCAGCGATCTCCAGCACTGGATGGCGGTGGAATCGCTGATGCGCGAGGAGCGCCGCGAGGAGGCGGAACAGCTCCTCAACAAGCTCTCGCAGGAGGTGCTGGAGCTCTCGGGCTCGCACCCCGTCCTCTACATCCGCGAGGGCCGGCGGCGCGACCAGCTCCTGAAGATGCTCGACGAGGAGCCCAGCATCTCGATCCTGGTGCTGGCCGCGGGCACCGGTCCCGAGGGACCCGGGCCGCTGATCACGGCACTGATCGGGAAATCGCTGACCAAGCTGCGCGTGCCCGTCACCATCGTGCCCGGCGCCCTCACGGAGGAGCAGCTCGCGCACGTGACGTGACTCAGCCCGACTCCGTCTGGAAATACGGATCCTCCGCCGGGAGCAGCGCGAACACTTCCTGTGGCGCGCCGACGCCTTGGAGCTCGTGGCGGCCCATGGAGAGCGCGGACACTCCGGACTGGCGGACGAAATCCGCGGAGAACAGCATGGCCTTGCCGAAGCGGCGGCAAAGCCGCTGCATGCGGCTCACCAGGTTGACCGCGGGTCCGATCACCGTGAAGTCGAGCCGGCTCGAGGCGCCGATATTGCCGTAGATGACCCGTCCCACATGGAGCGTGATCCCGATGCGGATCGTGCGGACGCCGGCGGCGGCGCGGGTGCGGTTCACCTCCGCGAGATGGGCGAAGGCCTCCAAGGCGGCGGCGCCAGCGGCGAGGCAGGCGGGCTTGGCGCCGCCACGGCCGAGCGGGAAGATCGCGAGCACGCCGTCGCCGATCAGCTTCAGCACCTGGCCGCCGTGGCCCTCCACCGGGAGGATCACGCTCTCGAAATAGCCGTTCAGGAGCTCGATCACGGCGTCGCCGGGCAGGGTCTCCGAGAGCTCCGTGAAGCCGCGGACGTCCGCGAACAGGATCGCGGCCTCGATCACCTCGCCGCTGCCGCGCGTCACCTCGCCCCGCAGCACGCGCCGTCCAGCGTCCTCGCCGAGGTAGGTCTTGAGCACGTTCTCGGCGATCCGATGCCCGACTCGCGCCTCCAACACGAGCGCGAAATGCGGCAGGAGCGCGTCGAAGAAGGCGATGTCGTCCTCGTCGAACCCATCAGGGCGCCTGGTCGCGAGGGTCATCGCGCCGCTGGTGCCGTCGGTGAAGGGCACCCGGAGCGCGACGTAGTCGGTGAAGCCATCGGACTTGAGGTCAGGCAGGATGCTGAAGTCGAGCGCAACGTCGGGCTTGCCGATCCGACGGCGGAACCGCTCGGCGCCGCCGAACAGCCAATAGATCGCGCTGTTCAGATAGGCGGCCTCGCTGGTGCCGCCGTGGTACTGCGGGATCATCTCCGTCGTCCGGCCCGGGAGCCAGCGCACCGTGAACCCGTAGATCTCAGGGTGGAGCGTGCGCGCATGGACGGTGCAGCGCTCGAGCGGCACGCTTTCGGCGACGAGCCGCTCGCTCACCGCCTCAAGAAATTGCGGCGCACCCTCGATCCCGCGCGCGATCTCCGCCAGCCAGTCGATCATCGGCTGCGCGCGCAGGCGCGCCGCGGCCAGGCGCGGCGCCGGGCGTTCCTCGAGCACCATGGTCATGGGCGGCATTTCACCCGCGAGAAGCCCCGTGCCGCAAGCGCCGCTCCGGCATGGGTGCCGCGCGGGCACATTGACCCTACTCGTCAAGGGGTTGACTTGAGAACCTGGAGACCCAAGGTTCAGCATCGATCTGTCCCCGCGGAGCCGTCGATATGTTCATCCAGACCGAGTCCACGCCCAATCCCGCGACCCTGAAGTTCCTGCCCGGCCGCGCGGTCATGGAGTCCGGCACCGCAAATTTCACGGAAGCCGCGGCCGCCAAGGTTTCGCCGCTTGCCGAGCGCCTGTTCGGGCTCGAGGGCGTCACCGGCGTCTATCTCGGTTCGGATTTCATCACGGTGAGCAAGGCTCCGGATCTCGACTGGCTGAAGCTGAAGCCCGTGGTGCTGGCGGCGATCATGGATCATTTCACGTCGGGCCAGCCGATCATGGCCGGCGCCGCCGCTCCCGTCGCAGCCGGCGATGAGGAGGACGACGAGGTCGTCTCGCAGATCAAAGAGCTGCTGGAGACGCGCGTGCGGCCCGCGGTGGCGCAGGACGGCGGCGACATCATCTTCCACAGCTTCGAGGACGGCGTGGTCTACCTGCACATGCAGGGCTCCTGCTCGGGCTGCCCGAGCTCGACCGCGACGCTCAAGGCCGGCATCGAGAACATGCTCCGGCACTACATCCCCGAGGTCCGCGCCGTCAGCCCGGTCTGAGCATCCGCGCGATCTCCACAATCAGGGTGATTTGGCGTTGCGCCAGGACCGGCCGCCGGTAACTCTGGCGGCATGAAGGTCCTGGCTTTCGACAGCTCCGGCGGCGGCTGCGCGGCAGCGGTGCTGAGCGGCGATGATTTGCGCGCGCACGAGAGCGCGCCGATGCTGCGCGGCCAGGCGGAGCATCTCGTCCCCATGATCGCGCGCGCGATGGCGGCGGCCGGCCTGGGCTTCGCAGACCTCGACCTCATCGCGGTGACCCTCGGACCCGGCGCTTTCACCGGCGTTCGCATCGGCATCGCCACGGCGCAAGGACTGGCGCTTGCGACGGGATTGCCGGCCCTGGGGCTCGGCAGCTTCGAGACCGTGGCGGCGGCCGTGCCGGCAGCGCTGCTCGAGGGCCGCGCCTTGCTGGTCGCGATCGAGAGCCGCCGCGAGGAGCTCTATCTCCAAGCCTTCGACGCCGCGCGCCGGCCGATCGCCGAGGGCGCCCTCGTCGCGCCCGAGCACTGGCGTGACAGGGCGCCGGCGGGACCGCTGGTTCTGGCGGGCGACGGCGCGGAGCGGCTGCGTCCGGCGTTGCAGGACCTCGATGTCGTGCTGGCGCCCAGCATCGGAAGCATCGATGCAGGAGGGCTCGCGAGGCTCGCGGCGGAGCGCTGGCAGGCGGGGCTCCGCACCGAGCGCCTGGAGCCGCGCTACCTTCACGCACCCGACGTGACCGTCGCCCAGGGGCAGATGCCGTGACGGTCTGGCGCATCGCGCCGGCGACGGCGGAGACGCTCGACCAGGCCGCGCGGTTGCACGCGCTCTGCTTTCCCGGCGAATCCTGGAGCCGCGCGGACTTCGCGGGCATCCTCGAGATCGCCGGCGCCAGCGGACGCTGGGCGATCGATCCCGCCGATCCCGCGCAAGAGCCCCAGGGGTTCCTGTTCGACATGCTGCTGGGAACGGCGGGGGAGATCGTGACCCTCGGCGTGGCACCGCAGGCGCGGCGGCGCGGCGCGGCGCGCGCGCTCCTCGAGGATCTGCTCGGCCGCGCCCGCGCGCTCGGCATCGCAAGCCTCACCCTCGAGGTCGCGGAGGACAATGCCGCGGCCTTCGCCCTCTATCGGGCGCTCGGCTTCGAGGCGGCGGGCACGCGCCGAGGCTATTACCGCCGCCCGGACGCGAGTCTGAAGGATGCCCGGCTGTTGAGACGGACGCTGCTCCCCTGACCCGCTGTCCCGCTGGATCATCCGAATGGCAGCCTGTACTCGCGGCAGGTTTCAGTTTGATTTTGCGGCAGCTGTTGCTATCTCTACTGCTAATTCGAGACGTGGAATGTTGTGATGGCGGGGCTCATTGCTTTGCGCTCAGCAAAAACCGCGTTCGAGTCTGAAGTTCCGAAGGAAATCCCGAAATGTCCGATACCGCGAACACTAAAGAACTCCTCACCCTAACCACCGAGATCGTCGCCGCCCATGTCTCCAAGAACACGGTTGCGGCGGCGGATCTGCCCCAGTTGATCGCCCAAGTCTACCAATCGCTCGCCAACGTGGGGAAAGGCCAAGCCCAGACCTCCGAGCGGCCGGACCCGGCCGTCCCCGTCAAGAAGTCGATCCACCCGGACTATCTGGTCTGCCTGGAGGACGGGAAGAAGCTCAAAATGCTGAAGCGGCATCTCAAGACTGCCTACAACATGACCCCCGAGCAGTACCGCGACCGCTGGAACTTGGCGCCCGACTACCCCATGGTGGCGCCCAACTACGCCCGTCAGCGCTCCCGTCTCGCCAAGGAGATCGGGCTCGGCACCCGTGGCAGAAAATCGAGCGTTGCCTAGGAGTTAGGCACCCCTACCCGTGCCGGTACGGCGTCATAGGACGGTCAGGACAGTTCGGATATACTGCCCGGTCTGGGCGTCGCCCTCCGCCTCCCGGGTGCGCCCTCGGGCCGCTAAAGGGAGGCGGGACCAATCGCAATGCCATCGCGCCTGGAACGGCTGTGCCACGACAAGGGTCTCAAGATGACGGAGCAGCGGCGTATCATCGCCCGCGTGCTTTCGGATTCCTCGGACCATCCCGACGTCGAGAGTGTGCACCGCCGGGCCGCCGAGATCGACTCGCGCATCAGTATCGCCACGGTCTATCGGACCGTGCGGCTCTTCGAGGAGGCGAATATCCTGGCGCGCCATGATTTCGGCGACGGGCGGTCGCGCTACGAAGAGATGCCGAGCGACCACCACGACCACCTGATCGACCTGCAGACCGGCCGCGTGATCGAATTCAAGAATGAGGTGATCGAGAAGCTTCAGCGCCAAGTAGCGGAGCAGCTCGGTTTCCGCCTCGTCGACCACCGCCTCGAGCTCTACGCCGTCCCGCTCGAGGCCAAACCGGGCCGCGCCGCCGGAAAATGAACGACGGCGCGCCTCCACCGAGCCTTGCAAGCTTGCGATCGGCGCCGGCGCCGATTGAGCCCAGCCACCGGGGGGACTCATGAGCAACCTGCAGTTCGAATCGACGGCGACCGCCGACCGCGTTCCGACTCTCGACATCCGCTCGGGCACGCTGGGCGTGCGCCTGGCGGAGAACCCCGGCGAGGTGGCCGCCTCGCAGGCCCTCCGCTACCGGGTGTTCTACGAGGAGATGGGCGCGGAGCCGACGCCGGAGATGGCGCGCGCGCGCCGCGACTTCGACCGCTTCGACGACGTCGCCGATCATCTCCTGGTGATCGACCACAAGCGCGGGATGGGTCCGCAATCCGTCATCGGGACCTATCGGCTGATCCGTCGCAGCGCCGCCGCGCGGGTCGGCCGCTTCTACTCCGCCGAGGAGTACGACATCTCCGCCATCGTGGCCTATCCCGGCGAGATCCTGGAGCTCGGGCGCTCCTGCGTCGATGCCGCCGCGCGCAACCGGCCCACCATGCAGCTGCTGTGGCGCGGCATCGCGACCTATGTGTTCTTCCACCAGATCGACCTGATGTTCGGCTGCGCGAGCCTGCCGGGCACCGAGCCCGGCCCGCTCGCGGCGCCGCTGAGCTACCTCTACTACCACCACCTGGCGCCGCCCGCGCTCCGGCCCCGTGCGCTCGCGGCCCGGTACGTCGACATGCGCCGCCTCCCGGCCGGCGAGATCGACCACGCCAAGGCGCTTGCGGAGCTGCCCCCACTCATCAAGGGCTACCTTCGCCTCGGCGGATTCGTCGGCGACGGCGCGGTGATCGACCATCAGTTCAACACCACCGACGTGTCGATCGTGGTGAAAACCGACCTGATCACCGACAAGTACTATCGGCACTACGAGCGGCAGACGCGCGAGGCAGGCACGCTTTGATGCCGCCGTTCTCGACCCCATGAGCGCGTTCCTCCTGCGGCTCAAGCGGCTCTTCCTCTACGTCTGCCTGACGTTGCCGCTAATGCCGGTGCAGGCCCTGCTGTTGCTGCTGCGCTCGCCGCTGGCCGAGCGGCTGCCGCTCGCCTA